>JADJXJ010000003.1:600000-954590 GCA_016715945.1 Bacteroidota bacterium
GTAGCTTTATCAATAAGCTCAATACACCTGGCAAGCTTTTCTTTCATGTTGCACATGGCCATAAATCCGAAATACCTGATTTTATAGAATCCCTCTGGCAACACATGTTGCATAAAGCGGCGGATGAACTCATTTACATCAAGCGAGATTATTTTTCTCATACTTGCTGCCTTATAATCTTTGTAAGAGAAACTGACTTTTTCATTTTCACACTGTATCAGTCTTTGATTTGAGATAGCAACCCTATGGGTGTAATTGCCCAGGTATTGAATCAGGCTGTGTGGGCCTGAAAAGGGTTTTTCGCAGTACACCACCCAGTTTTTGCTGTAGCATTGGGTTTTCAATGATTTAAAATCCTCAGTTGTATCCGGTAAACGAATCTGGCTGTTAGCAATGCCATGTTCAATGAGCCTGCAAAGTATGCCACGGAATACCTGGCTAAGGGCTTTTACCGGGAGGAAGAACTTTTTACCCGATGCTTTCCATTCCATTTGATCCTCTGAAAGCCCTCCTGCCGGGACAATCATGTGTATGTGCGGATGGTACACCAGTGTTTGTCCCCAGGTATGCAAGATGGCTACCGCCCCGGCTTGTGCACCCAGAAACGCGGGGTTCAGGGCACACTGCAACAGGGCTTGTCCGGCAGCCTTGAAAAGTAAAGCGTATGCACTTTTCTGATTCAGGAAAAGAGCTGGTGCAAACAACGTGGGATCGTAAAAACCACATGAAAATGTTTTACCGGCGGCAGGTTGGCTGCCAGTTTATCAACCCATTGCACTTTCTTAACAAACTGGCACTTGGGGCAATTGCGGTTACGGCAAGAGTTGTATGATGGACGCTGGTAGCCACAACTATCGCAGCGGTCAATGTGTCCGCCAAGTGCAGCGGTGCGGCAGCGGATGATGGCATCGAAAGCTTTTTGCTGTTGGGGGCAAAGCTGGTGATGTTGCAGGAATGATTTGGCATGGCTGCTGAAAATATCTGCAAGCTCAATGCGCTGGCGAGTATTTTGCATCGGATTCAAACCTTACACATTCATGGAATCCAATGGAGAAACAACGCTGGCGGGGTTGATGGTTACCAGGTGAAGATACCCTGCAGTGGTTTTCAGTGAAGTGTGCCCGAGAAATTGCTGGATCAGCCGGAGGTTTACGCCTTTTCGAGCAAATGGGTAGCAAAGCAGTGCCTGAGGGTGTGAAAGGAGATTTGTTTCTTAATGCCAGCTTTCAGGGCCGATTTCTTAACAATAGTGTTCAGGGTCTGATCTGCCAGGGGCTTTCCTTTTTTTCCGCGGACTTCAAAAGATAGCATGAAGGCCTTTCGCACTTATAATAATGCCTTAAGATCTCGAGGGTTTTTGTTGCCAGGATTGTGTAGCGGTCTTTCTTTCCTTTGCCCTGAACCACATGCACCTGCATACGTGCCGAATCAATGGCTGAAGGCTTTATCAATTGTACTTCCTCACGCCTGAGGCCGGAAGAGTATGCCAGCATCAAAATGGCACGGTGTTTAATGTTTTGTGTAACAGCGATCAGTTTTTCTATTTCGGCAAGCGATAACACAACCGGAAGCTTTTGGTGCGCCGTGGGCGTTTTATTTTTATGTCCTCCCAGTTGTGTTTAAGTACATCGGTTTGCAAGATCTTAAAAGCGCTGATGTACTGGTTAACGCAGGATGTGGAAATACCTTCCTGCGTGATACGCCGGTGAAGATAATCTTTGAATTGATTTGTTGTAATTTTGTCAATAGGCAGATGAAAGAAGTTTTCTACCTTTGACATCAGCTCGCCATAAGTATGTATGGTTCTTGGGCTGTAATTTCTGAGTTGCATCTCACGGAGAAGCCGCTCAACAAGTTGAGAATGATTCTTTTTCATTTTGGTAAGTTTTAAAGTTTGCACCCTAAAATTACCAGAATTTTACCGCCTCCGAAAGGGGGCGGTTTAGTTCAACTCGTTTATAGGTCTGCCAAAATCATCCTTATTCACTGCAAAATGGGTGTATAGGTCTGACAAATGTCAGGTTTTATTTCATTCATTCTTGGTCGTTGTTTTAATAATTCATCAAAGGGTGACTTGATTTTAGTTAAACATTTTTCGGTAACGTGGGTGTAAATTTCCGTTGTTTTGCTGCTTTTATGCCCAAGCAATTCCTGGATATACCTGAGGTCAGTTCCCCCTTCCGGCAAATCAGAACCATCCGATGGCATCAACCGGTTCAAACCACGTTTCATAACTACCTTTCTGGTATGGTTGATTGCTACATTTGTTACTGCCATGGCATATGGTTTTGGTGGTGCATTGGCTCAACCTTCCTGTTGATGCGTATTTTCGCATTTTCTGGTCTGGCTTTTGCCGTGCCGGTGCTACCTGTTTGCTGCCCCACAGATTCGCTTCGGTTTCGTGCCGCTAACTGATTGGCCGGCAAGTTTCAAACCTACAAAAAATCTTTTCATTGTCAAGTGTTTACGAAAAAATAATGATAGTAGTATAAGTCATTGGCCTTTAGCATGTTGATACTCCTGCCGTGTTATTTCCAGAGGTAACTTGTAAGTTAATTGGTCGGTTGGGCTGAGATGGTAATCAACTTGTGGGCAGATCAGCTAAAATTCACGGATTACATTTCTCACTTAAAGGTACGCTTCGCCGCCAGTTTACGGAAAAATGTGTGCCGACAAGGGTTGGTCAGGGCTTCGCACAGTAACGTCTGATCAGGGGGTAGGCCTGCACTATGCCTTGTTCTCCGGCTTTCGAAAGGTCGTGGCAAGCCAGTCGGGTTTCCGACAGGTAGAGCAGCACCAGTGCGCGGTTGAACCAGCTTTCCCCCAGCCCGGGTTGCACGGCCAGTGCATTGCTGAAGGCATCGATGGAAGGGTGATATTGCTTGTCGAGCAGGAGCATATAACCCAGGTTGTGGTGTGCGGCTGCCGGGCTTCCGGATGCTGTGGTGAGTGTGCTGAGGGTGGCGATGGCCAGGTCGAGGTTGGGCTTTGGAGCAGCGGGACGAGGACTCGGCGCAGCGCCTGCGCTTGCGATGGTGAGTTCGTAAGTATGCGGGGCATCGGCTTTTATCAGTTCGCTTAAGCACATGGCTGCTGAGAGGTTGATCCGGGCAGCGCGGTACAACACCGACTCGTGTCCGATGGAAGAAAAGCCGTTGATGGCATGGTGGTAATTTCCTTTCTGCAGTTCGTGCGATGCTTGTATGAAAGCATAAAGGTCGGCTTCGTTGCCTGCAAGAGGCAATGGATCAGCCATTGCAGTGGCCGCATCAGCTTCATTACTGGGCACAAATCCGAAAACCAGTTGCTGATCAAAACTCAGGTCAATTGCTGCGCTGAATTCGTCGCGCAGGAGCCTGGTCTCCTGTCCGCGTGGCCTGGCCGATACGATAAAAAGCCCGAAGGGCGCCACATCCGGTGGTGCAAACTGTGGCCTGCCGGCCAGGCCCGGGCCGGCAAACTCCGATTGTAGCCGCATGATTTTGTTGAACCAGAGCGAGTCGTTTCGGAACGGGCTGTCCGGAAGATCAGGCAAGCTCTGTTCGTCGAGCAGGCGAGCCGCCGTTTCCCTGTCGTCCGATGCACCTTTCTGGTTTCCAAGCGTTTTTCGGGCATCAGCACGGTTGAGCCAGGCAGCCACAAAACCCGGAAACAGGATGATGGCACGGCTGAAGTCGTCTTCTGCTTCGCGAAAAGCGTTGATTTTCATGTGTGCCACACCTTTGTTGAACCAACTGAGGATGTGGGCTGGCTGCCGGTTTAAGACTTCTTCGAAAAGTTCGATGGCACGCTTGTAATCTTTTAACTGACTGTAGATGAGTGCCCTGTTGTAGGTGGCAAGGTTGTTGGCTGGTTCGAGCGTATTCACTTTCTCCAGCGAGATCAGAGCGGCTGTGGTGTCGCCGATTTCGAGCTGCACAAGTGCCTGCTGAAAGAAAACTATGGGTTCATCGGGATGAATTCGGGCCAGTGTGGCAAATTCGTCGAGGGCTTCTGCCTTTCGTCCGGTCTCGGCTTTGAGCAAGGCAAGCCTGAGCCGGGCATCGAGCGAAAAAGTGTTGTAATGCACGGCCTGTTCGAGGTCGGCAAGGGCTTCGTCGGATTTTCCCATGGCCTGGTTGGCCATACCTTTTTTTGTCCAGGCTTCTGCATTGCGTGGCTGGATGGTGAGGGCCATGCTGTATTCGGCCAGGGCTTCCTGTGCGCGGTTGAGGTGCAACAAGGCATCACCCAGGGCTATGCGAAGTCCGGCATCGTAAGGATCGAGCTCCAGGGCCTTGCCGAAGTCCTGCATGGCGTCGAAGTAGTTGGCCAGCCGGATGCGGGTAAGACCGCGATAGTGGTACGACCTGATGTGCAAGGGGTGAAGCTGCAGGGCCTGACCAAAATCGCTTTCGGCGCCGGCAAAGTCGCCCAGGCTGTATTTTGCCACGCCGCGCAAAAACCAGGGTTCAAAGCGGTCGGGACGAACACCAATGGCGGTATTGAGGCTGCGCAATGCGTCCACATAACGCTCTTCGCTGAGTTCGAAACGGGCCTGCTGAATAAAAGCACGATGGTTCACCTGAGCCGGCATGAGCACGGGAATCAGCATCAGGATCACCATTACAAATGTAGCGCGCATCCGGCTTAAGCCCTGGATTTGGTTTTGTAAACCAGGCGTATGTTGCTCATCTCCATGTGTTTATCCACTGCCTTGCACATGTCGTAGATGGTCAGCAGGGCCACATTCACCGCGGTGAGTGCTTCCATTTCGACGCCTGTTGGCCCGGTGCAGCGGGCTTCGGAGGTCACCTTCACGCCCTGGCTGGTTGTCTCGGTTTTCACTGAGATATGGCTCAGCTGAAGCGGATGGCAAAGCGGGATGAGCTGCCAGGTGAGTTTTGCTGCCTGAATGCCAGCTATCTCGGCCACGGTGAGCACGTCGCCTTTTTTCATCTGGTTCTGGCTGATCAGTTCGAGGGTTTGCGGGCTCAGGCTGATAAACCCTTCGGCCGATGCCGCACGCTCCACCGCAGGCTTGGCGCTCACATCCACCATGCTGGCCTTGCCTTTTTCGTCGGTATGTGTCAGTTTAGCCATTTGGTAAAATTCCTTTGGTATATAAAGCAACAAATGAAAATTTATTGCTGAACAATATTAGATGAAGTTTTTCATTCAGGTTGGGGGTTTTTCAACATGGAAGAGCGATCTGGTAAAATTGCATCTGTCACCGGAGGAAGATTCCGGTTATCGGCTTTCAACATTTTTTTATTCTGCCTGGTGGTTGGGCGATGTTTCGCACCTGCGGTTATATTAACGTGTCGCCCCTACGGGGCTATTGGCGTGTCGCCCCGCTGGGGCTATTGACGTGCCGCCCCGCTGGGGCTATTGACGTGCCGCCCCAAACGGGGCTATTGACGTGTCGCCCCTAACGGGGCTATTGACGTGTCGCCCCAAACGGGGCTATTGACGTGTCGCCCCTACGGGGCTATTGACGTGTCGCCCCGCTGGGGCTATTGACGTGCCGCCCCGCTGGGGCTATTGACGTGTCGCCCCAAACGGGGCTATTGGCGTGTCGCCCCTAACGGGGCTATTGACGTGTCGCCCCTAACGGGGCTATTGACGTGTCGCCCCTAACGGGGCTATTGACGTGTCGCCCCTAACGGGGCTATTGACGTGTCGCCCCTACGGGGCTATTGACGTGTCGCCCCTAACGGGGCTATTGACGTGTCGCCCCTACGGGGCTATTGACGTGTCGCCCCGCTGGGGCTATTGGCGTGTCGCCCCGCTGGGGCTATTGACTGGATGGTTTGTTGTGTGCAATGTAGTTAAATTATTGGGATGAAAGGGTTAGCAACTGATGTTTTATCCGCCGATGTTGCTGAACTGGTTTTTGTGGTTTGCCGAGCCGCAGGCCGGTTTGTTGGTTATGGCTGCCAGCCAGGCCTGTTCGATGCCCAGGGTACGGACGTTGTAGGCAAGGTCGCTGAACAGGCAGGGTTTGAGGTCGCCATTGGCAGTGAGGCGCATGCGGTTGCAGCTGGCACAATGGCCGCCATCGCCACCTATCACCTGCGAAAACTGACCTGTTTCGAGGTTCATCTCTTTGATGTAGCGAAGCTGCAGGCCTTCCTGCCTGCAAAACTCCCTCACGCCGGCTGCATCGGGTTCGTCCGGACTTTTTTTGATCACACAATTAATTTTGATAGGTTCGAGGCCGGCCTGCCTTGCGGCCCGGATTCCCCGAAACACATCTTCCACGTCTCCAACACGTGTAATTTCGCGAAACCTTTGCGGGTCCACGCTGTCGAGGCTGATGTTTACACGCTGTAGTCCCGCGGCTTTTAGTTCGGCTGCAAAACGCCCGAGCAACACCCCATTGGTGGTCATGGTCAGCTCGCTGATGCCTGGCACGCCGGCAAGCATGGCCACAAGCTGCACGATGTTTTTCCGCACCAGGGGTTCACCTCCTGTGATGCGGATTTTGTTCACGCCATGGGCTGCGGCATGACGCACCACGGCTTCAATTTCCTCAAAGGTCAGGACGGCACTGTGCGGCAAAGGGTCGATGCCACAAGCCGGCATGCAGTAGGTGCACCGGAGGTTGCATCGGTCGGTGACCGAGACCCGCAGATAGGTGATTTTCCGGTTAAAAGAGTCGAACATCAGTGGGTTCTCCAGCTTTAATTTCTTTGACACCAGCCGGGATGCTCATCAGGCCGTCGGCATCGGTCATGGCGTTGATGTGTGCAGAGCCATGGTACTCCAGCGGCACCACCTCGCCCAACGCATTCAGCTTCACCGGCACAAACAGCTGGCGTTCGCTGTTCTTCCTGAAAAAATCAACCGAAAGTTTTAGTCTTACAACCGGAAGCGCGTAATCGTGCCCCATGAGGTGATAAAGGAATGGCACCCCCAGCAAGCGAAAGATGTTGTGCGACGATACCGGATTGCCCGGCAAAGCCAGGATGAACTGGTTTTTGTCCGACGAGGCAAAGACGGTGGGCCTTCCCGGCTGCACGGCCAGTGATTTGAAACTAATCCGAAAACCCATCCGGTGCAGTACTTTGGGCACATAGTCGTAATCGCCCATCGAGATGCCGCCGCTGAGCAGCAGGACGTCGGCCTGTTGCAATGCGTCTGCCATCATGTGCCAGGTTTCCTCTTCACGGTCGGGGATGATGCCCCCAAAAATTGGTTCGAGATGCATCTGACGAAGAAGTGCAAGCAGCTGGCTGCTATTGGCATCGCGTATCTGACCTTTTGCTGGAAATTTGTCCGGACTTACCAGCTCGTCGCCTGTGGAAAATACGCATACCAGCGGGCGTTTTGCTACACTGAGTTTGGTGGCACCAGCGCCTGCCGCCACAGCCAGATGCGCCGGTTTCATTAAGGTGCCTTTTTTCAGCACCACTTGGCCCCGGCTGATGTCTTCGGCTTTGCGGGCAATGTTGCTTTTTTTGGGCATGGAATGCACCACCACCCGGCCATTATTGTCCGTCGAGGTGTCTTCAACCATCACCACGCAATCGGCCCCATCGGGCACTGCCGCCCCGGTCATAATTTTGGTGCACTGTCCTTCTCCAACCGTTTTGACGGGCACTTGCCCTGCTGCCACAACTTCTATCAGCTCCAGCGGAAGCTGCAAATCCGCTTTGCGGCAGGCATAGCCATCCACCGAGGCTTTATCGAAGGGCGGCATGTCCATATCGCTGCGCACATCTTCGGCAAGCACCCGTCCGAGCGCCTGGTTTAGTGCGATTTCTTCTTTTTCCGGATTGTAAGGAAGCGATTTGAGCAAAGCAAGGGCCTGATCGAGCGACAGCATATTTTTTTTTTCGCAAATTTAGCTGTTGCCGACCAAATGGCCTTAGCTCAGGATGCTTTCGAAGGTTTCGGGATCGAGGCTGAAGCCCAAAATTGCCAGAATAATGAGCATGACCAGGACAGCCAGCATCGAGAATATGACCACTATTCCGTTGATGATGAAATAGTTGCCGATGTTCATCAGGGATTCCTGCAAGGCATATCGGTCGCCATAAGCTGTGGCAGATTTTGCCTTGCTGGCAGCCCTGTTCAGAAGGTAACCCATCCAGAAAGGCAGCCATGCAATGAGCAGTCCCACCAGGGATAATGCCAAAAATACACCATAGGCCATCAACACGATGCCCAGAAATTTTATCCAGCCAGCATTGCGCGACAGGCTGAAACTGATTTCCCTTACGAGGTTTTGTTCAGTTAAATTATTGTTTTCCATGTTGTTAAGTTGATTGTTGCCGGTTAGTTCATTCACTCGAACCAAATTAGGTAATTTCGCAGGAGAGAAAGGCGCTTATGGAAAATAAAAATGCTGGTCTTGTTGTTTCGGTGAACATTTCGGAGGCCAAGGGTACGGTAAAACGGCCTGTGGATCTCATCCGGCTGAATGCCAGGGGTGTGGAAGGCGACGCACATGCCGGAAGCTGGCACAGGATGGTCAGCCTGCTGGGGGTGGAGAGCTATGAGAAGTTTAGTGCTGAGGCCGGCCGCAGTTTCAGTTTTGGCGACTTTGCCGAGAACATCACCACCGGCGGCTTGCTGCTTTACCAGATGGCGCCGCTCGACCGCCTGATTTTTGATGAAGCCGAGCTTGAGGTCACCCAGATCGGTAAGAAGTGTCACGGCAAGGGTTGTGCCATTTTCAACGAGGTGGGCAACTGCGTCATGCCCAAAGAAGGCATTTTTGCGCGTGTCATCAGGGAAGGGCTGGTGCGGCCCGGCGAAAGCTTTCGTTACGCGCCCAAAGTATTCAGGGCAATGGTCATCACCTTATCCGACAGGGCCAGCCGCGGTGAGTACGACGACCTGAGCGGAAAGGAGATTGTGGAGCTGCTGTCTGGTTTTCTGACAAGCGCTGGCTGGAAATCCGACATTTGCAGGGAGGTCATACCCGACGATGCTGACCGGCTTGCACAGCTGCTGGATGAAGCTAAAAATCAGCATATTGATCTCGTGTTTACCACCGGCGGCACTGGCATCGGCCCGCGGGACATCAGTCCTGATGTAGCCCGCAAATTCATCGACAAGGAAATTCCCGGCATCATGGAACATATCCGCTGGAAATACGGGCAGGAAAAACCGCAGGCATTGTCGAGCCGGAGCATATGCGGCACCATGGATCAGACCCTTGTGTTTGTGTTGCCAGGAAGTGTCAGGGCAGTCAAGGAGTATATGGGCGAAATTCTCAGGTCGCTCAAACATCTGATATTCATGTTGAAAGGTATTGATATTCATTAACAGGAGCCTGTGGAATAATTTTGTTTCTGCAGGAATTTTATGGCATGATAAGATGTAGTTTCGCCTCGCTATGATAAAAGAAATCATTCAGCACCTTACGCGCTTCAAATATTTGTACACCCTGGCAGTTTTTGTGGTGTGGATGATTTTTTTCGATCAGAACAGGTTGGAGCATAGCCTGCGGTTGCAGCGCAATTACAACGCACTGATCCGGCAGAAGCAATATTACCTGCACGAAATCAGGTCGAATCAGGAGGAGTTGCGCAGTCTGCAATACGATACGGCCTACATGGAAAAGGTAGCCAGGGAGAAGTACCTGATGAAACGTCCGAACGAGCGGATTTATGTGATGGCCCGGGACTGAAGGGCGCTTTATTTCTTTTTTGTTAATTATTCTCAAAACATCATTTTGCGGCCCGTGGTTTGCAACTAAAGTGCATGTTTCAGTGTTCTTAGGAAAAAGTTAACACATGCGCTTAATACTCGAAAATCTCATCCGTAAAATCCGCAACCGTCGCAAGCCGGGTGCTGCTGGTGCAAGGGTTCGTTATAAGTTTAACACGCCCGGATTCAGCAATTTTCATTTATTGCCTTACAAGAGCAAACGCCCGCCGCTGAATATTTTCAGGCCGCACTGGACCGGAAGCTTCAGGCCGCAGACCAGGATACAGCGTCTGGCCAGATGAGCTCAGGCAAACCCGAAACGGTGGTCGCCTTGCGCAACCTGAGCAAGGCTTTTGGCAGCATCAAGGCGGTAGACGACCTCAGCCTGAGCATATATCGTGGCGATATTTACGGTTTTCTCGGCCCGAACGGCTCCGGAAAAAGCACAACCATTCGCATGATGCTCAGCCTCATCCGTCCGGATGTGGGTGAGGTTTTGCTATTTGGTAGCCGGCTCACCGATCGCCATCGTGCAGTGTTGCATAAGGTGGGTGCCCTGATTGAGCGGCCTGATTTTTACAACTACCTCTCAGCGATTAAAAACCTGGAGATCCTGGCGGGATATTCCGGCATCAGGCCAGGCCGCAGCCAACTGATGCAATTGCTCGAACTGGTGGGCTTATCGGACAGGGCAAACAGCAAAGTGCGCACCTTCAGCCAGGGGATGAAGCAGAGGTTGGGCATTGCGCAGGCTTTGCTGCACGATCCGGAGCTTATCATCCTCGACGAACCGGTTAATGGCCTCGACCCTCAGGGCATTCGCGATATGCGTGAGCTTATTCTGCGACTCAATAGTGAAAAGGGCAAAACCCTCGTGATCTCTTCGCACATTCTGCGCGAGATGGAGCTGGTTGCCAATCGCATGGTTGTCATCAGCAAAGGCAAGGTAGTGGCCGAAGGAGAAGTGCAGTCGCTTATCCGGCAGGCCAACCGCACCCTTAGCCTGCTCACTGACCAACCGGCGCAAACCCTCCGACTTCTGCAGGATCGGTACAAAGGAACTGCTGTTGTGCTGCTGCCCAACGGTGAAATTGAACTTGAGGTGGCTCCGGAGGAAGTGCCGGCCATAAGCAGGCTGATCGTTGCCCACAACATCAGCCTCTATAGCCTGGCCCAACGCAATAGTCTGGAAGATTATTTTTTACAGGTAACATGATGCTCCGACTCATCAGGCTGGAATTCAGCAAGCTATTTCGTCGCGGACTCACCTACATCGGGTTTGGGGCCATTCTGATCATCGTGCTCATTATCCATGTGGGCATGTATGCCGAAGGCCGCAAACTGCTCGATCTTTTGGTGAAGAACCTTTCGGACGTGTTTACTTTTCAGGGCGAACTGATCAATGTGTACACCGTCAGCTATGTCATCCTCAACAGTTTGTGGATACATATTCCCATTCTGGTGGCCATCGTATCAGGCGACATGCTCTCCGGTGAGGCCGGACGTGGCACCTTCCGCCTGCTGCTCACAAGGCCCATTAGCCGCCTGGGTCTGGTCACGGCCAAATACATCACGGCCCAAATTTATGTGGCCATGCTGGTCATCTTTCTGATGGCGATGAGCCTGGGTATCGGAAGATTGTTCTACGAACCTGGCGATATGATTGTCCTGCTCAACACCATCAATATCTTCAGCGAGAACGATGTGATGTGGCGGTTTGCCGCCGCCTTTGCTTATGGCATCCTGAGCATGTGGGTGGTTTCCGGACTTGCATTTTTGTTTTCGGGCATCTCAACCAGCTCGCTCAGCTCTGTATTGGGTACGATGGCTGTTATCATTGTGTTTTCGATCATCTCCAACTTCAGCATAGGTATTTTTGAGCTTATCAAACCTTACCTTTTTACCACCTATCTCAACGGCTGGATGTTGTTTTTTGATGAGCCGGTCGACTGGAATAAAATCTCCTTCTACGCCTTTGTGATGATATTGCACATTACTGCATTCTTCATAGCTACATTGCTTATTTTCCGAAAAAAGGATATCACCTCATGAAACGAAGCATACTGTTTGTCCTGTTTCTTGGATTTGCAGCTGCCACAACGGTAACTGCCCAGCCCGATGCCAACGCCATTGTTCAGGAGATCTTACGCAGGGGAAAGCTGGTCAATTCTTTCGAAGCAGATGTGACCATCGACGTGGATGTCGATTTCATTAAAATACCTGTGAAACAGGGCAAGGTGTTTTACAAGGCTCCGGATAAGTTCAGGTTTCGGGCGCCGGGTTTTGCATTGATCCCCAAACGCGGGTTGAATTTCTCGGTGATGGAGATGCTATCGGGCAGTACCACAGCTATCTATGCCGGCGATGATGCGCAAAATCACATCCTCAAGATCGTGCCCCTCGACGATAAAGCCGATTTTGTGCTGAGCACGTTTTGGGTGGACAAAAAAAATACCCGGATTTCGAGGATGGAGGTCAATACCAAGGGCAAAGGAAATTTTCTGGTCGAGTTTACCTACGGCCGTTTGAGCTACGACTTGCCCGAGACCTCAACTGTAAGTTTCGACCTGCAACCGGTAGATATTCCCATGAATTTTGCAGGAAATTTCAAAATCGATCAGTCCAAAGCCAAAGACCGCAGCCAGGGGCGGGTTGTCATCCGATACAGCAATTACCGTGTCAACGGGAGCATTCCAGAGACGGTTTTCCTTGAAGATTGATTTGTGTCAATCAAACAATCACATTGTAAATTAACGTCATAACGAATAAAAAAACCGGCCGACCCAGATGGGTCGGCCGGTTTCGTCAATTGGTATCACCAGACTACCTCACTACAACCAGTCTTTTAGTTATGGTGCCTTTGTCGGTGTGGATCTGAATGAGATAAACGCCGGCTTTCCAGCTTTCGGTGTGCACCTTGAGCATGGTTTCGCCGCTGAGCATGGCATCGCTCACCACCACGCCTACGGCATTGGTTATGGTGACACGCTGCATGGGCAGGCTGCGGATGCTGAAGGCTTCGCTGGCCGGGTTGGGATACAGGCTGGTGGCAGCTTCCAACTGCTCGTCAACACCTACCAGGATGTTCACACAGGCCTCGTTCGAAGGTCCCGACTCGCCCGAGCCATACACTGCCGTCACATGATAGCAGTGCTGTCCCAGCTGCATTTCCATGTAGCTGTAGAGCATCTCTGTGATGTTGCTTGCCAGCAACTGACCATTCTTGTACACCTTGAAGTACTGCAGGGCCTTGCTTTCGTTGTTGCTCCATGCAGGCTCGCCGGTTTCCACCTTCTTGCCGGGGATGTAGCTCATGGGCTCGCCATTGATGATGGGCGGGGTGATGGCATAGGAGTTCACTGCGCCGGGAGCGCCCTTGGCCCTGATCAGACAGTTCTTGCGGAAGTCGGCACCCAGGCTTTCGAAGGTGCTCCATGCGCCGGAGGTGTAGTTGCTGTTGTAGTAGTGTGTACCATCCTGGAATACCCAGGGTTCGCCCACACCATCGTCGGTGGCTATGCCTACGAAGCCGTTGTAGGCCACTCCGATGAAGAATCCGCCCTGAGCCACAATGGGTTGCGGCAGGGTGTGCGTGTTCCACTGGTTGTCCACATTGGTCACCGTGGCTTCATAGAGCACATTAGCGCTGTTGGGCATACCTTGTGCGTCCAGTCCGAACACACGGATCACGATGCTGGCATGGGGGCCGCCTTCGCTGGTCAGGTACCAGCTCAGCTCGCTCAGGGTGGCCGATTGCGGATGCTTGGCGCCAATCACCCCATTGGTGGTACCGCTCTGGAAGCCCAGCTGTCCGGTGGAAACCCCGTCGTCATAACGGAATTCCACTTCCTGGATCATGTTCCACTGCAGCTGCACCAGGTTGGGGTTGGTGGGGCTGATGGTAGCTGTGAGGTTCTTGGGCGAGAGGATGATCTCGGTAAGGATGATGTTGGGCAGGGTCAGGTTGGTGCCGCCTACCTGAACGGTGCTCTGGTAGGGTTGATATCCGTCCTTGGTCACCTTGATGGTGTAGGTCTGGTTGGCATACACTCCGGCTATGCTGAACTGGCCATTGGCACCGGTGGTGGCATTGTAGTTCTGATACCCTTCGAGCACCACGGCTGCGCCTTCAAGACCTACGGTTGGGGCATCGTTGCCAGCCACAAATCCGCTCACCGTAACCTGCGGCATGGGCTGCAGGGTCACATTGAGTGTGGTGGTCTGGTCGGCAGTGATGGTGGCCGGCTGGGTCTGGGTGATGTAGCCCAGCTTGCTGAACTCAACATTGATCTGTCCTGCAATCACATAGGGGAAGTTATACTGTCCCTGTGCGTTGGTGTAGGTGATGCTGCTGGTGCCCACAATCTGCACTTTCACACCTTCGACAGGTGCACCCTGCGGATTGCTGACCACGCCCTGCAGTGCGCCAAGGCCGCTGGTGTTGAAGAACAGGGTGATGTCGGGATGTCCGTTCTTGAGCTGTGTGGCTGCCGGAGCAGGCGGATTGGTGGGATCGTACACCGTGGCATCGGCCTGCACATGGCGTGTGCGGTTGGGCTTGTTGGGGGTCTCAGTCACATAGAACTTGTCGTTGCTGTTGAAATACTGGTCTTCCCATACCCTATAGGTGTAGAGCACCAGGTTACCACCGGTGTAGATGTAAGGCTGGTTGAAAGGAATAAAGATGGTGTTGGCGCCAATGGGGAAATCAACCGTACCGTCGAAGACCAGGGTCAAGGTGGAAGGATCAACCCAACCGTCGGAGAGGTCGGGCTGGGTGGTGGTGCCCATCCAGATCTTTACTTCCTTTCCTGGCAGATTGGTAGCGAAGTTGTTAAACAGGTTGATGCCAGTGATTGCACCAGCGGTATTGTTCAGTTCATCGGGATAGAACAGGGTCTGTGCCAGGGAGTTCTTCCAGTAGAAGTCGAAGGGAATGCGGTAGGTGGGCAGGGTGGTCTGGCCGCCAATGGTGATGGCGACAATACCCGAGGGTTGTACGACTACGTTGAGTGGAGCAGTTGTGTTATTGTCGGGATTTTGATCGCCCTGCAGGTCAACATGACCAAAGATTGTCATTGGTCCGGGTGCGGAAGGGGTCCAGCTGACCACTGCATTTGCGCTCTCGCCGGGTTGTATTGTTGGTCCGGCTACACTTCCAAGCACATTGCCCTGGCTGTCCTTGAGTTGAACGGTGTAGTTGTTTTGAGCTACAAGGCCAAGGTTTTTAACCACAACGGTATAATCTGAAGCCTGTCCAACTGTTGGCGTGAGGTTACCCGAAATGGCAAAAGCCGAAAGGTCGTTGTCCACCGATTGCAGGCAGCTGAAAGTGGCTTTCCATCCGTCGCGGGTGATCGAACCATCGGAAGTAAACACAAAGGTGATGGCTCCTTCAGCATTTGTGGCAATGAGCTCGACCAAAAGCGGAGGCACGCCCACTCCGTTGAATCCATTGGCTGGTCCAATCTGGGGCGAGGAGGTATTTGGCCCGTCAAACACTTTGAGGAAGTCGTAGTTGGCCTCAGTATTAAACTCTGTGAAATTGAACTTCATTTTAGCGCCCGGGGTTGCCGGCAGGAAAGTCAACGTAAAGTTTTCGTTGTTTTGATATTGACCTGTAGGGCCGCCGGAATCATAGAAGTTGCCATTGCAGGCGGTAACCGTGCCATTCTGCATATTTACATCCACACTGTTGGCGATGGTTACGGTGGCTGTCACCGGATCCGATTCGCCCACCTGTGGTTCAGTGTAGGTGGCGGTTACGCCGTAGGTGTAAGTACCGGGTTGCAGTGGGCTATCCATGTAGGAGCGTTGCGATGGTGGATTGGTGGCGATCAAGGCGCCATCGCGGTAAATGTTGTATCCCGAGAGTACATAACTGCCGCCGCCACCGCCACCAACAGTACCTTCGATCAGGAAGGGCAATCCCTGTGCGGGTGTGCCGGTGCCCGTGTCGAGGAAGTCCTGCCAGGTCTGGCTGCTGCCAAGGAACTGCTTGGCATTGCCTGTCACAGCTTGTCCGTTGATGGTGATCGGAGGTGCCCAGGGGCCACTGGCCAGGCTGCCTGCCAGACTGTAATCAATCCAGTAGGTGCCGGGCTCAAGCGTCAGACCAGGAGTTTCCAGTACAAGATACATGATCGGACGGGTGGTGCCGGGAGTGGTTTCACTCCTGCGGTAGGTGTTGGTCCAACCGGTAGCTGTCATCCTGTTGGTAGTCATGTCGCCCCAGATGATCTGGCCACCCTGGGTAGGATCGCCATCCCATACCTGGATGTAACCGCCTGTCATGGTGCTGGTTGTGGTCGAACCGGTCTGGTATGCATACACAGTGATGCTTTCCACGTTCCAGGTTTCAGGAACTACCACGTCGTCGGCCATGCGGTTGCCCGAAGCATACTGGATACCGGCGCCGAGGGTGTTCATACCCAGGGTGCTGTTCTGCAGGATGCTTTCATCCGAACCATCAGGACCTGTGCCGGGGCTGTTGATGAATGGTCCGTTGTCATGGAGCAGGGTGCGGCCGGTGCGGGTGCTGTTGGCTTTGTATCCGCCAGGCAGCAGGTTGGCAGCACCTCCGGTCTGCATCAGCTCGGCCGATGCTCCGGCTGCTACGCTTACAGCTGCATCGTAGCCCGAACCAATCACAACACCCCTCTCGGGAAGGATTTGTCCGTTGCTGCGGCCAATCTGCGATTGCAGGTTGTATGCCACAGGCTGTGCGCTGCGTGTAGCGGGTCCAACATACACATTATCGAGCATGATGGCCGAACCGTCGTTGAAGTTATCGAGCACGTGCTCACGGAAGCCGATGTAGATCTGGCTGCCGGCAGGCACGAAGTCGGTCAGGTTGAAGCTCATCAGCTGCCATTCGGTGGTGGTGGTAGAGGTGGAAGTTCATCTCGGCCACAACAGTTGTGAAGGCAGCCGGATCGTTCTGGCTGGTGGTGCTGATGCGCACGTCGAAGTTGTCGTTGTAGCTGCTGAAGGCGTAGCGCACATAGAAGCGGAGCTGATCGCCGTTTTCAACAGTGATCTGTGGTGTTACAATCCATTGGTCGTTGGCTGTGGTGCCACCAGTGTTCCAGGTGCAGAAGGCCATCTTGCTGCCGCCTTCCGGAGCCGGAGTAGCTGTGCCTCCCTGCCATCCCGGGATGGGGGTAGTGCCGGCATTGAGGCTGGTCCAGCCTGTGCCGCCATCAGGGTTCAGTTTAACCCAACCTGCGGGTGGGAAGTCGCCTTCGAAGCCTTCGTCAAGCTTCACGGTGCCGCCGCCACCGCCGCCTAAGTCGGGCGCCTGCCAGTTTAGCTGGGCTTTAAATCCGGCATCGACGGCTGTAAGATTGCGTGGTGCCGGGAAGTTGTTGCGTTCTTGGGCTGGTTGTTGTGCCCAACCCCAAAAAGGTAGCAGCAAGGCTGCCAGGAGGGTAGAGATTTTTCTCATGATATTGGTGTTTGGTGATTAGAAAAAGTCGGGTCTAAAATAAGAAAGTTTTTTAAGTGCTTTACAAAAGCAAAATTTTGTTACAGGCATAAGTACCTAACGAATCAGGAGTTTCAGGCTGTGGTTTGTGCCATCGGTAAACCGCAAAATGATAAAAGCAAGCCCCTGGTATCCATTGGTTCTCAATTCAAGCCTGTGATTGTCCCGGCTTGTTGCCGAATGAACTGATTTTCCGTCGGGGCTGATGATATCACCCGACAGAAGGTTTTCTCCAAGAATACGAATTGTTTGTTCGCCGGGGTAATGCCTGATTATCAGGGGTTTCTGGTTTTCGGCCAGGGAAGTAACGATATCCACTGCAATCACTACTGCCTGGGATTCGCCCGGAACGGGAGCGGTGTAGGTGGCCTTAAGCGCAAAATAATGAACGCCTTGTGGGAGATTTTGAATCAAAACATTGTTGGTGTTTGGGCCATACTGACCGATGAATTCATCGTTTTGCCACAATTTATACCCATCGAGCACAAAACTGGTGCCGCTCAGATCGGGTGCCTGCCAGCTGAGCTCGACGTTATTCTGATTAACGATGGCCGAAAAGTTTTGCGGTACAGGGAAAGCCGGTAACGCAGTGCGGGCGATGAAACCAGTGCGGTCGTTGCTGCCTTTGTAAGTACCAAAGCGCACATTGGCCTGGCCTGCAGGGATATTCAGCTCATATACATTAATATAAGCCGAATCGCTTGCACTGAAAGTTTGTTCGTAGGAAAGCGCAACCAGGTCGAGCATGCCATCGCCGTTCACATCTCCAAGGCTGGCTCCGTTCATATAGGTGAAACCTGTCGGACGAAGCGGGAATCCTTCGACCTGTTGTCCGGTTTCGATGTGGTAGGCATGGATGAAGCCTTGTCCGCCCACCATCAGGTTGCTTCCGAAAATAAGCTCGTGCGATCCGTCGCCGGTAATGTCAGCCACGCAAATTGTGCTTTCGAGGCCGCCGGCTTTTACAATCGGGAAATTTGGCATCAGGCTTCCGTCCGGGTTGAATCCGTAGAGCATGGGTTTGGGCTCTTCGCCTATGGGGCGGCTGGCGAAAATCCTGAAGTCGTTGTTCCCGCTCAGGTCAACAACAGCAGGCGGGGAATAGGTCCAGCTGTTCTCGTCAACCGCCACAGGCCAGCCCGTCCTGTAAGTGCCATCGAAATTGCGGACGTAATAATGTGGGGCATCCCCATGTGTGCTGCCCACGATGCTGAGGGTGCCATTGCCGTCGAGGTCAACAAGCAGGGGCGATTGATACGACAGGCTGTAGTTTTGCGAAACGACGGGATACCCAGGTTTGAGGGTTCCGGCAAGGCCGTCAAATGCAAATAAGTTGCCATTGGAAGTGCCGGTCACTATGTCGGGGATGCCGTCTCCGTCCAGGTCGCCCACCGAAGGTGTGATGGCCGGTGTGCCACCCAGATTGTACGACCAGAGTACAGTTCCATCGAGGCGCAACACATGCAGGTTGTTGGAAGTCCTCGTTTGTACGATGATTTCCTTCTGGCCGTCGTTGTTCACATCGGCTATGGCTGGTGCGCACAAAATCCAGTGGTTGGAAAAGTTGACCGGCCAACCCGGCATGGTATTCCCCTGGGCATCAAACAGGTACACTCTTCCGTTGTTGGGTACCCCGCCGGTGACCTGCACAATACCCAGGGAGGCGCTGCCGTCGATTGCTGCAACAGATGGAGGATAAATAGGCGTCCCGGTAAGTGGTTTGCTCCAGAGCAACTGGCCATCGTGTCCAAAAACCCTCAGGGCGTTGAGCGAGGCGGCAAGAATTTCCTGTTTGCCATCGCCGTTCAGATCAGCAAGCGTTACGTTTCTGAAGTTTTTAAAATTGGGATGTGCAGGAATTTTTTTCGGAAACCCCGGCATCTGACTGATCAACCGATTGTTGGTGGGTGGGAGATCCAAATTGAAGTCGTTCAGGGTGCGAACCATGACCCTGCCATCCTCATCAAGGTAGGCCTGTTGTACTTGTGCCGGAACCAAAAGGTGCGTCGCAAGGAAGAAAAGTAGAATTAATACCCTCATAATTAATTAGTTAAAGGTTATAATTGGAACAATTGCATGTCTGAAATGTAGTCAATATTTGCATGCTACGAAAGTTTGATAAAGTTTAAAGTTGCTTCCATAAAGTTTGGGTAACTACAAGTTGCAGTTCTTCTCGTCCGAAACCGATTGCGGGACTTGCGCGCTTGCCAATGTCTGCTTTTACCGCCCTGCAAAAGCTTAAAGATTTACTTTTGTGATAAGAGATAAAAAACGTAACACATTGATTATGAGTATTAAAGAAAAGATTTACCAGCTCTGGAACAGCTTGTATCCGCAAGAGGGTACGGCTCAGCTGGATGCATTCCTGCAATCGCTCAGGCCTGCGGAAGCGGCAAAAAGTGATGTGGATGAGTTGTGGTATAAAGACGCCATTGTGTATTCGCTGTATGTGGACCTTTATGCAAGGAATTTTGATGGGCTCACATCCCGGTTGGACTACCTGCAAGGTTTGGGTGTGAACTGCCTTTGGTTGTTGCCCATCCTCGACAGCCCCATGCGCGATGCCGGCTTCGACATCCGCAATTACGACCTGATCAGGCACGACATGCTCGGCCTGGAGCCTGGGTTCAGCCGTCAGGAGCAGGAGGCCGTGTTCGGAAAATTTCTCGACGAAGCGCATCGCAGGGGTATCCGCGTCATCTTCGATATTGCCATCAACCATTGTTCGGAGGAGCATCCCTGGTTTCAGGAGGCGCTCAAAGGCGAAGACAACCCCTATCGCGATTATTTCATCTGGAGCCAAGATCCCTCACGCTACAGCCAGGCCCGCATCATTTTTAAAGGTATGGAGGAAAGCAACTGGGAGAAACGCGGCGAGTGGTATTTCTTCCACCGTTTTTTCAATTTCCAGCCCGACCTGAACTACCGCAATCCCAAGGTGCTGCTCGCCATGTCGGCCAACATGCTCTATTGGCAAAGCTTGGGTGTGGATGGTTTCCGGGCCGATGCCATACCGTACCTGTGGAAAGAAGAGGGTACCGATTGCGAAAATCTGCCCCAAACCCATTTGCTGGTCAAGTTTTTCAGGGCGGTGCTCGACTATGTCAGGCCGGGCACAATCCTGCTTGCCGAAGCGTGCCAGAAGCCTGAAAAAGTGGTGGCTTACATGGGCAAGGGCGATGAGTGCCAAGCAGCTTATCACTTTCCGGTGATGCCTATGTTCTACAAAGCTATAGCCCGGCAATCGGCTCAACCTATCCGTCACATCTTGAGCCCGGAAGTCACCCCCGACATCCCCGAAACCGGCCAATGGTTCACTTTCCTGCGTTGCCACGACGAGCTTAGCCTTGAACTGGTGTATGTTTCGGAGGAAGACCGGAAATACATCCACGAAAACTATTGCCACCAACCCCAGTGGGACTTCAGGCTGGGCGAAGGTATTTCGGCCCGTCTGGCCAACCTGTTTCAGTTCGACGATCGCCGTATCGGTCTGGCATACAGCATGATGCTGAGCCTGCCTGGAACGCCGGTCATTTACTATGGTGATGAGTTCGGCAAGGAAAACGACGAAAACTTTTATCGCGAAATGATCGCCCTCACCGGTAAAGACGATACCCGTTTTCTGGTGCGGGGCAAAATCAACTGGGCCTTACGGGAAGAACAGCTCAAAGATCCGGATACGTTTAACGCCAAAGTCTTTCGGCGTGTGCAAACCATGCTCGCGGCACGCAAGCGTTTTAAGGCCTTCGGAAGAGGGAGCCATAGCTTTGTTGACGTAACCAACCACAATGGGGAAACGCTGGATCAGGTGCTGGCATACTATCGCCAAACGGCTACGGAGAAGTTGCTGATCGTACAAAACCTTTCTGATACCGCCGTCACGGTGATGCTCCCGCATGCCGGGTATTGCAGCGACCTGCTGAGTGAGCGGGAAGCCGGCGGCGCACCTTTCATTATCGAACCTTTTGGATATCATTGGTTTAACTGTAATAACAACTCCTGACCCATGCACAACCGACGTTTCGACGCTTTTATTTTCGACCTCGATGGCGTGATTACCAAAACCGCGCTGGTGCACAGCGCTGCCTGGAAGAAAATGTTTGATGATTTTTTGAGGCACCATGCCGAAAAGCATGGCTCTGTTTTTAAAGAATTTACGCACAAGGACGATTATCTGCCCTATGTGGACGGGAAGCCACGTTACAAAGGGGTAGCCGATTTTCTCGAAAGCCGGGGTATCAGCCTGCCTTTCGGCGATCCCTCGGATGCGCCCTCTTTTGAAACTGTGTGCGGTTTGGGTAACCTGAAAAATGATGCCTTCAACGATGTGTTGCGGCGCGACGGGGTAGAAGTGTACGAATCCACTGTTGCCCTGATGAAGCAGCTGCGCAAGGAAGGCGTGCGCGTTGGTGTGGCTTCGTCGAGCAAAAACTGTGAAGCAGTGCTCGAAGCTGCCGGTCTGCTCGAACTCGTTGAAACCCGCGTGGATGGTGTGGTTTCGGCCGAGCTTGGCCTGAAAGGCAAACCTGAGCCTGACATCTTCACAACTGCAGCCGCCAACCTGGGCTGCGAACCCGAACGCTGCGTTGTGGTCGAAGATGCCGTGTCGGGTGTACAGGCCGGCCGTGCCGGCAATTTTGGCCTGGTGCTGGGCATTGCCCGCGAAGAAAATGAAGCAGAGCTCTATGCCAATGGTGCCGACATTGTGGTTCACGACATGGCACAAATCAACCTGGATCAGGTTGACGAATGGTTCGGGAAGGGCTTGCCTGCCGACAGCTGGAGCATCACCTATCACGACTACGACACCAGGAAGGAGCGTTCGCGCGAGGCCCTGCTCACAGTTGGCAACGGCTATTTTGGTACCCGGGGTGCCATGGAAGAAACCCACGCCAACAAAGTGAATTACCCGGGCACCTATATGGCCTCGATGTACAACAGGCTGGTTACCAAGGTGGCGGGCAGAGATGTTGAAAATGAAGACTTTGTAAACCTCCCCAACTGGCTGCCCGTCACATTCCGCATTGCCGGCGGGGAGTGGTTCGATCCCAACCAGTCGAAAATCCTTCGCATCCGCCGTACCATTCATTTCGACACAGGTTTGATGGAGCGCGAAATGTTGGTGGAAGATCGGGAAGGACGCCAAACCTCCGTGCGTTCGCAGCGCTTTGCCAGCATGGATAACATGATGCTGGCCGGACTCAAATATCAGATCACTCCCCTTAACTACTCTGCTGATATCGAGCTTAAAAGCACCATCGACGGCGACCTGATCAATGCCGGCGTTGAGCGCTACAAATCGCTCAACCAGCAGCACCTCGCACCGGTTTCGCAGGGCGTGGAACACGACAAAATGTTTGTGCTTGTTGAGACTACCCAGTCGAAACACCGCATCTGCGTGGCGGCTATCCATCACTTCAACCAGGCAACCCCACAATATGAAGTAGGAAAATCGGTGGTTTCGGCAGTCTTTAGAACACATGCCCAGCAAAACCAGACGCTTACACTGGAAAAGATTGTCTCCTTGTGCAGCGATAAGGAGACCTTTGTTGAGGATGCCCTGCCAAGTGCACTCAATGCGCTGAAAAAGGACATGCGTTTCGATGCTTTGTTCAACCGCAGTGCCGAATCCTGGAAGCATCTCTGGCAAAAGGCCGACATCACGCTCAGTGGCGATCGTTTTTCGCAAAAGCTGCTTCGCCTGCACATCTATCATCTGTTTGTATCCATGTCGCCTCACAACACCCGGCTTGATGCCAGCATCACGGCGCGTGGCCTGCACGGCGAAGCCTACCGGGGTCATGTGTTCTGGGATGAGCTCTATATCCTGCCGTGGTACGACTTCCAGTTGCCTGAGGTGGCCAAATCAATGCTCATGTATCGCTATCGCAGGCTGGATGCGGCCAGGGCCTATGCCCGCCAGCATGGCTACCGCGGCGCCATGTTCCCCTGGCAAAGCGGCAGCGACGGGCGCGAAGAAACCCAGGTGGTGCACCTCAACCCCCTCACGGGCCAATGGGGCGACGACCACAGCTCGCTCCAAAGGCATGTGTCGCTGGCCATTGCCTACAACATCTGGGACTACTGGTGGATTACAGGCGACCAGGCATTCGTGCGCAACTACGGCCTCGAAATGTTTCTCGAAATTGCCCGCTTCTGGGCCAGCAAAGCACAGCTCGACGAAGCCACAGGACGCTTCAGCATCGAAGGTGTGATGGGTCCCGACGAGTTCCACGAGCATATGCCCGACAGCGAGAAAGGCGGACTCAAAGACAATGCATACACCAACATCATGGTGGCATGGCTCTTTGGCAAGGTGCCCCAGCTCATTGATGTTGCCGGAGCCGACAAAGCCCGCAGCCTGGGATTCGGTCCGGACGAGCTGCAACAGTGGGACAGCATCCGTCATAAGCTCAAGCTCGTAATCGACAGCGAAGGCATCATAGCACAATACGACGGCTACTTTGGCCTCGAAGAGCTCGACTGGGACGACTATCGCCGGCGCTACGGCAATGTGTACCGCATGGACCGCATTCTGAAGGCCGAAGGCAAATCGCCCGACCACTACAAAGTGGCCAAGCAGGCCGATACACTCATGGCTTTCTACAACCTGAACAAAGAAGAGGTGGATGAGCTCCTTGCCGCCATGGGATACCGCCTGCCCGACGACTACCTCGATCGCAATCTCCGGTATTACCTGGCCCGCACATCGCATGGTTCGACGCTCAGCAGGGTGGTACATGCCAGACTGGCCGCCATGGTGGGCGACATGCAACTCAGCCTCGAACTATACCGTGATGCCCTGGGCAGCGATTACAACGACATCCAGGGCGGAACCACAGGCGAAGGCATCCATGCCGGTGTGATGGCAGCCACCATCCTTGTGGCCCTGAATACCTATGCCGGAATCAACTACCGCAACGAACAGCTCCACCTGGAACCCAACCTGCCCGACAACTGGAAACAACTCGAATTCGGAATTACCTTCAAAAATGTGCGGTACAACTTCAGTATCAGCCAGCACCAGTGCCGGGTAATGGCCGGGCAAAATTCGGTTATCTTTGTGCATAACTCAGAAGTGGCGCTCAAAGCCAATGAGTGGCAGGTAATTGAATTATAATCAGATAGGAATACCATGCTCAACGATAAAATCACTGTTACACGCAAGCATGAACAGGCAGCCGATGTGGTAATCGAAGAACTCGAAAAGGTGCTGCAGCCCAAGTTCATCATCACCATAGGTGGTGAAGTAGGGTCGGGCAAATCGACCCTGTCCTACGCCCTGGCCATGAAATTGAAGAAGAAAGGCATCACGGCCAAAATCATCGACCTGGACGATTTCTACAAAATTCCACCCAAAGAGCGCAAAGCCTGGCGCAGGCAACATGGCATCGAAAGCGTGGGGCCTGACGAATACGACTGGCAGAAAATCAACCATGTGATTGATGATTTCTACAACGACCGGGAATCGACCATGCCATGTGTTGACCTGATTACCAATGATGTAGATACATTAATCACAAACTTTGAGGGTATTGACCTGTTGATTATCAATGGATTGTATGCAACCAAAATCAAGCAGTCGAACCTGAAAGTATTCATCGAGCTTACCTACGACGAAACCAAGGAAGCCCAGATTTACAGCGAAAAGGAGGAGATGACCGAGTTCAGGCGTCAGATTCTTGAGCGCGAGCACCAGATGGTGCAGCAGCTCAAGCATGGCTGTCACCTTTTCTTCGACTTCGACCGCACCCTCGACAAGTATCATTTGTAATTCAAAATCAACAACATATGTTAGGAGACGTATTGCTTATCGACGAAAAACACCGTGTGGCCGGAGAAGCCATCATCCAGATGATTCTGCAAAACCGCAAGCCTAAAATGATGGTGGCAATCTCGGGCGAATCAGGTTCCGGAAAATCGGAGCTTGCCCACGTGATTGCCAAAGGCCTGCGCCAACATGGCATCATGGCCAAACCCCTGCACATCGACAACTATTACCGCATCCATCCGCTCGAGCGCACACAGTGGCGCCTCGACAACGGCATCGAAAACGTGGTTGGGCCTGGCGAATACGACTGGGAGACCATCACGCGCAACATAGCCGAATTCAAAGCAGGTAAAGTTTCCACCGGACCATGCGTGGATCTTGTAACCGAGCAGATTGACCAGCTGACTACCGATTACAGCGTCATCGATATGCTCATTATCGATGGGCTGTATGCCATCAAGGTGCCCGATGTGGACCTGCGCGTGTTTATCGAGCTCACATACCACGAAACCAAAAAAGCCCAGGTGGTGCGCGGAAAGGAACCACAAAACGAATACCGCATGCGGGTGCTCGAAAAAGAACACCAGGAGGTGCAGGCCCTCAAGCCCATGGCCGATGTACTCATTGGCATGGACTATCAGGTGCGCCTGGCCGGGAAGTAATCTAATTTGCGTTAAACTATCACAAAGCCTGCCGGGAATTGCCTGAGCAGGCTTTTGTTTTCACTCGCCTTTACCAACCACCACTTCGCTGGCGCTGCGCCTGAATGCACGCGGCATGGGTGGGGCATATCCCAGCCTGAGGATGATCTGGGGCGTTGGTCCACCTGGCTGCATGGCTCTTATAAAGCCTTTTACGAGCCCGAAACAGGGATATGTTTTTCATTGTGTCCTTATGTATATTTGCCGACAATCAACACGCCAGCCATGAGGCATGCCCTTTTATATGTGCTTCTTTCACTGCAACTCATTCTGAAAGCTGGTCAGGAAAAAGTGGTGGTGGTTGATGTCCTGGGACAGGACAAAGGGTTTGCCAGGTTGAATTATGTTTCGATGACTCAGGATAAGGCGGGTTTTTTATGGCTCAGCACGCAAACAGGCCTCATCCAGTACAGCGGGTCGGCCGCCAGGCGTTTTATTCCTGGCATGCCCGGCTTGACAGCGCTGAAGGCTGAGTTTTTTTATCAGGCCTTTGAGGACAATCGTGAAAACCTGTGGCTTGCAAGTCGCAATGGTTTCTATATGCTCTCGCCTGACCGCAAATCTCTCAAGGCATTTTTCAGCAGGGGAGACCAACCAAACAGCCTTCCGAATAACCGGATTTTCAGCATCCTGCCTTACAACGATTCGGTTTTGTTTCTGGCTTGCGACCGCAGCGGAATTGTCCGGTTCAACATGCTTACCCACACCATCAGTCAACCCAAAACGATTGCCCGCGATCCGGATATTGATATCGATCATCTCTGGGTGAGGCAATACTACAAGCAGAGCGACACTTGTCTGTACCTGCGCACGTCGGAAGGTTTTTATCAATACAACCCTGTTACCAACGAGATCGGATACATCCGCGAAACAACAGGAGGGAAATATTCGATTGTGGGTATTGCTACATTATTTAATGATGCCGGGGGCGCATTCTGGTTTACTTCCCCCTCGGGCGAAATCTTTCGGTGGGAGCCCGGACGTGCGCCGCAAGGGTTCCGGCATACCGAATTACTTTCATTGGTGCGAAAAGGTGAGATTCGGTTTTTTGATTACGATGTCGAAAATCTTCTTTTATCCACCATATCTGGTAATTATCTGTTCGAAAAGGCTTCAGGAAAACTAACCCGCTTGCTTTTTCGTAATTACCTTACCGACGCATTGAGCAACGAACCTGTGGTGGCGGCCACCCGAACCACCGATAATAATTTGTTTCTGGCATTTCAGAGTGGTTACCTGGTTCAGGTGCGCGAACAGCAACAGGCATTTGTTTACAAAGAGCTGGTTTCGAAAGACCACCCACCTGTCAACGTAGCGTTTATGCTTGACGACACTGTGTATCGCAAGCGCTACATCACCAGCTACCACAGCGATGTATTTTATGTGGAAGACCTCGGGAACGGGCGAATCACAACAATCAGAAAGCCATGGCCCGGGCGTATTTCGGCCAATAAAATTATTCCCGACAAGCAAGGACGCATCTGGGCTTGCCAGGGAGAAGGAGTGGTTGAGATAGACCGCCGTTCGGGCAAACTTCGCCAATTCAAACCCGACGAACCGGCCAGAATGCTTTTCGATATTGTGGAGACCACACCTGGCAGGTTTTACGTTGGTTCGTTCAGAAATGGATTGTACTATTTTGAGCCGGATGCAGGCATTTTCCGAAAAGTGCCCGAAACCAACGGCTGGATTTCCACCCAGGTCTTCAGTTTGTTTTACGATAGCACCAACCACAGGCTATGGATTGGTACGGTGAGGAATGGATTATTTGTTTACGATCTTGCCGGTGAATCTTTCAGACAGTTTATACCCGATCCTCAGCATGAACACAGCGTGGGAGGCGACTGGATCCGATCGTTTGTGGCTGACGACGAAGGTTACCTCTGGATGACAGCGGATCCTACCGGCATGAGCCGCATTCACCTCAGCATCCCTTCCGACAGTGCTTTCGACAATTTTTCGATCAGTGAGGGTTTGCCTTCGAACCATGTGAGCGGGCTGGTAAAAGACCGAAATGGAATGCTCTGGATATCAAGCCTAAATGGCTTAGCCTCGATCAATCCGGTCAGTCATGTGGTCAGGAGCTGGGAGGTGGAACAGGGCGCTTATGATCACCGGTTTCATTACGCCAATATGTCTTTGGCGCACGACGGCGCCATTTTGGCGGGCACAGAGCGAGGCTATCTCCGGTTTTTGCCCGGAAGGCTGCTGCCCGATACCACCCCTCCCCGCGTGTATCTTACAGGTCTTGAGGTTACGGACGAACGACAACAGAAAATCAGCTTGAGCACGAATGGTGAAAAACTGCAACTCGCGCATTACCAGAATAATATCAATATCAGCTTTGCGATTGTCAACTTTAACGATCCCGATCGCAACCACGTGTTCTACCAGCTTCAGGGTGGTGGGCAGGGCTGGCAGCCCATTGATCAACGTAGTCAGATCTATTTTTCGGGCATGGCTCCCGGAAATTATATTTTCAGGCTTCGTGCACAAAATGGTGATGGCGTTTGGAGCGCCAACGAAATTGTGCTCCCCATCCAGATATTACCCCCGGTGTGGCAAACATGGTGGTTTCGGTCTGGTGTCGTTATTCTTATTATCGCATTGATAATCATGGCTTTTAGGTACAGGCTCAACAATCTGCTGCGCCAAAATCGCCTGGAAACAGAAAAACAAATGCTTAAATCGGAAATGGAAAGCCAGATGGCGGCACTCGAGATGAAGGCCCTTCGGGCGCAGATGAATCCACACTTCATATTCAATTGCCTGAATTCAATAAACCGGTTCATTATCGTAAACGACAACGACACCGCCTCGGAATACCTGACGCGTTTTTCACGCCTGATACGCATGGTGCTCGACAATGCAAGAAGCGAAAAAATCAGCCTGGAGCGCGAGATAGAAACCCTGAAGCTCTACATTGACATGGAGAAGCTGCGTTTTGTGGACAGGTTTCATTTCGAAATATTTATCGATCCGCAACTCAACCTTCAACATACCCTCATCCAGCCAATGATGGTGCAGCCATACGTGGAGAATGCCATATGGCATGGCCTGATGCCCAGGCAGGAGGGAGGACTGCTCAAGCTCAGTTTCCGCCTATCGGACAACAAACTGATGGTTAGTGTGGAAGATAATGGCATTGGACGACAACGTTCGCAGGCCATGAAAACGATGCAACGCCTTCCGCAACGCTCGCATGGCATGAGGGTAACTGCCGAAAGGCTTGCCTTGCTGAACGCCCGGGCCAATGCCAAAGCCGAGATACACGTCACCGATCTTTTTACGCCCGGGAACTTACCCTGTGGTACACGGGTGGATCTTGTATTTCCTGTCGAAACTACTGAAAAACAATTAATTGACGACAACTAAACTGATCAGGTATGAAAGCGCTCATTCTCGACGACGAACTATACTGCACTGAAGCCCTTGAAGTGCTCATCAGCCGGCATGTCCAGCCCCCAATCGAAACCTATGCTTTTACTGACCCTTTCAAAGCGCTCGAGTTCCTGAAACAACATACGGTGGACCTGCTGTTTCTGGATGTGGAAATGCCGGTAATGTCGGGTTTCGACTTTTTGGAGAAAGCTGAAAATTTCAAAGGCACGGTCATTTTTACCACTGCCTATGATACCTACGCGCTCAAGGCCTTTCAGGTGGACGCAGTTGCCTACCTGCTAAAACCAGTGGACAAAAACGAACTCCTGCGGGCAATAGAGAAAGTGAGCCGCATTCCTGCCATGGCCGACAGGCAGCTCATGAGCCTGCTGCGCGAAAAGCTCACGTCCACCACTCAGGCAGAACGGAAAATAGCCATTTCAACAAGCGAAGGGATCCATTTGATCGCTCCCGAAAAGGTGGTGCGTTGTGAATCGGACGGTAGCTACAGCACCATTTTTTTTCAGGACGCCAAACCCCTGCTTGTCTCAAAAAATCTTCGAGAGCTCGAAGGCCTGTTCGATAGCCGAAATTTTTTCAGGGTGCATAAATCCCACCTGATCAATCTGGCACATATCCAGTTCGTTTCGCGTCACGATGGTGGAGATGTCCGCATGAGCGATGGTTCGAACATACCCATCTCCAGAAGCGCCAAACAGGAATTTTTCGACCGCATCAGGGCATAATCCGGTCTTTTGCATCGCATCTGCACTTCGTTGCCTCAAATAGCCCGTTCGCAAGTTTATACCTACTGTTCATAAATCCGCATAAGCGTACCTGATTGGTGCTTCCTAATTTGCGCCTGTTTTTCCAACCCTTATGCGCATTTTTCTGATAGACGACGAATGGAACAGCCTCGACCTGCTCGACAGAATGCTTCAATCGTTAGGAATTGAGCCAGATGCAATTGTCAGGTTTCAGGAACCTCTTGAGGCAATTCCTCATGTCCTTGCCATTGTTCCGGATGTGCTTTTCATTGATTTGGAGATGCCCAGGCTCAATGGTGTGGATCTCATTCTTATGCTGAGCCACCTTCCGAGCCACTTTGTGCTCGTAACAGGTGGCGATGCCAGCCAGTGGATTGAAACACAAGCGCCCGGGCGCACACGCCAGTTGCAAAAGCCTTTTTCGGTTAACGACCTGAAGAATATTCTGCAAAGCATTGCTATACAGTCCAATACAACCGCCAAAAACCCCAACTTATGAAATCAAAAATTTTGGTGTGCCTCGCTTTGATCATGTCTGTGCTTCAACTAAAAGCTCAGCAGCTGAATGTCAGCCTGGTTATCCGGCCGCCATTTTCCACAAATCTTGCAGATTATATCGATCAGGGCAACAATGTGCTGATCAATGTGGCTAACCTTAGCGGGCAACAACAACAGTTCAAGCTCATTCCTTCCATCGAGGGCAACAACGGAGTGGTTATCCGCCTCAAAGAGAGTTTTCAGCCTGTTTCGCCCATCGTGATGGCGCCTGGTGAAACACGCATGTTTACCTTCAATCAATTGAGCACCTACAATGGCACCATTAGGCAAAGCGATCTGATAGTGCAGGGCATCTCGTTTAATGTGCTCGAAAATGCAGGGGTCCTTCCCGAGGGCACGTACACAGTTTGCGTCAAGGCGTTTGGCTTTGCTTCGGGCAATCTGTTGTCGGGCAATACGGGTTGCAGCGCAATGCCCATTACTGCCTACGATCCACCAATCATCCTTTCGCCTCAGAATCAGTCGGCTCTGACGGCACTTACTCCTCAGTTTTTTACATTTCAATGGACACCCAGCGGGCTGAGTGGTCAGACGCGTTATCGCCTGAGGCTTGTGGATGCGACGGCACTCAACCTGCTCAATCCAAACGATGCATTCAACAGCCCGGCGGTTGTTCCCTATTTTGAGCAATCGAATATTGCTGTGGGCATGATGGTTTACGACCAGAGCAAGCCACCATTGTTGCCTGGGAACACCTATGCCATGCAGGTTACAGCCTATGATCCCCAGAACAAACTGTCGTACAAAAACAACGGACACAGCCAGGCAATTCTTTTCAGTATTCAGCAAGCTGCAGGCCTGCCGGGTGTTCCGGGGGATGGTGGAGCTCCGGCCGTGGACAACCCCGGATTTCAGTTTGGCGACGATCCGCCTGCCATACCTGTTGACCCGGACGATGTGGCCGACTGCATGAATGCCGGTGCCTGCCAACAACCGGCGCCAAACTGCGAAGGTGCGCAGGCCCCTCAACCCGGTGCCAACATTTATGTTGGAAAATTCAAAATGCAGGTCATTAATATTCAGGGTGGCAGCGGAACGGGCGTTGTGGAGGTTCCCTTCCTGAATACCAAAGTTGAGGTTGAATTTCAGAACCTTACGGTAAACAATAACGCTCAGGTTTGTGGGATTTCACAGGTTTGGGTGAAGTCGGCCTCGCAGAATCTGATACCGGAGAGCTTCCTGAAAGTGGCCGAAGGAGCTTTCAGCGATCAAAATCTTAACTGGGCGCAGATCGGCCAGCACGTGCAACAGTACTATAAAAAAGTCAGTCTGTTCGATTTTGGCGGTCAGCCAAATACGCTTCCTTTTGTGCTCAATCTGGGCTCGGCCGAGCTGACCATCCTCGGATTGATCTTTACGCCAACTGCCGCTTATGCCAATATCGCTTTTGCAGCCGAGCTTCCGCTTGCAAACACAGGTCAGCAATTCAGCATGGGTATGCGGGGTGTGTGTATCCGACCAAATGGTTTTGGCATCGACCAGGCCGGAGGCATGCTTACACTTAGCAATAACCTGGTGAAACCTATTGGAAATCAGGCTGAGTTTGTGCTTGAGGGCGGCAACAACGGCAGTTACGTGAAATTCGACTGCAAAGGTGTCTCCGAGATAAAGCTAAAAGGTAACCTGGCCTTTTCGCGCGAGCGCCTGCTGCCTGTGGATGCCCAGGGCAATATCGTACCGGCTCCAGCCCGCTACACCCTCAGTTTCAACAGCACAGTGGCTAATACAAGCGACTGGATCGCAGAGGCAACCGCTTCGCATCCTGCATTTACCACCCAGCAGGCGAACGGATTTCAACTTGGTTTTGACGCTGTTGTACTCGATTTTTCCAAAACCAAAAACCCACAGGGTGTTGTTTTTCCATCCAATCACCCCATGCACAACGATCCGCTTAAAAATGCCTGGACCGGGGTGCTGGTCAATACCCCGAAAATCACCCTCCCCAACTATCTGAAGCGCTCGGATAATCAACGGATTACAGCTGACATATCGATCATCGTGATCGATGGCGAAGGTTTGTGGGCAAAACTCGATCTGAATAATCTGGTGCAAAAAACGGAGGATGGCAGCCTTGGGGGCTGGGGGTTCAGTATCGACAAAATGAGTCTCGACATCCGCAAAAGTATGCTGCAAGGTGGCGGGCTAAACGGCAAGGTCAATCTGCCAATCACTGAAATCGGGCTCACCTATGATGCCACTTTTGAACCCGGCGACCCACAGAACGATATGAAAGTGAACTTTGGTATCGTCATGCAGGGCCAGCTCGATATCGACATGTTTTTTGCCAAAGCACAGCTGGCCGACAATTCAAGTTTTGGCGTAAACATTCAGGGCAACAAAGTGAAGCCTGTGGCCAATCTCAACGGTTCGCTCACCATTGGTTGGGAAAAAGGCGGACAGAAAAAACCCGGAGACGATAAAAACAGCGTGTCGAGTTTTTCTCTCCCATCGGTCAACTTTCAGGGATTCAATATATTCAATAATGATAATGATGTCCCCCAGCTTAGTCTTCAGGCCTTGCAGCTAAGCAACCCCAATGCCCAGGGCAAGCTGGCAGGTTTCCCCATTAAGCTAAAAGGCAATCCCGGATTTCAGAACTACAATCCTGAGGTAGGCTTTACGATGGGGCTTGAATTCACCCTTTCCAAGGACAATGCCAACGGACTGAGTGGTGCAACCGACTTTACCATTTTTGCCAAATACGATCCACAAAAGAAACGGTATGTGTATGACCGCACCCAGCTCAACTGCATCAGCCTCGATGTGGATGTGGCTGTGGCCGAGATAAAAGGTGGAATATGTATCTACAAGAACGACCCGAAATATGGTGACGGGTTCAGCGGCTCCGTCAGTGCAACCATCAAAGGGATTGGGGTGGAAGCTGCTGTGGGCCTGCAGGTTGGAAATGTAAACAACTTCGATTACTTCTACTTTGAGGCCCTGGCCAAATCCGGGCAAGGATTGCCTGTCACAGCAACCATGTCACTGTATGGTCTGGGTGGTGGTTTTCATTACAACATGGATCGTACCAACAGAGCTGTTACCACAATCGACGGCTACGAGAATGTGGTGCCACCCCAAAACTTTGCGCCGGGATACAGTCCCTCGGGCCTTGTTTATACACCTCAGAAAGGAAAGATGGGATTCTCGGCCACCGTGGTATTTGGCCTGACAGGGGGAGATGCGGCTGCTGCTGCTTTCAATGGCGACCTTACCCTGTGGATGACGTTTACAAAAGCCAACGGCATCGAAAAGATGGGACTCACCGGAGGCGGATATGCCATGCAACCCCTCAACAATCGAAATGCCGCCACAATTACCGGGCAGTTCGACATTAAAATAAATTTTGTCGCAAAGACTTTCGACCTGGGTATCGACCTCAACGTGGGTATGGGAAGCATGCTCAATGGTATCGCATCGGTAAACATGCATGCCTCGCCACAGGAATGGTTTATCTATATCGGCAGTTGGGAAGCCCCAAACCCGCAGAATTACGAACCCTGGAACGACAAGAAACGCAACAAGCTCAATGCCGACATCAAAATTGCCCAACTGAAATACAATCTTTATTTCATGATGGGTTCTGATATGCCCGATCTGCCGCCGCTCCCCGGAATACTCCTCTCAAACCTTCAAACCCAGGGCGGGCAAATGTTGCAGGACCAGCGCACCGCAGCACCGGCATTCGATGCACAGACGCCGGGATTTGCCTTTGGAGGTGGTTTCCACCAGCAGCTCAAGTTTCATGCGCTCATTTTTTATGCCAACATCGAATTTTTCGCAGGCTTTGATGCCGTGCTAAAAAACTACAAAGCTGTGCCAGGCTGCGAAAATGTGGGTATCAACGGCTGGATGGCCAAAGGTCAGGCGTATGCCTACCTGGGGATTGACGCCGGCCTGGCATTGGATACCTGGTTCTACAAAGGAGAGTGGCCTGTAGTGAAAATCAGCTGTGCCGCCACCCTCGAAGCCCAATTTACAAATCCTAACTATTTGAAAGGCAATGTGTACATGAATGCTTCTGTGCTGAACGGACTGATCACGGTGAACAAAAACGTGAAGTTCGAGGCGGGCGAAAAAATGAAATGTGGCAGCGACGTCAATCCGTTTGGCGACCTTCCTATCGTGGCCGATTTGTTCCCCGGACAAGGCGATCAGGTTGAGGTTTATGATGATGTGCGCGTGGCTTTCAACTTCCCCAAAGGTAACTTCATGGTTTTCAACGAACTGGAACCTGACAAGGCCCCTCGTTACTTCTATTATACCATTCACAGCATCAGCCTCAAAAAAGGCAATGCGACCATCCCGCTCATTGACGAACCGATTTACAGCGCAGATGGTTATTCGGCAAAATACCTGACCAAAAACGCAGAATTCCTCCCCGAGCTCAGCAGCCTTAAACTCGATTTTGTAGTGCGTGGCTATGAAGCGAAACCAGGGCCTGACCCCATGCTCGTTGAAGAAAAATACAACCGCACCTTCCAGACTAAAAAACGACCAGATTACATTCCTGCCAACCAACTGCTTTCGACCAATCCGGTGGTAAGGCAGCGGTATTTTCTGAAAGAAGATGAAATTCAGGGTTTTGCACGTACTTTGGGTAACAAGAGCTGGTGCTACCTCTTCAACAAAAGCGAGATAGGCGACCCCAAGGTCTTCGATCAATCAAAGACACAATATCTCGTCCAGTTTTTCGAAACCGGAAGTGGCAAAACCATCGAGGTGCCTTGCAACTGTGTTGGTCAGGAGATCAAATTCAATGTGCCCTACCAGCAACTCAAAAACGAGACTATCTATCGTGTGCGTGTGATTGCACGGCTGCAATACAAACCCAAATCCAACAACAATCTTCAGGGCAATCAGCTTAATCTGGGCGGCCAGTGGCAAACAGGCAGCAAGCAAACGGAAATCACCCAGGGAGCGCATAAGCTCAGCCGATTCCTGTTGGCCGACAACAGCCCGAAAACCTACGACCACAGCCTTTTGCATACTGCATGGTTTTTCCGCACCAGCAAGTATAACAGCCTCAGCGCCAAGCTTGCCGATTACAAAATCGATCAAAGCACCTACACCACTGTCACCACTTCGCACTACATCCCACGTATCCGCATCAAAAAACCTAATGCATACGGACAGGGCGAGCACGAGTACGAGATTAAGACCCAGCCCGATGGCGGTGGTTTGCCGCTGGTGAGCTACGAGCTGCCTGTTGCGCTGATCACCGGAAAGGAGGCATTCGATACCTATGACCTCTACGGCTATGCGGTGCAATATATGGGCGAAAGCACACCGGTTCGCCCCTTAATCTGGTTTCAGAAACCCGACCTGGGGCAGCCGGCATTCTTCAATGCTTTCTACACCCAGCTCGAACAACGCACAAATGCCCACAATGCCACCATGCCAATCAAAATCAACTTCCCGGAAGCTCGCCACTACAACAATACCTGGTTAATGGAACATGCTGTGAACGTGAATATTCGCGCTTTCGATGGTCAGTTTGGTTTCAAGAATGGCGGAGCTGATGCCCTATGGAGCTACTCCACCCGCTACGCGCTTGGCATTGGCAATGTGCAGCTGCCAGCCGGACGAACCATCTGGAAGCCACACGGTCCGCTTAGCCCGCAAGAGATCGAAGAAGCTATGGCAGCCACGCAACAACAACAAAATGTGAATATTAACAATGCCCAGCTGCAGATAATTGTCCCACCCAACCAAAATCAGGGTGGAATGGGATCGCAGGTGAATGTAAATATCCAGAACACCAATGTTCCGGTCTATCCGCTTGTCAACCTCTCTGATTACCTTGCGATGCTCGATTACAGCCATCTTATCAACCAGCTGTGGCAGATCAATTCACCCATCAACCGCAGCCGTGCCTACAATGCCCAGGAACAACTCAGACCTTTGCTTTTCCGCAACAAGGGCAACTACACCCTGCAGTGGGGAAATATGCACAGCGTAAAACGATTCGACTACAACTGGAACCGCGAAAAGCCAGTTCTCCAATTCTAAAAAATCATTAACAGGTAATGAAAACATCAGTCATGAAAAGATTTAAACTCCTGATAATCTTTCTTTTAGTTGTAACAGCCATGCTGGCGCAACATCCATCGGGGCTAAAACAGACGTCCACCCATCTGGGCATTATCGGAAAGCACGGCTCCGAAGGGATTGTGCTGCGCTGGGCACCGAAAAATTTTGCCGTTTGGCAGATTGCATCCACAAGTAGATATATCCTCGAACGTGCTGAATGGGACGAAAGCCAATGGCCCTTTGCCGAAAATAAACTGAAATACAATAAGATAGGTGATTTCAGGGCGCTTCCACAGCAGGAATGGGAAACGAAGGCTGACATCAACGATCCGTTGGTGGCCGTGGCAGCACAAAGTCTTTTTGGTAACGAGGCTACACGCGCCATGCCTGCTTCAGGCCTGGCTGACCTTCGTCTGGTGGCTGATCTTCAGGAAAACCGCCATGCCATGGCCATGTTTGCCGCCGATTTGTCGGGCAATGCTGCCGCCGCCCTGGGATTGGTATTTTATGATAAGGATGTGGAAGCCGGGCGACAATACATCTACCGCTTACGCACCACAGGCAACAAGGCGGGCTTTGGTGCCGACACTGTTTGGCACTATACCACGTATGATGGTATCCCGACACCTGCCCAAAGCGTTCAATCGGTTCAAACGGTCAGTGGTCACGCCCGCGTGGATGTGATGTGGGACAGGCCTGGCAACGCAGCCAGATTTACTGCGTTCTATGTGGAACGGTCTTCGGACAATAAAACATTTACCCGGCTCAACAACCTGCCTCTGACTTCGGCAACAGGCGACGACCAACCCGAGGTCCACCTTTTCAGAGATACCACTGCGACAATCGGCAAGCGATATTTTTATCGTGTCGTTGGCATCACGCCCTTTGCCGAAACATCCGCGCCCGGCGAGTCGGTGCCGGGCATGGCCCGCGATATGGAAGGCCCCCTTCCACCTCAAAAAACGACTGTCGTTCAGGCCGACAACAGTTTTGTGATTGAGTGGGAAATTGAAAATCAGCTGATTGCACCCGACGCCATAGGTTGGTCTGTCAAAAGGAGCATAAATGCGTCCGGGCCTTATCAAAGCCTCCACGATAAAGTGTTGCCGTTGCGACAGCGTAGGTTTACGGACAACAATCCGGTTCCCGTTATCACAAATTATTACAGGGTATATGCGGTAGATACAGCCGGCAATGAAACCCCGGGGCTCATTCAGGCCGCCATATGGGTTGATAGCATTCCTCCCGCAGCACCGGCTGGCCTCAGCGCAAAGGTAGATTCCACAGGTGTGGTTCATATTTACTGGAATCCCGGTCTTGAGGCCGACCTTCAAGGCTACAGGGTTTTTGTGCGCGACGACCGCAACAAAGACTGGTATCAGCTCACCAGCCGGCCTATTGTTGAGAATAGTTTTACAGATACGGTTGATTTAAAATCCTTATCACGGTCAATTCAATATACCGTAGTTGCAACCGATTTTCATTACAATACCTCGCCCTATGCCCCTGCCTTTACGCTACGCCTTCCCGACCTGGTCGCACCGTCGGCACCCCGTTGGGCACCATGGAGTGTGGAGGACGATAAGGTAAAATTGAACTGGTATCCCAGCGCTGCAAGCGATGTGCGGGTGCACCGACTGATCCGCACCAGTGAGCAGGGCCGCTTTAAGCTGTACCGCGATTTTAAACCTGGCGAAAATTCCACACTGGCAAGCCTGACTCCCGGACAACCTTCATCTTTTGCCCTTGTGGCCATCGACAGTGTCGGCAATGTCTCCGACACGGCCTTTTTGCGCAATGTGATGCACACCAAAGCATCCAGGCTACCAGCAGTCCGCGGTTTTAAAGCTAAGCCCGATGCCGCGCAGCGATCAATCCTGCTCGAGTGGTCCTACGATACCCGGAACGATGTGTGGTTCAACCTCTATAGAAAAAAACCCGATGGAGATGAGCTGGAATTCGTCGGCAGATTTGATGCAGCCTCCAGGTCGTACACCGATCGTGGCCCAAGCGCATTCCGCCAGGGATTCGATTACTACCTCAAAGCAGTGGCTGCTGACGGGAGCGAATCAGAATGGGCAGGTCCGCTTCGAATGCGTTTTTGATCCGGTGTTAACCAATCACATGCCTCGAGCTCAGTGCAGATCTCATCAGAGCATCACCTCCAACAATCGGTCGGAACTCATCACCGGTTTTGCTCAACTTGCACAAGTAAATTTGTAATATCATGAAAATCAACAAAATATTTCTACTGTTGTTGGTGTTGATCACACAAAAGAGTTTTGGACAAGATCTGGAGCAAGTGATCAAAGCAAAGCCGCTGAGCTGGTCGGGCGCCATTGGTACAAGTCTGGCAAGCCAACCAAAACGAGGAAAACAGCCTGAAGGTAGTCCTCTTAATTATTCTGTGTTTGGCAACCTGAAACTCAGTATTTTCGAAACCGTCGATCTGCCATTGTCGTTCAGCTATTCCCGCTTTGGGTTCAATGTGGAAAAGCCTTTATATCAGTTTGGGCTCACACCCACCTACAAATGGCTCAAGCTGCATCTTGGTCACAGCGCCATGCACTTCAACAATTACACGCTTTCTGGTCATACCTTTTTTGGGGCCGGGGTCGAGCTCAATCCGAAAAAACTTCGTTTTGCTGCCATGACCGGCAGGTTGCGCAGTCCCGTGCTAATTGATGCCCTCACCGGGCAAGCAATGGAAAACCCACAGTTCGAACGCCTTGGCTGGGGTGTAAAGCTTGGTCTGGGCAGCCAGTCAAACTTTGTGGATCTGATGCTTTTCAAAGCTTCCGACCGCATCGAAAGTATCCCCAACTGGCAGGACAGTGTTTATCAGCAAACCATCAGCGGTCTCACCGGCAAGTTTGCACCACAGGAAAACCTGCTCGCAGGATTGACTACCCGTCTCACATTTTTCCGGCAGATAGTGCTGAATATCGAAGCAGGAGGCAGTCTGTTTACATCTGACCAGTCGTCGAAAGCATTGCTCGAAAACGTTCCTCTATTTACACCCCGCCTGAGTACGACACTGAAATGGGCAGGAAAAGCTTCCTTGTCATTTCCCGTGGGGCCTTTCCAGCTGGAAACTGTTTACGAGCGAATTCAACCGGACTATTTTTCCTTGGGAACCTATCAGATCGTAAACGACCAGGAAAATATCACCGTTTCGCCCACAGGAAGCTTATTCAAAGGCAAATTTTCATTCACCGGGATGTTCGGAACAAACCGCAACAACCTCATGGGCAACAGGTCAGAAACCACGCGCAGAATAATCATCAATACCAATGCAATCATCGCACCCAGGCCTCACTATGGGCTCAACCTGGGTTATTCCAACTTCGCATTCCGGCAGCAGGCGCAGGCCATCGTGCTCAACGATTCAGTGTTAATCCGTCAGGTCAACCGCTCCCTCACCATCATGCCCTATTACAATATCCTTTCCGACACCTCGCGGCAACATGCCATCAATGCAGCCTTTATCCGACAGCAAGTGGACGACCTAAATCCGGTTACCAGAAAGTTCGGAAACATGCTAACAACCATGTATTCAGGAAATTATACACTAACTTTAAATAAAGGGTTTAATTTTTCTGCCGGACTCAACCACACTACGCTTAGCAGTCCACTGCTCGAAAACAGGCTGACCGGCCTGAGCCTGGGTGCCGGGAAAAATTTCAAACCATCTGGCATCAACTTAAGCTTTAATACAAATTTCAGCAACTCTTCTGTCGATGGCAACTCCGATGGCATGGTCGTAAATGCCGGTTTTGTTGCCAACATGAAACTGAAAAAGAGACATGAGTTTCGCACCAACCTGCACTATTTGCGCACCACAAGCAAGCAGTTCGACTCGTTCAGCGATCTTGTTTTCCAAATGGGCTACACCTTACGCTTGAATTGAACGCGGACAATGGATGCTGCAGCTGACTTTTGGGTCGTCTGCCCTGAAAGCGTTGTAAGAGACCAAAGAATTGCTGAAAATACCCAGAGGATTGTAAATCAAGCCTTAACGGCACTGTAAAAGGTCGCAATCCCAAAAGTGAGTCGTTTTTGGCGGGTCTGGCTATATCCTGCTGTCTCCAGCCTCTGCATAAAAGCCTCGCCTTCCGGAAACAGCATCACCGACTCGGGCAGGTAGGTGTAGGCCCCTTTGTCTTTCGAGAAGATTCGGCCAAGTCCGGGCAGGATATGGCGAAAATAGAAGTTGTATAATTGCTTGACGGGAAAGGTGTTAGGTTTCGAAAATTCGAGTACGGCCACCATGCCACCTTTTTTGGTCACGCGAAACATCTCACGCAATCCGCGGTCGAGGTCTTCAAAATTACGCACCCCGAAAGCCACCATCACGGCATCAAAATATCCATCTTCGAAGGGTAGATTTTCCGAGTCGGCCTGTATCAGCTCAATCTGGTCGTGCAGTTTTCTGGTCGCCAGTTTTTGTTCGCCAACGTCGAGCATCTTGCGCGAAATATCAATGCCGACAATCCTGGCCTTGCTGTGCCTGCTCAGGGCAATGGCAAGATCGGCCGTGCCGGTGGCCACATCGAGCACCCTGGATGGCTGGGTTTCCGCTACCGCTTTAACCACCCGCCTGCGCCATAACTTGTCGATATTGGCCGAAAGAAAATGGTTCAGGAAATCGTATTTGTGGGCAATGTTGTCGAACATGGCCTCCACCTGACCTTTTTTGCCCGGAGCGGGCGCAGGTGGCGGCATATGTACTTTCTTTTCAGTCATGGAAACATTTATTGCAACACCTTCAACAGTTCGTTGCGCAGTTTTGTTTTGTCCACGGGCACCACGCCCACTTCTTCGCATACCAACCCGCCGGCCAGATTTGACAAAAATGCCGTGGTTCGTGCATCCTGCCCCAGCGCCAGACAAACGGCTGCCACGCTGATCACGGTGTCGCCGGCTCCCGAAACATCAGCTATATTGCGCAGAAAGGCCGGCAAATGATGACCCTGACCTGCATTTTCATTTCTTTCGCGGATGTACACGCCTTTTTCGGAAAGGGTCACCATCACCATATCTGCTTCAAGCTTTTCCTGAAGCAATTCCACGGCCCGTGAAAGGTTGCTCATCGTGATCTCTTCGGTATAATTCATGCCCTCCCGCAATTCTTTGAGGTTGGGCTTGAACAGGCTCACCTTGCGGTAATCCAAAAAGTGCCTTTTCTTAGGGTCAACCGCTACAGGAATATGATGTTCCCTGGCCATGGATACCACTTCGGCAATCAACCGGTTGTCGATGACGCCTTTGTCATAATCCTGAAAAACAATGGCATCCACGTTTTTTTGGGCTATCTCGCGGGCCACCCGCTCAACCAGGCTGGTGGTAACCTGTGTGTCCACCTGCCGGGTGGTTTCTTCGTCCACGCGCAGCATCTGCACATTGTTTCCGATGATCCTGAATTTGGTGGTGGTAGGTCGGTCGTCGAGCCTCAGGATGCCGCCGGTGTGCATCCCATAACGCTCGCACAGCTCGATGAATTCGCTGCCACGCACATCGTTTCCAACCACAGATATCATCACCGGTTCGGCGCCGAGGGCATGAAGGTTAAGGGCCACATTGGCTGCGCCTCCAAGGCGGCTGGTGCGCTCCCTTACCGATACCACCGGCACAGGCGCCTCGGGGGATATGCGCTCAACCTTTCCGAAAATATAGGCGTCAAGCATCACATCGCCAATCACCAGGATGCGCAACCTGCCAAACTGATCGAGCAGGCTTGTGGCCTGTTCAGGCCTGAGTGGCAACGCTTCCGTTTTGTTTGAACTCATCGTAGTTTCTGGAGTGCCTTTTCAATTCTGTTTACAGCTTCGCGTATCTGCCCTTCCGATGCGGCATACGAAAAACGAATGCATTCTGCATTGCCAAAGGCAGCACCATCCACAAGGGCAACATGTGCTTCTTCCAGCAGATAGATGCAAAGGTCGTAGCTATTGGATATCAGTCGCTTACCATCCGATTTTCCAAAATACCAGCTCACATCAGGAAACATGTAGAAAGCCCCCGATGGAAAATTAGGTTTCACACCTTCTATGGCGCTGAGTTTTTCGTAGAGCAGGTTGCGGCGGCTTTCGAAGGCGCGGAGCATTTGCTGCAACTCTTCCGAGTCTTCGGGCCTTGTGCGAAGGGCTTCAAGTGCAGCAGCCTGCGAAATGGTGCAACTTCCCGAAGTATATTGTCCCTGCACAATGTTGCAGGCGTCGGCCACCCATTGCGGCCCGGCCATATAGCCTACCCGCCAGCCTGTCATGGCAAATCCTTTCGATAAGCCGTTGATCACAATAACCCGTCCTTCGAGCTCTTCGAAACCGGCAATACTGACATGCCGCCCCTCGAAACGAATCAGCTCATAGATCTCGTCGCTGATCACCATTACATGCGGATGCCGTGCCAACACCTGAGCAAATGCTTTTAACTCATCAAAGGTATAAGCCGACCCGCTCGGATTGCAGGGCGAACTGAAAATGAAGGCTTTGGTGCGGTGGCTAATGGCTTTGTCGAGGGCTTCGGGACTTATTTTAAAATCCGTTGCCACCCCCGATGGAACGATCACCGGTACACCGGAGGCCAGTTTGACCATTTCAGGATAGGATACCCAAAACGGAGCAGGAATCACCACCTCGTCGCCTTCGTCGAGCAGACTGAAAAAAGCATTCATGATAGATTGCTTCGCTCCGTTTGAGACGATGATTTGTGAAGGCTTGAAATGCAGCCCGTTGTCGCGAAGCAGTTTTTCAGAAATAGCTTTACGCAGGGCGGCAGTTCCCGGCACCGGTGGATAGTGGGTGTCGTTGGCTTCGATTGCCCTGATGCCGGCCTGCTTCACAGCTTCGGGCGTATTGAAATCCGGCTCGCCAATACTCAGGGTGATCACATCAATTCCTTGCTCTTTCAGCTCGCGGCTCTTGCGGGTCATTCCAAGGTGGCCGATTCGGTGAGCGACCTGACCCTCTTCGATATGGCCTGGTGTTCCATGCAGGATGCATTTAGGGGGCAAATTTAAGAATTAAACCTGCTGTAAACGGGCATTTTATCACCTTATCAGGAAGTGATTCATACCAAACCCCAATAATGTTAGTTTTACAACTGCAAACACATCCTCATGCTCACCATCGTCCTCATTATTTCCGGGCTTACCCTGCTGACAGCCGTCGGCCTGGCCCTGTATGTATTCCGCTTTCGCAACGAAGCATCAAACCGTTTGGCCCAATTAGAACAGCAAATTATTTCGTTGAACCGCCTGCCGGAAAGTCAGAAAACACCTGATAACCAGGCTGGACTGTTTCCGCTCAGGGTGCAGGCTGCCGAGCGGCTGATTGTCCTTGTCGAACGCATCAAACCGGGCATGCTGGTGCACCGTCATCTGACTTCGGCCGCTACAGCTGCACAGCTTGCCGCACTCATGCTTCAAAATATCCGCGAGGAATTCGAATACAACATCTCGCAACAGCTGTATGTGAGCGAACGTTCATGGCAGCTGATTTCGGCAGCCCGCGAAGAAATCATCCAGCTCATTCACCTGAGTCTGGCTGCTGTGGAAGCAGAGGCCAGCCCCGAAATGCTGGCCAGAGAGCTTTTCGCTGCATCACTCAGGTTCCCCGACGAGGCACTTGCCAGCCTGAGGGCAGAGCTGAATACACAGAAATAAAAAAGCCGGCTGAAAACCGGCTTTTGAAGTTCAACAATCAATTGTATTTATCTGGTTATGTACAGCTTGCGGGTCTGAGCGCTGGTGGCTGTCCTGAGCTGAAGCATATATACCCCGGCTTTCAGGTCGGATACATCCATGCTCACCTGGTGCGGGCCTTCGGAATATCCGCCAAGCGGCAATGTTTTGATCAGCGAGCCGGCAATATTATAGATCTCGGCATTCACCAGGTCGTTGTTGCGCAATTCGAAGCTCACCTGAACCTTGCTACTCGCCGGGTTGGGATACAACCTCAGATTGTTGTCCATTCTTTCTGCAAGTGATGTAACCACCGGCAGGGGAATGAGCGCACCCCCCGAAGGCAATGCCGCATAAAGTCCGAATGCCGGACCGTTGCTGTTGGCATCCGGATTCAGGAAGCCTGAGGCGAGCACGGTAAGCGCCTGACCACCAAGGCCAAGGGTCTGGAGTGGCGCGCCAAAAGTGGCCACAGTCACCGTTCCGGTTTCATCTCTCACTGCCAGGGCATAATCGGCTGTTGGGAGGCTGAGATATCCCGCAAACTCGCCATAAGCAAAGTTGTCGATAATTGTGCCTGCACCCACGCCAACTTCCACCACATCAACCACCGGTGCATCGGTCGAACCATGAAATACCAGTACATCAGTCGTGTTGGCACCGGCCGAAGCTTCTTTGGCTCCGGGTTTTACGTAAATGTTGAAGGGTTTAAAGGGATTGTATCCGTTTTGGTTTACCAATCCATTGGCAACCAGCACGTAGGCATTGTAGGGTTCGAGGGTGTAGGTCTCCGACCACAGTGGGTTCTCCGGGGTGGTACTTCCGGCAGGTTTGATAGCCACTGTGAGCGGAGTATTTGCCGGTGCATCGATGAAAGGTGTGGCTGTACGGAAGGCAAAACTGTTGATGGCCTTGGATTCATTGATCCACACATCAACCTGAGCGGCGGCAGCGTCTGCAGCGTTGTGAATCACCTGAATGCGTGCATTGGGCGAAACGAAGGGCAGAGGAATCAAGTCGCCACCGGAGGCAAGTGCCACAAACAGCCCAAAGGCGGGGCCATTGTTGTTGGCAGCCGGGTTCAGAAATCCGGAAGCAACTACTGTGAGGGCCTGACCACCCAAGCCAAGTGTCTGAAGAGGTGCAAGATAGCGGGCAACGGTAACAGTTCCTGTTTCATCGCGAACGTCGAGGGTGTAATCGGCCGTTGGCAGGCTGAGGTACCCGGCAAACGCCCCATAAGCCATGTTGTCAATAATGGTACCGGCACCTGCGCCCACCTCAACCACATCTACTGTGGGGGCGTCGGTTGCTCCGTGAAACACCAGTACGTCAGTGGTGTTGGTGCTGGCTGAGGCTTCTTTGGCGTCTGGTTTGACGTACACATCAAATGGTTTGAATGGGTTGTAAGCATTCTGATTGATTAATCCATTGGCCACCAGTACATAAGACTTACCTGGTTCGAGCGTGAAGGTCTGCGACCAAAGCGGATTTGATGCACTTCCGCTTCCGGGAGGCTGCACAGCCACAGTGAGGGGGGTGTTGCCCGGCACATCCACGAAAGGAGTTGCCGTGCGAAAAGCAAAGTTGGCCACGGCTTTGGAGTCGTTGATCCAAACATCCACCTGCTCAGCCGCAGCATCCGCAGCGTTATGTATCACCTGAATCCTTGCTGAGGGAGGTGTGTAAAGAGGTAGCGGTATGAGCTCGCCACCGGAGGCCAGGGCCACATACAAACCAAAGGCCGGGCCATTGCTGTTGTCCGCAGGATTCAGAAAACCCGATGCCAGTACCGTAAGTGCCTGACCACCAAGACCAAGGGTCTGCAGGGGAGCGGCATATCTGGCCACAGTAACCGTGCCTGTCTCGTCGCGCACGTCCAATACATAGTCAGCTGTGGGCAACGACAGGTAACCGGCAAATTGTCCATAAGCCATGTTGTCGATTACAGTGCCTGCTCCGGCGCCAGTTTCAACAACATCCACTGTGGGTGCATCCGTTGCTCCGTGAAACACCAGTACGTCAGTTGTGTTTCCCGAAGAAGAAGCTTCCTTGGCCATGGGTTTCACATACACGTCGAAAGGTTTGAATGGATTGTAATTTCCCTGACTTACAAGGCCATTGGCCACAAGCACATAGGTGTTTCCGGCCTCCAGTGTATAGGTCTGCGACCAGATCGGGTTGGAAGCACTGGTGCTGCCCGGAGGCTGAATCGAGATCGTGATGGGCGTACCGGCAGGAGCATCAACAAATGGCGTGGCCTGGCGGAATGCAAAATCCGAGAGGAGCTTGCTGTTGTTCAGCCAAACGTCCACGCTTTGAGCGGCAGCATCGGCCGCGTTGTGGATAACCTGCACCCTGGCAGTCTGTGCGAAGGTTGCAACTGCTGCAAAAAGCAGCAAGGAAAGCAGATAGAGTTTTTTCATTGGAGTGGGGGATTAGTTAGAAATTAAATTGATACTTAAAAATGTTTAACATATTAGATTTAATGTTAAACAAAAAATCTTAGGTCAAAAAAAATTATGGTTTGTATTCACTCATGTTTTCCATGAGTTTTTTGCGGCTGTAAAAAATGCGGCTTTTCACCGTGCCGATGGTCAGTCCGAGTTTGTCGGCTATTTCCTTGTACTTGTAACCTTCGTTGTACATTTCGAAGGCCCTGCGGAAATCTTTGTCCAGCTCCTCGATGCCCTGGGTAAGCTCTTTGGTGGCAATAACCGAAAGGGGGTTGAACATGGTGTCCTCGGCTCCCGAATTGATATAATACAGATTGTCAGTCTGGTCAATAAAGGTCTTAGCCTTCTTGTTCCGACGGTAGTTGTTAATGAAAATATTTTTCATGATGGTGAAAACCCACGCCTTGAAGTTGTTGTTGTTCACAAACTTCTCGCGGTACACCAGTGCCTTGAGGAAGGTTTCCTGCAAAAGGTCCTTTGCGTCGTCATCATTGCCGGTGAGCTGACGGGCAAATACCTCCAGACTTTTCTGCATTCCGGTAAGGTTATAGTTAAATTCGACTGCGGTCATGGGATTATTTGTTTAATGTTACGCTTACAAAGTTAAACACAAAAAGATATTTGTCAAGCGAAATCGGAAAAAAGTTAAACAAAATTAATGAATGTGATGGTAAGTTGCAGATTATCAGAAATTTAAGAGATGTTAAAAAGTGTTAGGACAGAAAAAATGTTTAACCCTGCATCTTGCCGGACAGAAAATTACCGGCATGATACAGGGTTGAATGCCTGGTGTGTATGCCTGCCTAATGCTGAAGGAAGAAACGAATCTGGTTCAGATTGTGATTTGATGTAAGCGATTCTGCATCAGGTTTATACATCATTTCAAGAAGGGGATGGTATGATTCTGTTACTTTGTGGCGAACCATTTTCATCGTGGAGTTGAGCATAAGGTTTTGCTCCGTAAACGGTTCAGGCAGGATGGCAAACATTTTTGGCAGCCAGTACTTCGGGAAGTGACCTTTGTAGTTGGGGTGTTCAACAAAAGCATGAAAATCCTTGATCAGTTGCTCCAGCACGAAGGCCGGATCGGCGTGCTGAAAGTCGTGGATCAGGCGGTTGCGTCGGATGTCATCCATAGTCACAAAAGCCACCGTGTAAGGCTTCATATCGTTGTACACCATGGCCTGGCTGAAATAGCGCGAAGTGCTCATAATGGCCTCCTCAATGCCTTCAGGCGAATATTTTTCGCCATTGGGCGAGATCAGCAGGGCTTTCTGACGGCCCACCACAACCAGGAACCCGTCTTCGTCATAATATCCAAGGTCACCGGTGTAGAGCCAGCCATTGCGTATGGTTTTTGCGGTGGCTTCCGGGTTTTTGTAATAGCCTGCCATGACGTTGTTGCCGCGTATGACAATCTCGCCCTGCGTACCAGTAGGCAAAGGACGGCCCTGCTCGTCGGCGATGATGCATTCCAGATTGGGGATCACTTTGCCCGACGTGCCCAGCTTGTGCACCTGCGGGGTGTTGGCCGAAATGATGGGCGATGCCTCGGTTAGGCCATATCCTTGATAGACAGGCACGCCGATGGCAGCAAAAAATTGTTGTTGCGAAAGATCGAGCAATGCCCCGCCTCCGACACAAAACCTGATGCTGTTTCCAAAAACCTGACGCAACTTACTAAAGATGAGTTTATCGGATATTCTGTATGCCAGGCGTTTTTGCCAGCTGAGTTTTTTTCTGCCCGTATAACCGTTGCCATACTGTTCGATACCTGCTGCCAGACCTGCATCGAACAGCCTCCGGATCAGGCCACCCTTGGCGTAAACGCCCTCTTTCATTTTGGCCATAAAATTGCCGGTCAGGGTGGGCACGGTGAGCAAAAAGTGGGGGTTCACCTCTTTCAGGTTGCCGGGTATGTTTTGCACAATGTTTTTGTTGCCTCCTCTGGCGTCCACAAAAAAGATGCTTAGTCCCTTCACGGCGCAGGCATAGATGCCCACCGTGTGGGCAAAAGAGTGGTCGAGTGGCAGGATGATCAGCAAACGGTCACCCTCATTCACATCAAAATACTGCATGGCATCGGTGCTGTTTGCATAATAATTGAGGTGGGTCAGCATGATGCCTTTCGGGTCGCCTGTGGTGCCGGAGGTATAGCAAATGTTGACAACCTGGTTCTCGTCGAGGTTTTGTTCAAATTCCAGCAAACTGGATAGGTTTTTTTCGAGTGCTTGTTTGCCCGATTCGATCATCTTACCAAAAACAAGCACCTCTTCAAGTGGTATTCCGGAGGCCTCGAACAGACTGTTTTGTTGCGCAGGTGCATCATCCAGATAGATCACCCGGATGGGATGGTCGAGTTTGACCAGGGCAGGCAGTGCCTTTTCGAGGGTATTGGCTGAAAGGATGATGGCCTTGCATCCGGCATGGCTGAGCCGGAACACAATTTCTTCGGGAAGAAGCTTGATGCTCAGCGGCACGTTGATGCATCCGGCCATGAGCAGGCCATATTCAGCAATTACCCACGACGAACGACCTTCGGCCAGCAGGGCCACTTTGTCGTCCTTACCCAGACCGAGCTCCAAAAGGGCAGAGGCAAATTGCTGCGCTTTCGCAAATGTCTCGCCAAATGAGATGCCTTTCCAGCCTTCATCGGTTTTATCGTTCAGATAAGGTGTTGTTGCAAACTTTTCTGCTGCCTGCCTCAACAGGTGTATCACATTTCGCTTCATACTCCGGTTCTTTAAGGTGGCGCCTGCACTGATCAAGATACAACAAGCATCTATTCAGCACATTAAATCTTTTGAATGGCAGCGCCCCCTGATTTTTGTGAGCCCAAAGTTGCAAAGATTTGTTAATTTGATTCAAGAGTTAAGATTTTTTTTGTGGTTTTGAAAAATACCATTAATTTTGCAGCACATTTCGAACGCTCCCTTCGTCTAGGGGTTAGGACGCCAGGTTTTCATCCTGGTAACAGGGGTTCGAATCCCCTAGGGAGTACATCAGCCGGTCAATCCGGCTTTTTTTATTTACACGGCTTGTCTCAAATCTGGCTCTTTTTTAACTTAGCGCCTGCGACAGCTGTCTTTCACCTTGAATATTCATCTGCAGAAATATCCGCTGCTCAGGATCACGCCCATGTTTGCCTTTGGCATATGGCTTTCGTGGCAGGTGGAGCCGGGTATGTTTTTCCTGTTTTGGTGGATTGCGCCTGCATTGCTTGTCATGGCGTTTGGAAGCTGGTTTTTTCTGAAGGATTATTCGCTACGGTGGGTTGCGGGCCTGATGACACACCTATTTTACATAGGTGCAGGATTGATGGCTGCATTGGCTGCGCGGCCTGAACTTAATTCAAAACATTTTTCCAATTACGAAACCAATGGAGCCATGCTGGTCAGGCTGACCGAGCCGCTTTCGGAGCGCAAAAACACCTACAGAGTTGTGGCTGAAGTGAGGGCTTTGGCCGACACTTCCGGTATCAGGCCGGCAAGCGGGAAGCTCATGTTGTATCTGCGCAAACCACTGTCCGATGAGTTGCCGGAATACGGGTCTTTGCTCCTCGTCACCGGTAAACCCGAACCTGTTCAGCCCCCGCTCAATCCCGGTCAGTTCGATTTCAGCACACACCTGGCGCGCAAAGGTGTGCTGCATCAGCTGTTTTTGAAGGATGGCGAATGGCACCCCACAGGACAAGTGGAAAAGAATCCGGTATATGCACTGGCATATCGGGCAAGGGGATACCTTGTGACTTCCATGAAAAAGCATGGACTTGAGGGAGACGAATTTGCGGTTGCTTCGGCCATTTTGCTGGGCTACAACGAGATGCTTTCACAGGAATTGCGTAAAGGGTACACTGCAGCTGGAGCCATGCATGTGTTGTGTGTTTCAGGGCTGCACGTAGGCATTATTTTCCTGATATTCAGTTTGATGCTTGGCTTCCTGGAACACTTCAGGCGGGGAAATCTGATTCGCGGTATCCTTTTGCTAATTATCATATGGTTTTATGCCTTTATCACTGGCCTGTCGCCCTCGGTCATGCGTTCCTCGCTCATGATTAGTTTTCTTCTGGCAGGCCAGATGCTTCATCGAAAGGGCTATGCACTCAATACCCTGGCAGCAGCCGCATTGCTCATTTTGCTTATCGAGCCCAATGCTGTGTTCAGCATCGGATTTCAGCTTTCGTTTGCGGCAGTAGCATCCATTCTGATCTTTCAAAAACCTATTGCACAGTTACTTACTTTCAGGAACAAGATTGCAGCCTATTTATGGGAGGCCACTTCAGTGGCGTTTGCTGCCCAGTTGGGGACCACACCAATGGTGTTGTATTATTTCAATCAGTTTCCATTCTATTTCTGGCTGAGCAACCTGTTTCTCACACCTTTATCCTTTTTAATCATTGCCTCGGGCATGCTCATGTTGTTGAGCAGTCCTTTGCCCTGGATTCCCCTGTTGCTTGCAAAGCTTACTTCAGCACTCATTTTTGCAATGAATGCGCTGATTCAATGGGTCGAATCGTTGCCAATGGCTGTGGTGGAACGTCTGTATATCAATCATTATGAGTTGTTGATATTGTCGGTGATGTTTCTCCTGCTGGCATTGTTGATTCGCAAGCAGTGGTCAGGTGTGTTGATCCCTTTGTTATTTATGGGGCTGCTTATTATCGGGAGCATCACCCACCGGCATCTGCAGACCCTGAAGCAGCAAGGCTTTGTGGTGTATTCTGTACAAGGCCGCACGGCCATGAGTTTTGTGAGTGGTAGCAATCATGTGTTTGTGGCCGACAGCGCGCTGCTGCAAGATGAAGGTGCAATGGCCTTCCATTTTCAAAAATACTGGAACCGACTTGGTTTAAACAAACCTTTAACGTTTGCTACAGGCGATGCGATCCGGACAGGGTTCCTTGTTAAGGAGGGGTCTTATGTAGTTTTCGACGGGCAATTGATCTGTTTGTGCGATGTATCCAAACCTGTCGCCGGGGCTGATGCTGATTTTTTACTTTATCATGGCACGCGCGCTGCGAGGCGTTTCCGGCCATTTTTGCCTGATGAAGGCCGTGTGGTGTTGTTGGATGCCTCGCTCCGAAAGCATGTGTCGGATGCAATTGCAGCTGTGGCAGTTGCCCGGGAGATTCCGGTTTACGACCTGAATCGTGATGGCGCCTACGTTTACCAACTCAGGAAATAAAAAACCCCTGCTTTGGGCAGAGGTTTTTTTATTGATTTTCTGTCGTTTACTCTATCATGAGCTTGCGCGTCGCTGATTGTCCGGTGCTGCTTTGGAGCTTGAGCAGGTAAACTCCTTTACCCAGATTGCGCAGGTCGAATCGCTGGTTTTCGAGCAGGCTGTTTTCGATGGCGGGCTGATGGTAAACACGTTTACCCACCAGGTTATACACCTCCAGTTCGATGGTACCAACCATTCCCGGTGCACTGATAGTAAAGAGGCCCTGACCCGGATTGGGATGGATGCGGATGCTGGCCGAGGGGTTTTCACCAATAGAAGTTTCACTTGTGGTTACAAATGAAAAGGTCTGGCTCCAGTTGGTGGTATCCAGCCCCTGGATGCCACGAACACGCCAGAAATAGGTGGTTTGAGGTGCCAGCAGGAAGACGGTCTGGAACGAACTGCTTGTTGGCATTTGTGTATTGGTAACAGCAGGGTCAAAAGTGTTACTTGTGCCAAACTGAAGTTGATATTTTTCGGTTCCCCTAATGTGTTGCCATTGGAAGCGCGGGAGCCTGATCACGTTGGTGGCATTATTTGCAGGCGCAGTGGGTGTGACGGTGGAGGCTGTGGTAAACTTGAACACCGGCGACCAGAATGAATTGCCTCCGGCATGGCGCGCCCTCACCCGCCAGTAGTAATCGCGCCCGAACGACATGCCCTGGAACCGGTATTCGTTTGTCGAGCTTTCGAAGGTGAAGGGATCAGCAAAGTCGGGGGTGAGCGAACGCTGAATGGTGTAATTGACGATTCCTGTCATGGCGCTCCAGCGCACCAGGGTGTCCAGTGCAATGTTTGTGGCATTGTTGGCCGGGCTGGTGAGGGTGGGGCTGGCGTTGACAAAGAACGACCTTGGCGATGACCAATCGGAAGTAGATTGGGCGTGGCTGGCACGCATGCGCACATAGTGGTTGGCGCCAAATGCAAGGTTAGCAAGCCTCAATTCTGAAAGGCTGGCGGAAAGTGGGAAGCTTTTGAGATAAGGGCTATTGAAACCTTCACCCTGGAACTTGATGATGGCACCGGAGTTTCCGACAATAAATCCTGTATTGGCATCCATAAGGTAGATGCCATTCAGGTTTTGTGTGGTACCACTGGCGATCACACCCCATTCTGTTCCGTTGAATTGAATCAGGGTGCCGTTGGAGCCAACGATGAAGCCGTTGTTTTCGCTGAGCATGCACACATCCCAGAGGTCGCGGGTGGAGCCGGATGCCTGCTCGGCCCAGCTTTGGCCGTTGAAATAAAAGATGCGTCCGGCGCGTGCTGAAGCCCAGATCTTATCAGGCGCCAGAGCCCAAAGTCCGGTGATTTCGCGGTTGGCAATAATGCCATTGCTCCAGCTGGTTCCGTTAAAATAGGAGAAGTTACCGGCTGTACCTGCAATCCATATGTTGTTGGCGTCTAGACCATGTATTGCATTGAGCGTCACGTTTCCGGTGATTCCTGAACTAACCGGCGACCAACTGTTTCCATCCCAGCGCAGTACGGTTGCAGAGGCACCAACAGCATAACCGTTGGTTGCGGAAGTGAAAAAGACTCCGTTGAGGTTTGCAGTGACCCCGGAAGTTTGGGGCGCCCATGCCGTACCATTGAAATAAAGAATGGTGCCTGCCTGACCCACTGCCCAACCATTGTTGGCATCCACAAAAAATACGTCGTTCAGATTTTGGGTAGTACCACTGGTCAAAGGTGTCCAGCTGGTGCCATTGTACTGGAGGATGGTGCCACCGTTGCCAACTGCCCAGGCCTGATTGGCCGACAACTCAAATACATCATTGAGTTGTGCAGTCACACCCGAAACCATATTGGCCCACGAATAGGCCGTGTCCACCTGCATTTCATATTGGGTCACTCCGGTGAGCGGCGACCAGGTAATGAGCGGGTTTGGCATTTGGTTCGACTGGTTGGCAGGGCCTGTAATGCTAACAGAATTGGTCACACGGAATGAAAATGGTTCCGACCAGTCGGAAGTGAGTGTGCCATCGGAGGCACGCACCCGCCAGTAATAAACCGTATTGAAAAGCAGTTCGTTCATCTGCAGGGCGGTGACAGTGACCGGAGGAAAGGTGATGGCGTCGGAAAAGTCGGCATTGCGGGCAAGCTGCACCTCGTATGTGACAACAAAGCCCTGACCTGTAACGGCATCCCAATCGAGCAACACGTCGGGCATCTGGCCTGTGGCGTTATTGGCAGGTGCGCGCAGGGCAGGGGAATAAATCCTTGTCTGTGCCGAAAGGCTGGCCGAAAACCAGGAAATCAGTGCGAGAAGGAGGTAAATATTCTTCATTTTCACTTCGTTTTATTGCTGATAATGCGTCTTAGTAAACCAGGAATTTGACAGTGGACTTTTGCTGACCTGCGTCGAGCATCAGCAGGTAACTGCCGCTGCGGTATCCGTTCAAATCGATGCGTATTTGTTGTTTGCCGGGTGTCATCCTGCCGAGCTGGCGTGTTTCGATGAGTTGGCCCGACTGATTGAAGATGCTGTAGCGGAGTTCGGCTTCAGCGGGCAGCTCAAATTCGGCGCGGGCAAAGCCACTGGCAGGTGTGGGGTAAACCAAAACGGGGAAGTTTTTGCTACTGCCAGCAATCTGTTGTTCGCCTATGCCTACCGGCATGCGGAAGTCGTTGCAGCGCATCAGACCGCGACCGAAAGTGGCAGCATATAGAATACCATAGTTTGTAGCTCCGGGGAAGTTCACCACGAGGGTGTCCACGTTGATGAGCTGCAAGGTGTCGGGGGTTTTATTGATGATTTGCTGCTTGAGATCCATCACCGGGATGTTGGCCAGGTTTTGGTCGGCTAACCAGACAGGGTTGGTGTCGAACAGATTGTTGGTGTGGAAAATACCCATCTCTGTACCAACGATGGCCAACCCGTTGTTGGTCATTTCGATCACACCCGAGTAAACAGGCATTTTGGGCAGGTTGCCCTGCTTGCTCACAAACAGGGGGTTCCCATCGAGGCCGTTGGTGGTGGCAAAAACATAATGATCGTTGCCATAGTTGGCCAGGGTAACCATCACGTTATTTGGATTCTTGGGGTCAACGGAAATGGAAGTGATGGCCTGGCTTACCGGGGTGGAGGTGCCGGGTACCAAAAGTTGCATCTGCCTTGTGGCTACAATGCATTGGGGGCTGGTTACACTGGCAAGTGTTGCATTGTAAGCCAGCGCAATGTTGGAGATGCGGAACAATTTGCCGTCGCGCATGCCTACCCACACATGGTTGCCGTCGGCTGAGTAAGCAATGGACTGCGGGATGCCGGTAAACCCAACAGTGCTGTTGGAGATTTCGAACCACTCGGGGGTTTTGGCAAAGTTCAGGAATTCTTTGGTCATCCAGAGACGGTTGGCCACTGCAATGAACAACCTGGTCGAAACGGGATCTTTCAGGCGGATGGTATCGCCTTGATTCAGGCCTACGCCAGCTGGCAGGTTGGTAAGAAATGGCTGGTCGAAATTGGTGCTTCTGGCCTTCACCTGAGCACCCGGCGAATAGTTTCTCTTTGCTTTGAAAGTAATGCTGTCGCGGCTGTTTTCATTGGTGAAGCTTTCCCACAAGGCAATGGGTGTGCGGAAGGCCTGCGGGTTGCCGAATCCTGAAGCAAGCAGGAACTGCGTGGAGAAGGTAAAGGCCATGTCTTCTGACCTCTGCATGCTTCCAGCTGTGGCCGAAACGACAATGGCATTTGGGTTGATTGTAGAAACTACACAAGAGCCTCCTGACGTGGTAGGCGTATAAAGCTTTTCGCCCTGACGAAAAGTATTACCTTCGCCTGAGATGAAGATAGTGCCCTGATCTTGTGCACCGCCCAATACCCTGTTTTCGATGCCCGAGGGGGCCACGGTGTAGAACTGGGCAGTCATGTAATTGCGGTTGCCGTTCGAATAATTAAACAAATCACCGTTCACCTCACCTTTGAATATCCCACCATCGGTAGCCACAAAGAAGGTGGTGTTGCTGCCGGGTTTGAAAACAACTCTTTGCTGTCCGAAGTGCACATAAAGCGGACTGAAAAGGCTGCCAGCACTCGACGATACTACGTCCCAGGCATAGAGGCCGGCCTCGAGCACGCGCCTTCCTTGCCAAAGATTGACACCACCAAGGATGATGCGGTTCGGGTCGTTGGGGAACACCGTAATGTGGTTGTTGTATAAACCTCTCTGGTTGTATGGATTAACACTCGTAGTGGCCGGAAGAATCACGCTCCATGTGTCGCCTTTGTCGCCGGAGCGATAGATACCCAGATGTATGCCGAACGAATTGATCAGCACTGCATACATGATATTCGGATCGGAAGGGGCTACAGCAAGTTCAACGCGTGATACGTCGGCTGTGGGGAGGGTGTTGCTTTCGGCCGTGGAGCGGAGCACAAAGGCTTGCGGATCTCCATTTTTGCTGATGTACACCTTGTTATCAACTGCGGCCATCAGGGTGCCGTCGGAGCCAACCTGCACATCGGTGGCATTCAGGCTGAGATCGTTGCCGTTGTTGTCTTTGGCAATCTGCCAGCTGTTGCCGCCGTCGGTGCTGTAGCGCAAACCCGCATTGGTGGCTGCGAATATGTGGCCGCTGCTGTTGATAGCAAGCTCGTTGATGAAAGCCCATGCGGCATTGTTGTCGTTTGGCTGGGGAACGGTGGCGGGCAATTGGGTGAAATTGGTTCCGTCCGTCGATTTCCAGATGCCGTTGCCCATAAAGCCGGTGGTGTAGGCCATGTCGTTGAGGCCGGTGAGCAGGTGGGCGCCAAAGCCATCACCTGTTCCCACATAGATGTCGCCATTGGGGGCCTGTACCATGCAACTTACCGTGAGGTTGAGGCTGCTCACCGGCTGCCAGGTGACGCCCTCGTTTACCGTCCGCCAGATGCCGCCGCCTGTCGAGCCTGCCAGCAGTGTGATTTTCTGCGGGTCGCGCGAGTCGTAAATGATGGCTTTGGTCTTGCCACCATAATTGTCCGGTCCAAGCGGCGTCCAGTTCAGATTCGTCTGGTTTTTGTTGCTAACCATGCGGTTCACCTGATTTCTGGCTTCGAGCACATGGGCCGGATCGAGCTTGCCAGTGTGCTGATTGCTGCGAAGCATGTGCAGATAAGCCTCGTCGCTCAAGGGTGCGGAGGCCGGATTGTTGTCGTTAACAGGATTGGAAATCAGGTGGTTAAAGCAAAAAATCAAAAGGATACCAGAGAGTAGAAGTCCTTTTCTCATATCATGCAGTTTTGTGGGTATTTCGTATATGGTTTTCGGTTTAAAACAGTGGCACAAGTTACGCCAAATAATTATTCAGACAAGCCCGAAATGCGTAATAATTTTAACAGTAATTAACACGCCTTTCCCGGACTCAGCGCTCTGACTGCACAAATATAGCAGGATATGGTTCTTTGGTGCCGGGCAAACCGCATTATTTTGGTTCAACGAACAATACAAAATAATTGTGCTTCACATGACAGATGTGCTGCTTAAAATACAGTTTGTAAATGAAAGGTTTCTTTCGGGGATACTCAATCAGCTTTTCCCCGTGGCGGCAGCAGGTGCAGCTGGTGGTCATCATCCAGTTTTTCGAGCCACACAAAGGCTGTCTTCACCCGGTTTCCGATATTCCTGAAGCTTGCGGAATCTCCTTTGCAGAAGGCCCAATCTACTGCTTTCCAGTTTCTTCCGTTATGAATGGCCAGGTAGATAAACTCATCCGGGCACGGGCCGTGGTAGGTCAGGTTGCGCACCTGCAGATAGGATGACGTCACATCCAGATAATGAAAGTGTCCCAGAAAAGGGGGCGTGGTCTTTTTTAGGTCTTTTATGGCGAAAAGGCTTGAATCGGTTGTGTGGAAGATGCGCCTGTATATCTTGGGCACTCGGCTGTCGTCGTTTAGCAGCTGCCTTTCGAATGTCGCTGGCAGCAAAGGCTTCCAGGTGTGCTCCGAGGTGTAATAACTTGCAAACCAGACGCTGTGGAGGCTGTCGCTCAGCCAGGGAATGTAGTCGAGGGTTGCGGGAATGCCGAGGCTACGTAGCGCCATCACACGGAAGATGGCCATATCGCGCGGGCTAGCCATGCGCTCATGCAGAATTTGAGAGGCTTTGGTGACATTGGCCTGTTTGATCAGACGGATGTCTTCCGTAAAGTTTTGTTCTATGTGGTTGTTGACGAGTGCTGCCAGCTCTTCCGGGCTGCGCACATCAGCCGTGTTTTTCAGGGGCTCAAGGTGCGATGCCAGCAGGCTGCGCCAGTCTTCGAGGTCTTCGTTTGCCACGCGATAGGGTAGGACGTAACGGAGAAAAATGCTGTCGGGTATATGTCCGGCCCATGGCAGCCTGCGGCTCGAGAGCGCCAGTTGTATGGTGTTGCGTATCAACTCAGCTTTGATGGTGTCGCGATCAAGGGTGTAGCGTGTGGGTTTAAACATCAGTCCGCCAGGGCTTTCCGAAACCGAGTCCCAGGCTTTCATCATCTGTTGATAGTTGGGGTAGCTCAGGGGATTGAAGCTCAGCTCATTACCTGCACTGTCCATGAGGGTGTAGGCCACGGCATATTGCTTTTCCATATTGCTGATCAGAAAGTAGAGGGCATTCCGGCCGGCAGTATCCTCACTTTCAACATAATGAGCCAGTGCTTTTAGAATTTCAACTTTGTTGTGTCCTGTTTGCTGGATCACCCGCACAACCTCAAGTGGTAGGCCGGGTTCGTTGGATTTGAGACAGGACAAAAAAAGCAGGGGAGCTGCAACAGCCAGAAGGATCAGATATTTTAAGTGGTGTTGCAGCGCCATGTTCAGATTCCCCTGAGGGTTTCGGCTGGCATCCATCCGACACTGCCGTTGGCGATGCGGATCTTTTGCCAGTCGCCCGATTGTTCGAGCAGCCTTACTTTTGTGCCTTCGTGCAGCACGAATAGATCCACGCCCGATGCTGAGGGGGCGCTTTTTACGGTGATGGTCGGCACAAAAACTATGGCTTCGTTTGTTCTTTGGGTGTAATAGTATTTCTGAGAAGCTAGCCCAAAGCTTCCGATGAACATAAAGGCCATCAGCAGGCCAGCGAAAAAACCGGTTTTGCGCCAGATCATGCGGCTGGAGGTAAGGAATAACCACACACATAATAGCGTCAGGCCAAAGAGCAGGATGGATATCCAGGCCCAGGTGTCGGCGGGAAGCAGATTATAAAATGTATTCCACCACTGTTTGAGAAAGAATACCGGCATGGGTTCGATCTTATCCACAATCATGGCATTGGCCAGCTGAAGGTTGTGGCGCAGGTCGTCGTTGCCCGGGTCAAGCTTGAGGGCTTTTTCGTAGTAAAAAATGGCATCAGGGTATTTACGCAGTTTATAGTATGCGTTGCCCATGTTGTAATACAGTGCGGCTGAATGCACACCCTGATCGAGTATGGCATGATAGTGCACCAGGGCTGAGTCGTACCGGGCCAGGGCATATTGTTCGCCAGCAATGCGGAAATGTTCCTCCGGTTTAGCTCCCGTGGCCAGCAGCGGAATGAGGATGATCAAGGTCAGGATGAGGTGCATTACCCTTTTCATAGGCATGTCTTATTTGATCAGGTTTTCGGCCTTGCTGATAACATCTATTCCTTTCTGATAGAGGTCTTCCATTTTTTTGCCGGTGTCGCCGGGTGCAAAACGGGCGTATTCGCAGAGGTTCAGGGTATCTACAAGCTGGTCGATGAGATCCTCGGGTGCGTTGCGGGCAAGCAGGTAGTTCTTCACATTGTCGATGGACAGCTCTGCGCGTGGGATGCCGTATTTATCAGATATATAGCCCCACAGCGCCTGCGACATTTCCGAATAGAATGCATTCTGATCGCCTTTGCCAAGCAGATGTCGGGCCACCTTAAGCCGTTTGCGTGCCACGCCTGTGGCTTTTCGGTTGCGGAGCAGATTTTGGTTTTGCCTGAGTTTTTGTGTTTGATAGTGCCAGAAGAGGGCGCCTCCGAATAATGCAGCCAGCAGTGCCATGAGCAGGATGTAGCGCCACGACCCAAAGAAATAACTGTCGATGGGCTGGAGCCGCCCGGCTGAGCTTTGGATGTACCGGATGTCGGACGAGAGCATCTGAATGCTTTCCTGCGAACTGAAAACCACACCAGACCCGGACTCGCTGGCATCGCCTTTGTTTACCCTGATATCGAAGGCTTGCGAGCGCAGGGTGATGTATTCCTTGCGGCGGGGATCGAAATAACTGAATTCGAGCGGCTCGATACGATAATTGCCTTCGAACCTTGGAATGACAAGGTATTCGGCGCGGCGGGTGCCGGACACCCCATCGGCTGATGTTTTGATGTCGGTGGTTAGTTTTGGCTCGAATACCTCAAAACCTGGAGGAAAAACAGGTCTGGGCAGGTCGAACAACTCCAGGTTGCCACTTCCCGAAACGCTCAAGGTCAGGGTGATGGCTTCGTTGGCTTTGATCTCTTCGGTGTTTAATGCTGCCGAAAACCCAAACTGACCCACAGCACCGTTGAACGAGCCTGGCCTGCCGCTTGTGGGATGTGGGGAGATGTCAATGGTAACCTCTTCTGATACAAGTGTTTGCGGAATGTTTTGAATGCCTCTGGTGAAAAAAGGATCGTTGAAGAAGCTTTCGAAAGGATCGAAGGTGGGACGCGATGGACTTGTTCTGACCTGTGCCACGCATTTGATTTCCATGGGCTCGATGGTCAGCTTGCCGGTTTTCTGAGGAAAGAGCGCCACCTTACGCACCTCGGCTACAATATATTCTTCTCCGTCGATTACCTGACGCGACTGCGGCATCTCGTTGCCTTCAAGCAGATTTTTGTTCCAGAAACCGGTAAAGGATGATTGGCGGGTTATTTCGAGATTCGCCAGTGGCACACGGGTGTAGAGGCGGTAGGTAAGTATGATCTGTTCTCCCACCACGGCTGAGCGTTTGTCGGGAACGGCACGTAAAAAGAGGTCGCGCGAGCTGAGGGTACCTGAGGGTGCAGAGCCTGTGCTGGTTTGCCGTTGAGTTCTGCCGGTGGCAGGTACAACTTTCACAGTGAGACGACCCGACCTGATGGTTTTGCCTTCTGCCTCCACACTGGCAGGATCGATGGTAAATTCGCCCTCCTGCGTGGCACTTAATATATAGGTGTAAGTTTGGGAAGAAAAACGTTCAACCTTGCCACCTACGATTTGAATACTTGAGCTGGTCGAAACCATCGGTCCGGTTATCACACGAAAACCCCTGAACGAAGGCCCGACAAAGTTGGAGCCTTCGGCATTCAGTTCGTACACCACCCTGAACTGCTCGCCTACTTCCACCTGTGTGCTGCCCGAAACGGTAAGCACAGGGTCCTGAGCCCGGACGAACAAGGGCATGAGCAGCATCCAAACAAGTATGCCTGCAAAGAACCTGACAGCACTTTTCATCTCAACCTTCATAACCGATAACACAACTTTTTTCTAACGCTCATTGTTGCAGTTTCATTGCAAAGGTCGGGCAAGTTATCAATTCGACACATACCATAGCGCAAAGCTTACCAGTCTTTTTCGCGTGTCACCCTCGGACCGGTTCTGAACCGTTGCTGGTTGACCTTATCCATTGTTTGCTTTTCTTCGTTGGTGAGTGCCTGCAGCAGCCGTTCGGCCTCTTCTTTTGACAGCTGCGGCTGCCGGCTCTGAGGTTGTTGCTGTTGCTGATTATTGTCCTGCGATTGTTGTTGCTGGTTTTGCTGATTTTGCTGCTGATCGTTGTTTTGATCCTGATTGTTGCCCTGCTGTTGCTGATTGTCGCCTTGTTTGTTCTGATCCTCTCCGTTTTGCTGCTGTTGCTGTTGCTGGAGCATCCTCAGGGCATAGGCCAGGTTGTAGCGGGCGTCTTCGTCATCGGGATCGATGCGCAAGGCCCGCTGATAGTAAGGGATGCTTTCGGCATATTTGCCCGATTGCAGCAGGCTGTTTCCCGCATTGTAGGAAGCTTTGGCTTCACGCTCGCGGTTGCGGGTCATGTCGGCTGCTGTCCGATACTTTTCCAGGGCTTCTTCGAAATTCTGCTGCCGGAAAAGTGCATTGCCGAGGTTGAAGCCGGCCTTGTCGTTCAATGGATTCTTTTCCAGTGCATTAAGGTAACTGGAGGCAGCTTTCTCAAAATCCTCGCGCACATAGGCTTTGTTACCCCTGCGCAGCAGTTGCTTGTCCGATTGGGCCTGTGCACCCACCGAAAACAAAGCAAGAAGTATGATTGTCCATGCCTTATTCATTTTCCACTGCTTTGGGTTTAAAGATCCTGATCCTGGTCTCGAGTAGCGATTTGCGCCATGCCAGAAGCAATTCGATGATCAAAAGAAACATCGCTGCGGCTGCAAACCATTGGAAATGACTGTTATATTCGGTGAAGATTTTGGTCTCGATCTCCGACTTCTCAATTTTCTCCAGCTCGTTGTGAATCTGATCGAGGCCAAGTCGGGCGTTGTTGGCGCGGATATACATCCCGTTGCCGGCAGCGGCAATCTGTTGCAGAATGGTTTCGTTCAACCTGGTGACGATGGTGTTGCCTTGCCGGTCTTTGCGGTAACCGGTCTGCTTTCCATATTGGTTATACACCGGTATAGGTACGCCATCGGGCGAACCCAATCCGATGGTAAAGATGCGTATGCCCATGGCACTGGCTTCTTTTGCAGCTTCGATGGCCCCCTGCTCATGGTCTTCGCCATCGGAGATGATGACAATGGCTTTGTTTCGGGTTTCCACATCGAACGACTGCATGCCCATACGAATAGCTTCCGCTATGGCGGTTCCCTGCACCGGAATCATATCGGGTCGTACGGTATTCAAAAACAATCTGGCGGCAGCATAATCGGTGGTCAGGGGCAATTGTGTGTAGGCTTTTCCGGCGAAAACAATCAGGCCGATGCGGTCGCCCTGCAGCCTGTCGATCAGCCGAAGGATGCTTTGCCTGGCTCGTTCGAGGCGGTTGGGCACGATGTCTTCGGCCAACATGGAATTGCTTACATCGAGGGCAATGAAAATATCAATGCCTTGTCGTTTGGCCTCGCCCAGTTTGGCGCCCGACTGGGGGTTGGCCAGGGCAATGACTGCGAAGATCCAGGCGATGCTGAGGAGCAGAAATTTTATCCAGCGGCGGGCATTGCTTGCCTGGGGTAATAAGGTGGCATGCATCCCGGGGTCGGCAAACCGGCGAAGGGCTTTGTTTCGCAGGTAGTTGGCAATCAGAAAAATCACAAGCATGACAGGTAAAACTGCCAGCAGGTAGAGCATCTCGGGCCGCTCCAATCGTATGAACGTGCTTTCCATGGCTGTCAGTTTTCAGGTTACACTTCTTAAAACAGTATTGCGCAGCACAAACTCCAGGGCGATGAGGATCAGAGCCAGCACCAGGAGTGGTTTGAATTCCTCATGTTTGCGGCTGAACTCGGTGACATCGATTTTCGAACGCTCCAGGCGGTCGATTTCCTGATAAACCTCACGCAGCTTTTGGTTGCTTGTGGCGCGGAAATAACGTCCGTCGGTACGGGCCGAGATTTCCTGCATCAAAGGTTCATCAATTTCAACCGGCATGTCCTGGAGCTGAATGCCAAACGGGGTTTGCACTGGGTATGGGGCCGTGCCATAGCTCCCGATGCCAATGGTGTAAACGCGCACCCCATACACCCTGGCCAGTTCGGCGGCAGTAACCGGGTCGATGGAGCCGGTGTTGTTTACCCCGTCGGTGAGCAGGATCACCACCTTGGAGATGGCATTGCTCTCGCGCAAACGTGCCACAGCTGTGGCCAATCCGTCGCCTATGGCGGTTCCGTCTTCGATCATTCCGCTTTTAATGCCCGAAAGCATGTTGAGCACCACATTGTGGTCGGTGGTCAAAGGCACCTGGGTGAAGCTTTCGCCGCTGAAGATGACCAATCCGATGCGGTCGCCCTTGCGCGAGCGGATAAACTCGGCGGCAAGTTCTTTGGCGGCCTCCATGCGGTCGGGACGGAAATCGCGTGCGAGCATACTTCCGGAGATATCGAGGCTGATCACGATGTCGATGCCTTCCACGGTCACATTTTGTCCTTTGCTGCTCGATTGTGGCCGGGCAAGGGCCAGAATCAGCACCGCCAGGGCCATCAGACGCAGTGCAAACAACAGGTGCCGCAAGGCCACCCTCGGGCTTTTGGGAATGCGCTCCATCATGCCGGCATCCGACAGGCGCAGGCTGGGATGTAGCTTATGGTTACGGTAAATATACCAAACGATCAGCGCCGGCAAAAGCAGCAACAGATAGAGCCAGTGGGGATGTGCAAAACTGATGTCGGTAATCCAACGCATCATGCCAGCTCCTCCTTTTGATTGTTTTCGGCAGCCTGGGCTACCGTTGCATAACTTTCTACCACAAAATCAATGGCATGGTTGAGCGCCAGCTCATTTTCGAGGTTACCTGGTTTGTATTTGGCAAACTTAACCAGGTCGGCCAGTTCCAGGGTACTTTGCAATTTTATGCGGGCTTCTTCATTGATGCCAAGCGGGCGGATGCCTTGCATGATTTCCGGGGTGGTCATCTCGACTGCATTCACCGGAAACTGGGCTTCAATATACACCCTGATGATGTCCGACAATCGCACATAGTATTCCTTGACCTGTCCGTTTTGCCAGAGTTTGTCGTACCTGAGCTGTTCGAGTTGTTCAAGGGCCAGCTTGTGAGGTGGGATGGCAGGAACTTCGATTGGTGCGAGTTGAACTGGCCGGTTGCGGCGTTTGAGATAATACTTGATTCCAAGCCACAAGGCAAGTGCCAGGACGAGGGCGCCAATCAGCCAGGGCAGGATTTCGGCCAGGGTAATGGGTTGCTTTTCGATGCCTTTGATGTCTTTGATCGGGGCATTGGGATCAACATCCGGAAGAAATACTCTGATTGTCAGTGGATTGGTGGAGGCAACGAAACGCATGCTGTCGCCCGGGGGTGCAAAAGAAATGTTGACAGGCGGAATGTTGACCCATCCGGTATCGAAGCTGGTAATGGTGAGTTCCTGTCGCATCAGTACGTTTTGTTTGTTGTCGATGGGCAGGGTTTCAGGTGCGGTCATCGATACAATCTCGATTTGTTTGCTCAGTGTGTCGCTCAGTTCGGGCCATTGTGCCTCAAAACCGGATGGGAGCTTGAGCAGCAGTTGCAACTTGATCCGGCCGCCAATGGGCAGGCTGTCGGAACTTGCAACTGCCCTTGCCTCAACGGTTTGTGCCTGGATTTCTGCTGGCAAAAACATTAAAGCCATGAGCAGGCAGCAAAACAGTATCCTGATGATGTTTACATTTTTTTCGGCCATGAGCGCGACATTATTAGGTGATTCATGCCCTGAGGCGGAAAAGATGCATTAGGGGTCGGACGTAGTCTTCGTCGGTGTAAAGCACCACATTGTCAACGCCGTTGCGCGAAAAGGTGTTGTTGAGGAGTTCTGTCTTTTTTGCAATCCAGCTGGCATACCACCGGCGCGCTTCTTCGGTGGAAGTGTCCACCCAGTGGGTTTGTCCTGTTTCGGCGTCCTCGAAACGCACCAGTCCAAGGTCGGGCAGTTCGTTCTCGCGCTTGTCGGTCACACGCAGGGCAATCAGGTCGTGCTTGCGGGCAGCGATGCGCAGGGCATGTTCAAAATTATCGGCAATGAAGTCGGATATCAGGAAAGCTGTAGAGCGTTTCTTAATGGCGCTGGTGAGAAAACGCAGGGCCTCGCCCAGGTCGGTGCCGCTGTGCATGGGCTCAAAGCTGATGACTTCGCGTATGATGCGCAAAATGTGCGAAGTGCCCTTTTTGGGAGGAATGAATTTTTCGACCTGATTGCTGAAAAAAATCACGCCGACTTTGTCGTTGTTGTTGATGGCCGAAAAAGCCAGCACGGCGGCAATTTCGGCGGCAAGCATCCTTTTCAGCTGTTTGCCCGAACCAAAAATGTTGGAGCCTGAGACATCGATGAGCAACATCACCGTGAGCTCGCGTTCTTCTTCGAATACCTTAATAAAAGGGTGATTAAAACGGGCTGTGACGTTCCAGTCGATATTGCGCACATCATCGCCATACTGATATTCACGCACTTCGCTGAAGGCCATGCCGCGCCCTTTGAATGCGCTGTGGTACTGGCCTGCGAAGATTTGCTGCGAAAGTCCGCGCGTCTTGATCTCGATGCGCCTTACCTTGGCAAAGATGTCGTTTGCTGTGGTGCTCTGGCTCATATCACTTACCTTTTCGCCCGGATGATTCTTATGGCACTTCGATGGTGTTGAGTACTTCGCTGATGATTTCTTCAGTGGTCACATTTTCGGCTTCGGCTTCGTAGGTCAGCCCGATGCGGTGGCGCAGCACATCGTGGGCCAAAGCACGCACGTCTTCCGGAATGACATAACCGCGACGTTTGATGAATGCATAGGCTTTGGCAGCCAGCGCCAGGTTGATGGATGCGCGGGGCGAAGCTCCATACGAAATGAGCCGCTCGAAGCGCTTGAGCCGGTATTCGCCCGGGAAGCGGGTTGCAAAAACAATGTCGGTGATATAATTCTCGATTTTCTCGTCGAGATACACTTCCCTGACCACCTGCCGGGCTTTGATGATGTCGGCCGGCCGGACAGTTTTCCCGACGCTTCTTGTTTCGTTTATGATATTCTGCCTGAGAATAAGCTTTTCTTCATCTTTTTTGGGATAGGTGATCACCACTTTCAGCATAAACCTGTCCAGCTGCGCTTCGGGCAGGGGATAGGTGCCTTCCTGTTCGATGGGATTCTGTGTGGCCATCACCAGAAAAGGTTCCGGCAGGGCAAAGGTGCTTTCGCCTATGGTCACCTGCTTTTCCTGCATGGCTTCGAGCAAGGCGCTTTGCACCTTGGCAGGCGAACGGTTTATCTCGTCGGCAAGAATAAAGTTTGCAAAAATGGGTCCTTTGCGCACCTGAAACTCTTCTTTCTTCTGGCTGTAGATGAGCGTACCGATCAGGTCGGCCGGCAAAAGGTCGGGAGTAAACTGAATCCGGCTGAAACTGGCATCGATGGTTTGTGCCAGCGACTTGATTGCCAATGTTTTGGCTAAGCCTGGCACGCCTTCGAGCAGGATGTGTCCGTTGGCAAGCAAGCCAATGAGTAAGCGTTCCGACATGGCCCTCTGGCCTACGATCACCTTGCTGAGCTCCAGGTTGATCAAATCGACAAACTGGCTCTCCTGTTGAATCTTTTCGTTCAGTTCTCTGATATCCGTTACCATGATGGGTCTTGCTTTTTGTGAGGCGCAAAGATACCTCGCACCCATGGCTTGCGGAGTTAAAAAAAGTTAAACAAAAGAAACGAAAGTTAATGAAAATAAGCACTTTACGTGTAAAAAACGTTTGACACTCAACGCGCTTTGCACACTGGCGATAATGATGTAACTTGCAGCCCTTTAACAAACGATCCCATGGAATTTACAGCACAGCAGATCGCCCAGATCATCGGGGGCAGGGTGGAGGGTGACCCCTTGGCCAAGGTGAACAGCATTGCCAAAATTGAAGAAGGTCGCCCGGGGGCATTGAGTTTTCTGGCCAATCCGAAGTACACCTCTTTTATATATCAGACAGAAAGCTCGGTAGTGATTGTGAACGATAGCTTCGAGGCCGAGCGGCCAGTGAGCGCTACCTTGATCCGGGTGCCTGATGCCTACAGCGCATTTGCCCGGCTGCTCGAGCTCTATCAGGCTGCAAATAGCGATAAAAAGGGCATTTCGTCCATGGCTTTCATCGCACCCTCTGCGCAGGTCGAAAGCGAAGTGTATGTGGGCGAGTTTGCCTACATAGGCGAGCGGGCCGTCATCGGCAAGGGTGTCAAAATATATCCCCAGGTGTATGTGGGCGACGATTGTGTGGTTGAGGACGACACCGTGCTTTACCCTGGAGTAAAGCTATACTCACAGACCAGGATAGGCCGGCGGTGCATCATCCATGCGGGCACAGTGGCCGGAAGCGATGGTTTTGGCTTTGCACCACAGGCCGATGGCACCTACCGCAAAGTGCCTCAAACCGGCAATGTGGTGATTGAAGACGATGTGGAGATTGGCGCCAATACCACCATCGACCGGGCAACCCTGGGTTCGACCATCATCCGCAAAGGTGTCAAACTCGACAACCTGATTCAGGTAGCCCATAATGTCGAAATTGGCGAACACACTGTGATTGCTGCCCAAACCGGCATCAGCGGATCCACTAAGTTGGGGGCAAAATGTATGATTGGCGGTCAGGTGGGGTTTGCAGGGCACCTGACCATAGCCGACGAAACCAAGCTGGGCGCACAATCGGGTGTAGGTTCGAACATCAAGGAAAAAGGTCAGTTGCTCATCGGCACACCGGCCATCCCCATAGGCGACTTCAAGCGCGTGCATGTGCACTTTAAAAATCTCGACGAAATGGCCCGTCGGCTACGCGAGCTGGAGCAGCGCCTCAGTGGCCTCGAAAACAGCAGGGTAGGGGCAGAATAGCAAAAAAAACCTACTTTTGCCGAAATTTTGCCGACGCCACCAGAATTTCAGCTCAACAAATGATTGAATATCAGCGCACAATAAAAAAGCCGGTGAGTGTTTCAGGCACCGGACTACACACCGGACAACAAGGTACACTTACTTTTAAGCCGGCACCAACAGATCACGGGGTGGTTTTTTGCAGGGTGGACAAACCCGGCAAACCCTGCATTGCTGCACATGTGAACAATGTTGTGGATACATCCCGCGGCACAACCATTGGCCTCAACGGAACCAGGGTCTATACCATTGAGCACGTGATGGCCGCCCTCACCGGATTGGGCATCGACAATGTGCTCATTGAGCTCGACATGGAAGAAACCCCAATCCGCGACGGCAGCTCACGCTACTTCGTTGAAGCCCTCATGCAGGCCGGAATCGAAGCGCAGGAGAGTGAGCGCGAATACCTTGTGATCGACCGCGAGTTGCGCATCGTACAGCCTGACAATGGGTTCTGGCTGAGTATCACCCCTGCCGAAGAATTTTCGGTGGAGGTTACCATCGACTATGGCACCCAGGTGCTCAATACCCAAACCGCGCACATGTCGAGCCTGACCGAATTTGTATCTGAGATTGCGCCTTGCCGCACTTTTGTGTTTCTGCACGAGCTGGAATACCTTCTGGGAAACAACCTCATCAAAGGAGGCGATCTGAGCAATGCAATCGTGTTTGTTAACCGCAAAGTGAGCCAGCAAGAACTTGACCGCCTGGCCGAACTCTTCAACAAGCCTAAAGTAAAGGTGAAAGAAGAAGGCATCCTTAATAACCTGGAACTGCATTTTCCGAACGAACCGGCACGCCACAAACTGCTGGATGTGGTAGGCGACCTCAGCCTGGTTGGCCGGCGCATCAAGGGTCATGTAAAGGCCTATAAGCCAGGTCATTATGCCAATACGGAATTCGCTAAGATCATCTTCAACCAATATTCCAATCAACTGACACATGAAAAAAGAACCGCCTTTCGACCTGCTTAAGGAACCGGTTTACGACGTGATGCAGATACAGCGCATCCTGCCGCATCGCCCTCCTTTTCTGTTGATCGACCGCATTCTTGAACTCAACGACGAGTTTATAGTGGGCTTAAAAAATGTAACCATGAATGAGCCCTTTTTCGTCGGACATTTTCCAAAGGAGCCTGTCATGCCCGGCGTGCTTCAGGTGGAAGCCATGGCCCAGACCGGAGGCATTTTCGTGCTGCATTCGGTGCCTGATCCTGAGAACTACATTACCTACTTCTTAAAAATTGATGATGTAAAATTCAGGCACAAGGTTGTGCCCGGCGATACCCTCGTTTTTGTACTCGAGCTCATCTCCCCGATCCGTCGTGGCATCTGCAATATGAAGGGTGTTGCATATGTGGGCAGCAAGATGGTCACTGAGGGTAACCTGATGGCGCAAATCGTGAAAAAATAGAATTATATATTTATGAATCAACCACTTGCATACGTGCATCCTCAGGCCAAAGTCGCCTCCAATGTGGTGATTGAGCCATTTGTGAACATTGAAAAAAATGTAGTGATCGAGGAAGGTACCTGGATTGGATCGAATGTGACCATCATGGAAGGTGCGCGCATTGGCAAAAACTGCCGGATTTTTCCCGGTGCAGTAATCTCTGCCATTCCGCAGGACCTCAAATACAATGGCGAGGATACCATTGTGCGCATAGGCGACAACACCACCATCCGTGAGTTTGTGACCATCAACCGTGGTACAAAAGCCAGCTGGGAGACTGTAGTCGGCAACAATTGCCTGCTTATGGCCTATGTGCATGTGGCGCACGACTGCATCATCGGCAACAACGTGATTCTGGCCAACGCCTGCAACCTGGCTGGTCATATCAGAATCGACGACTGGGCCATCATTGGTGGCCTGGCTGCCGTGCACCAGTTCGTCCAGATTGGAGCACACAGCATGGTTAGCGGTGGCGGACTCGCGCGCAAAGACGTGCCGCCTTTCACCAAAGCAGGTCGGGAGCCGTTGTCGTACATCGGTGTCAATTCCATCGGTTTGCGCCGCAGAGGATTCAGCGATGAGCGCATCAATGCCATCATGGACATCTACAGGATAATTTATCTCAAGGGTTATAATGTGAGCCAGGCTGTGGCCTACATCGAAGCCAATGTGCCTGCCTCGCCCGACCGCGACGAAATACTCAATTTCATTGCCAATTCCACGCGCGGCATCATGAAAGGCCCGGGCAAGGCCCGTGAATAGCTTGTAATTGTGATTTTTATAACAAAACAACTGGCCCTTGAAGGGGCTTTTTTACTATTTTTGCAGCCTTAAAATCAAATCACTAATCAGAATATTTTATGGCAACAACGGCAGATTTCAGGAATGGTCTGGTCTTTGAGCTCAATGGCGAACTCTTTTCGATCGTCGAATTTCTTCACGTAAAACCTGGCAAAGGCAATGCTTTTGTCCGCACCAAACTGCGCAACCTGCGCACCGGCAAAATCCTGCAGAATACCTTCCCGGCCGGAGTAAAAATCAACGTGCAACGTGTGGAGCGTCGTCCCATGCAGTTTCTATATGCTGACGGCGAAGATTACTACTTCATGAACAACGATACCTTTGAGCAGATCAGCATTCCCAAAGATTTGATCAATGCGCCGCAGTTTTTGCGCGAAGGCGACATTGCCGAAGTGCTCTACCACACCGAATCGGACAGCGTGCTCAGCGCCGAGCTTCCGGCCAGCGTGGTGCTCGAGGTCACCTATACCGAACCTGGTGAACGCGGCAACACCGCCACCAACACCATGAAAGAAGCCACGCTCGAAACGGGCGCCGTGATCCGCGTGCCTTTGTTTATCAACATAGGCGACAAGGTGAAGGTAAATACAGCCGAAGGCACCTACAGCGAAAGGGCTAAAGAATAAGCCTGCGCATGAAATTCTCCACACCTTATACCCTGTCGGGTCTGGCCACCATGCTCGGCGTAAGTTTCGAGGGCCAACCCGACTTTTTAATTACCGGCCTCAACGAGATACACATGGTGGAACCGGGCGATCTCACTTTCGTGGATCATCCCAAGTACTACCAGAAGGCCCTCAACTCGGCCGCGACGACCATCATCATCAACAAGAAGGTGGAATGCCCTGAGGGCAAGGCGCTGATCTTTCACGACCAGCCTTTTGATGCATTTATTTCACTCATCAAAAAACACAGGCCGTTTGTGCCTTCGGGCTCGATGGTGAGCGACACTGCCGTGATTGGCGAAGGAACGGTGATTCAGCCGGGAGTGTTCATCGGACATCACGTGGTCATCGGCCGCAATTGCGTCATCCACGCCAACGTCAGCATCTACGACCATTGTGTGATAGGCGACGAGGTTATCATTCATTCCGGCTCGGTGATCGGCGCCGATGCCTATTATTTCCAGCGCAGGCCCGAGGGCTACCGCAAGTTCGAAAGCTGCGGCAAGGTTATGGTGGGCAACAGGGTGGAAGTGGGCGCGCTGTGCACCATCGACCGCGGCGTTACAGGCGATACCGTAATTGGCGATGGCACAAAGATGGACAACCATTGCCAGGTGGGGCACGATACCTATATCGGAAAAAACTGCCTGATTGGCGCGTTTGCTGCCATAGCCGGGGTGACCCGCATCGAAGACGATGTGATTCTTTGGGGCAGGGTGTCGGTAAACAAAGACCTGGTGATCGGCAAAGGTGCGGTAGTCCTTGCTACTTCAGGAGTGGACAAAAGCCTTGAAGCTGGAAAAACCTACTTTGGCGTGCCCGCAGAAGAGGCCAGAAAAAAATGGCGAGAGATGGCCGCACTGCGTATGATGGCCAGCAGGTTTCAGGATTCAGGCACCTGATTTTTACCCGGCAACCACAGGCTGAATGTGCTGCCTTTGCCTTCCTCGCTTCGCACTTCAATGCTGCCTCCAAGCAACTTGACAAGGTCTTTTACGATGATCAGTCCCAGACCGGCCGAATGCTCGTTGTTGGTTCCCTTACGTTGTTTCCGTTCGCTTAGCTCGAAAAGCTCGGGTAGCATGTCATTGGGTATTCCAATGCCCTGATCTTCAATGCTTAATATGTATCTATCAGGGTTTTCTGTCTCAATCCGGAGGGTGATTGCCTTATTCTTTTCAGAAAATTTGATGGCGTTCGAAAGCAGGTTCCAAAGAATACGCTCCAGCAACACCGGATCGGTAAATATTTTCAGATCCTGCGAAAATGCCATATGGAAGGTGAGGTTTTTATCCCTTAGGTTTTGCTCGAATTGTTTGTGCAGCTGCTCATAAACTGCCTTTGCCTCAAATTGTTCCGGCTTTGGGACGATGCTTTGTCGTTGCAATCTTGCCCAATCCAGCAGGTCGTTCAGGGAATTGAAAGCCCGCAGGGCCGATTGGTGCACTGCTGAGGCAAGCTTAGGTATTTCTGATGCTTCGTTTACCTGGTCGATACCCACCAGGAGTTCAGTAAGCCCCAGTAAACCAGAGAAAGGACTCCTCAGGTCGTGTGCGATGATCGAAAACACCTTGTCCTTGGTGGCGTTGAGCGCTGCCAGTTCCTGGTTTTGCTGCTGAAGCATCTTTTCCATTTTCTTCCGTTCTTCGATTGAGCGCGTTACAAATACTGCGGAAGAAATGTTGCCATGTGCATCGTAGGCAAGATTTCCGCTGGTTTCGACCCACACAGCCTGACCGTCTTTTTTTATCAGGCGATATTCTGCAATTCCGGGCTGGCCATTTTTTATCGCTTCCTGGGTAGCCTGCACGATTGCAGGCAGGTCGTCAGGATGCACATAGCTAAAAATGCTTTTTCCGACCACTTCGTGAGGTTCATAGCCATATTGTCTGACCGAAGGGCTTATCCATCGAAAACGCAGATCCTGGCCTGCAAAACCCACCACATCCCATACATGGGTGCCTACTTTTTCCAGAATTTGCCGGTTGTACTCGAGTTCCTGACGGGTTTCTATTTCTTTGGATATGTCTTCAAATAATACAACATAGTTCCCGTCTTCCATGTCAATTCGCCTTGCCATGAGCCTGCAGAAAATTTGTTGCTGCTCACCGTCAACGATAAGCACAGGTGAAACGGAGGCGCTTTCTTCTTCAGGTAAATTAAATATGAGTCTATAAAAATCGTCCTGCGAGGAGGTTGCAAAAAGTTTTCGGATGTCGGCCCCGGGAACACAGCCTGGATGATGATTCAGTGTTTTCTGCAGTTCCTGGTTTACCCGCCTGATTTGGAAATGTTCGTTAATGAGTGCGATGCCCACGGGCAGGTGGTTTAAAAAATAAAGCAGGTTGTCGTGTGTTTTTTGCAGCTCAAGCTGGGTTCTATGATCCCAAAAACCAAATGTATCAAATTCAAAAACCAAATGTGTAAAATTTAGTTTATAGAATTAGAATAATGGTGGCTTGCAGCACTACTTCGGACAAGCCTTGTTGCGGTATTATGCGTTGTGCTGTGATTTTTCCGTCTGAATGAAATTTTAGCAGTATAGGTACATTAGGTTGCTGGTAGTAAGTCGGTTGAAATCCATTAACTAAATGCTCCGACAAATACGGGGGACGTAAAGAAGATGGGAGGGTTGTTAGGTGCAGTGGCTCTGAGCCAAACAGATGAAAACTATAACCAAGAAATAACTGCATTATTTCACCTACTTTAAGCGCGTAACTTCTTTTGCTGATGTTTGAAAGATCGTTAACACCATTTGCGGCGATTGGGTACAACCGCACCTCTTTGCGGTTGAGCTTACCAGCATAGGGCACTAATGAAACAGGGATTGCTGCAATCGCTCCATCATCCCCTGATAGTTTCATCATACACCTACGTAGCTCGTGCACATTGTGAACTTCGCCGTTGAAGAAGGTTTTAGTGCCGTGTGGTCCAGGTTGTGAGCTAAACACCCACATTGGCTCATCTGGTAAAGGAAGAGGAACTGTGAGGTGGTGCTGTGCCACAGGCCAAATTTCGTCATTATAGAAAATAGCCCCTGCACCAACTGAAATACCTGTTGGCGTTTGGTTCAACTCACATCCATGCAGTACGACTGCAAGATTTCCTGGGTATAGCGATTTGACAATGTCGGACAAAGCACTTCGAAGCGCACTGGCTTCGAAGTGCAGGTCGTCAAGGTTTAGGGGCATGCCCCCCGAAAGGTCTAATTTCAGCCTGTCCATACTTACAAGTTGTCGAGTACTGGAATAGTTCCACTTCCATCACCGGCGCCAACGCTATCAGTTACTGCGCCATCAGGAGGCACCGGAACAGCGATATCGCACATGGCAGTATAAACCACTGCTCCAACTTTTAGATCCGGGACATCCAGTTCGATACCAGGGTTTTGCTGTGCAACTTTTTGTACAAATTTGTTCAGGCGAGTGGTATAGGCCGCATCGCTAAGTTGGGCAAATTGTGCATTCGTCAGGGCTGGTTCGTTGCCTTGAGGGTGGCTGAAGGCCTCTACAATCGAATAATACTTAGGATAGCCCGGCACATTATTGCCCTGTGCATCCTTCTTGTGAATAGTCAAGAACTTGTTTCTTGCATTGCCGTTGTGAACTTTGTTTGACATATCTATAAAGGTTTTGTGGTTTAATTTTCATCATCTGAGAAAAGTTGTTGCACGCACACCTGGCCTGTCCAACTGTGGTTGTAGCCGGCAGGCTGCTGCACGCACACCTGGCCTGTCCAATTGTGGTTGTAGCCGGCAGGCTGCTGCACGCACACCTGGCCTGTCCAACTATGGATGTAACCGGCAGGCTGCTGCACGCACACCTGGCCTGTCCAATTGTGGTTGTAGCCGGCAGGCTGCTGCACGCACACCTGGCCTGTCCAGCTGTGGTTGTAGCCGGCAGGCTGCTGCACGCACACCTGGCCTGTCCAATTGTGGTTGTAGCCGGCAGGCTGCTGCACGCACACCTGGCCTATCCAGCTATGGATGTAACCGGCAGGCTGTTGCACGCACACCTGGCCTGTCCAGCTGTGGTTGTAGCCGGCAGGCTGCTGCACGCACACCTGGCCTGTCCAGCTGTGGTTGTAGCCGGCAGGCTGCTGCACGCACACCTGGCCTGTCCAATTGTGGTTGTAGCCGGCAGGCTGCTGCACGCACACCTGGCCTATCCAGCTATGGATGTAACCGGCAGGCTGTTGCACGCACACCTGGCCTGTCCAGCTGTGGTTGTAGCCGGCAGGCTGCTGCATGCACACCTGGCCTGTCCAGCTGTGGTTGTAGCCGGCAGGCTGCTGCACGCACACCTGGCCTGTCCAATTGTGGTTGTAGCCGGCAGGCTGCTGCACGCACACCTGGCCTATCCAGCTATGGATGTAACCGGCAGGCTGTTGCACGCACACCTGGCCTGTCCATTGGTGTAAATGTTGTGTTGTTGATGGCTCAGGAATTTGCACGCAGACCTGACCTGACCAAATTATGTAATATGTAAATAGCTCTGGCGGCAAGGGAAATTGCAGACAAATTTCTCCAGACCATTCATGGTCAAAGCTTGGCTGTGCCATGGTTTGCTGTATGCAAATCCGGCCGTGCCAGCTGTGTTCGTATCCGTCCAATACATAATTGCGCAACTCCCATACAAAGCCTCGTGGCCGTATGGCATTAACTAAACTGATCAGGTTGGTATAATCATCGAAATGATTGGCTGGCACATTTACCACAAAATGAGGCCCATGCCAATCGTTTAGCGCAAAAATAATGGGGGGTAAGCGAGCGTCGAAAAACCTGAATAAGTAGGATTGTTCGAGATGTGGGGCGAGGAAAAGGTAGATGTCGGGTTGACGCGACTCGTCGGTAATGCGGATGATTTTCAGCTCCCCATTGCCGCAGAAGCGTTTATTGAGATAATATTCAACCGAAGCGACCTGGCCGGTAACCTGTGCCAGCTGTGATGTTTCGGTGTTGATGTTAATAAAGCGGTTATACAATGTTTCGATTGGCTTCAACAACACCAGAAGCCACTGTTCGTGCGTGGTTTGGCGCATGAAAGGCGGCAGCAACTGATTGATGAGCTTGTCGAAACGAAGGTTATACATTTGGAATGTAATTGATTAGTATGTTGCGAAGTTCGAACCAGCCACTTTCGGGGATATGGTAATTGCCAAGTGGTTTTGGTGCCTGGTTGTCGTAGCATGTGTTTGCCTCGGTGATGGCTGCATCCACAATTCCCTCCTGAGCGCGCAAGGTTTCTATGATTTGGCTACGCAGGAGCCTGCCGTCGAAAGGTAATTTCTTAAGCAGGTTTTTAACTGCATCAACAGCCACTTCATTATCGCTGTTGAACGGTTGGCCACTGCTTTGCAGCACCATTGGGTCGTAAAAGATGTCAAGCCTTATATCCAGAAAAACAGCAGGGCCACTGATGAAGCGTATGGGTGTTCCGGCATATTTTAAAGCCTGCATATAGGCCACCAAACCCCTCATCTCATCGTTAGTAAGCGATGTAAGGTTGTCGCCATCCCGTTTTGCCACTTTGATCACCAGGCCGCTGTTGGTTTCGAGCACGCTGCACTGGTCGATGATGGCAGGCTGACCATCATTTGGGTAAACGGGTCGGCCTTCGGTATCGTAGATGAGTGTGCTGCCCGGCCTGAACTGCATGGCAGTACTGCGGTACCAGGGCAACGAACCCGGCGATTTACGTCTTAGCATATCGGCCACATCGAGTTTGAAGAGGTCAAACAGTTGTTCCAGTGAGGCTATTGCCACAGCCGTTACATACGCCCACAGCCGCCACACAGCCATTTTACTGCTGCTGTCAAGTGCCTCTAAGCCTGGCTGCTGTGCCCTCGCCTCAACGATCTGGTCAAATATCTCGCCTATGCTGCGTGCCATGATTATATTTATCTTGTATATTCAACTAACCACTCGTTGTTTTTGATGCATGTGAGCCGCGCGGACGTGTACTTTATAAGGTCATACCTCCCATGCACTAATTGCTCGCCGCCCGAAATAACTGTTTCATCCACAATGAAATTGAGTTGGGTTTCTGTATCGGACATCAAACATAGTTCGTACACACTCCCAATCTCGTAGCCTTCGCCTGGCGTAAATTGATTTTGGTGATGAATATTGACATTAAAATAAGGAGGTGGATTTCTTGGGTCTAATTCGGCATAAAGGAGTATCAGGTGGTTTTTGTGAATAGGTAGCAAATCAAAAGTATCAACAACAGGGTTTTCTGCGATGATTTGTTTGTTGCTGTTGTTGATCAAATTGACAACATCATTTTCGTCGAGCAGTTCGGCGGGCGGGTTGGCGCTTTGGGCTATCGGCTGCCAGCCGCGCCAATAATTGCCCACCTTGTTGCGGAAAAAGATAAAGTGGCCCGATTGGTCGGGGTATGCTGCATAAAGAAGCTGAACAACCATAGATTTAATGTCGAACACCTGCAAAACGGCCGGCGGTGGTACCTCAGGTATGTTGTCGTAAGAGCTGAGGGCCGGCAGGTCGTACCAGCCGCTGGTGGTAACGGTGTTGAGGTTGGTGTTGGTGGGCAGCGTGGCCACAAGCAGCATAGCTGGTTTCCACGCCAAGGCGCCGTTGGCGGGGTTTTGGGTGAGGGCATGGCCTGCTTCGTTGGGCACACCCAGCATCACCTCGTTGAAGCTCACGTCCGAGGGGCTTTGGTTTTGCAGCAAAACAAGGTCGTATTGTGCCATGGCATTACCAGCTTGCGAGTGCAGCACGCTTCCAGCGGGCAGTGCCGGCGGCTCCGCCCACGGTGCAGATGTAAAGATAACCTTCGGTGCTGTCGATATGCACATCGAATAAGGTGCCTGCTGCGGTTGCGCTGGCAGGCTTGGTTGGGGTGCGTCGCAGGGCCACGCTGCTTAGGGTGGTATCGTGGTCGGCCACGTTGGCAGCCAAAGCAGCGAGTGTTTGGTTGATGTTGGTGGCAGAGCCGTAGGTGTAGGGTGCATTGAGCACGGCCGTGTTGAAATCGCTGATTTTGCTGGCCGTAAGACTGGGTATGCGGGCAGCATTGAGCACGCCGGAGGTAATGTTGGCCGCGTCGGTGGTGTCAACATTAGGCACGTTGCCCAGGCCTATGTCGGCCTTGGTAAAGGCATAGAGGCGTTCTTTGGCAATAGTACCAGAGCCAGCGGCATTGATGTCGGCAATGAGGCTCGATTTGAGTGCTATTTCGCTGATAGCCACAGTAGCCTGTTTGATCACCTTTCCGCTGGTGCCGTTAAAGAGCGCCACGCGATTGTCAACGGAGCTCGAAGGGCCGGTTACTACGCCATCAATGTTGGTTTGCACAATCACCCAGTTTGTGCCCACGGTAGCGTGGTCGCCTGCTGCGCTGTTGTCCTGGCTGCAAATGAGCACATCGCCTACTTCTACTACAGGGCCCGAGGCGCCGCCTACGCGGCCTGCTGCCGTAATGCGGTAGGAGTCGCCCGCATTTCCTGCCGGATAGTTGGGGTTGGAGGCACAGTTGAGGCCTCCCTTGAACACCATAGCGTCGCTGGCGGCCAGGTGGTTCACGATTTTGTTATATACCGCCAGAGCATCGGGCAGTTTGCCTGCTGCGGGGGGTGTGTCGAGGTTGCTCACTATGGCCGAACCGCTTACAGTGCCGCTGAGCACACCGTCTATTAGGGTTTTACTCCACGAAAGGGCGCCGTTGATGGGGTCTTGGGTGAGAAACATTCCCTGGGCTGTAGGCTTGGGGACAATTTGCTCGGCAAACTCAATGCCACTGGTGGCATTGTTGCGTAAAAAGATGAGGTCGTATTGTGCCATGGTTTAAAAGGGTTTTAAATAGTTTTTGATTTATTTCCAAATTTCATATTTGAGGGTAACGCTGTCTTGCCTGTTGGTAATCATGAAGGTGATAATCTGGCTCAGGCGTTGCACATCGAGGCGCAGGCCAATGCTCACCCCGTAGCGTTGTTCAACATCAGCCACCGCATTCTCAGCCTGTTGAACCTGTTGTTTTTCGGCCTCCATCAAGGCTTGCCTGAGGGCTTCGGTGTCGGGCGCAGCAGGGTTTGTGTTTTTCTTTTGTTTTGTCATATATTTTCTTTGTTGGTGTTTCAGAAGTTAATGAGAGGGGTGCGTTTCCAGCGTCCGTTGGTGTGGTGATACACATGGTCGTCGCCCAGGTAGTAGTTAGCCTGTGGTGGCTGTGGGGGGTCGTTGGCCGTGAGGGGCTCGTGCTCGTTTTCGACCAGGCTGGCAGGCAACTGGGGCAGACGTTGTGCAAGGGCATGGGTGATGAGTTGTGCGGTTGAATAGGAAGGTGGCGGCGTTGTGTGGTGCAAGGCCGGGGCAGGCTTCGATGGTTCATCAGGCAGGGTAAGCGATGTGGCTGGTGCGATATCGTCTGTAATGCCCGACAGGATAGAGCGGTTGAGGCTGAGTATGGCAAACATGGCATCGAGGCTGCCACAATGTTCGATGGCCACATCTGCAAGGCTTTGCCCCTGGCCTACAAGTATGGTCTTAAAGGCGCACATAGCCGATAATTTTAAGTGCAACAATCAGTATAAAGGCTATGCCCAACCACATCAGTGTTTTTTGCCAAATGAAAAGGCGGTTTACCTCCACGGTGCGCACCACCTCTATGGGCACTTGCCGTTCGACAATGCTATCGCGCACGGCAATGTGCTGCACCGGGGGAGTGTAGCTGCTGCGGTAGGTGAGCTGGCTGCCTGCGAGTTGGAGTGCAGTGCTGACGTTGTATCCCTTGAGTTCGTCGAGGGCTGTAATCAGCACACGTTTGGTGCTGTCGCATTCAAGTTGCAGCCTCAGCAGGGCGCTGTCGTCGGGCAGGTGCACGGGAACCAGCCTTGGCCGAAGCTCAATGCGGCTCATTACCGGCACCTGGTTGGCCGGCTGGGGCGCTTTGCATCCGGCAGTCATTGCCAGGATAATCGTGGCCATTAAGACTGATTTTGTTGTTTTAGCAGGCATTTGAGTTCGTTCATCTTTTTGATGAGGGTTGCATTTTCGTCTTTTAGTTTTTGAATCTGACCTTGAAGGTCGTTGACCAGCAATAGTAGTTCTGCATTTTGCCGTTTCACAACTATGAGCTCATCGAGGGTTTTGGTATAGTTTTCGGTGAGCAGGCCGATGCTTTTTTGCAAATCGGCAATAAAGTCGTTGTTGCGTTGGCGGCGGCTGGCCAGCCAGGTGAACAGGCTTCCCAAAATACCCGAGCTTATGGCGGTTATGAGCAACTCTCTCATGCTTGATTGGTGTTGAAAAACAAATTGGCTTCGTCGGCACGTCGTTTGGCCAGGCCCGGCAATGGCTTACCGTTGGCATAAATCCAGCGGGCAAACTCGGCCCTAATGTCGGCCTCCGGGGCTGCTGTTCTGATTTTGCGCAGCAGAGTGCTGTTGAGAAATGCTTTTGCTCCCACATTGAACACAAAGCTCACCAGTGCATCGAACTGGTGCTGCTTCAAGCCGGGGAGTGCAGTGTTTACTATCGCTTCGGCTGCTGCCAGATCGCTTTGGAGCAACATGTGGGCCTGTGCCTCGGTGATACGCATACCGGCCTGTGCTGTTCGTGTGTGGCCGTATCCTATTGTCCATCGTCCGGCAGGGCATTGGTAGGCTTCAAGGCGCAGGCCCTCGTGCGTTTTGATCAAATTCAAACCGGTGGAGCTTGTTTTCATGGCGTCGAACGTTCTGCTTTAAGAAGGATGTTTCCGTTGTTGATGAACAAAGTGAACATGCGGAGGCCTATGCGACGTAGTTGAAGGCCGATTTCGCGTCGCAGTGGTTCGGTTTGTTCGTCAAGCAGATGTTCGGGTAGTCCCACGCCCAGGCCCGGATGTTGCCTGAAGTGCCCTTTTGAGGCCTGCAGCAGGCATGCCACCTCCTGATTGAGGCATTCGGCCACAACGAAGTCGCCATCGGCTATGGCTGGCGAAAAGTCGTTTAGCAGCACAATGTCGTTCATGGCAGCAGGGTTTTGATGTTTTGTTCCAATTCGATGAGTTTGGTTACCACATCGGGTGTGGGCGGGCCACTCGGAGCATTGGGGGCGAGCACGTTCACCTTGAATTGGCGCAGCAGTTGCATCAGCTCGGCCAGGATTTTGCCCAGGCTGACGCCTTGAGCGTTCAGTTGAAGAGTGCCACTTTGTGCGTCGATGGTAAATTGCAGTTTGTCTTGTTTTAGTTCGATGAGCTGAACCTCGTCCACCTTAATCAAACACAACCGGCGGCGCAGGCCGTTGCTCAGGTCGGCCACCAGCACCCGGCTGTTCAGGGCAGGTTTTATCAACAGATTGCCGGGTACGTTGCTGCTAAAAAGCTGCACATCGCTGTATAGCATGTCGCCGCTCTCTACCGTGCAGGTGTTTTCGTCGAGCATCACCACTTTAGCAACAAAAAGATTGTCGGTTGCGGGGCCGGCAATGGCACGGATAATATCTTTCACGTTCTGGCTCATAATTTTCGACCGAGAATTATGGTACGAGAGGCGCCCTCTTTGCTCATTCGGGTAATGACTTCGGTGGCATAATAGGTGCCCGATTTGTGCTGATAGTCATTGTCGTATAGGCTGACGGCAAAACCGGCATCGCAAAAGGGGAGCAGCCAAGCTGTGAAGCTACCGCTGTAGCCGGTGTACGATTTCACTTTGAGTTGTTCGTCGGCCAGCTTTTGCAGGCTGGGCATGTGGCTGACGCCTTCAATTTTTATTTGCACCACATCACCCCCGCTTTGCCCGGCAGTGGCGCGCAGCACTTTGCCATCGTGGCTTTTGCCTTCAACCACCACCTGAACTTTACGATCGTCGGCGTTTCTAAACTCCAGCTCGCTTTTTTCTATGTTATGCTGAAAGGAGTAAACGGCTTCACCAAAAAGCTCGCTGTAAGGCGGGTGCACGTGCAGGGTTTTCCCTTTAATGTAGATGTTGGCCCGAGTTTCTTCCTGCAATTGTTTAAGCATTTGCCAGGCAGTTTGGTTGCGTACCACATAGCGGTCGTAACGAAAATCGTAGTCGTTGGCCAGTTGGAAGCCACCGGGCAGCAGGTAGTTGAGCAGTTGGTCGAGGCTGGGATTGATAAACTCGCGGTTTTGCAAAGGATAACGAAAGATGTAGAGTGCATCTTCGCAGTGCAGGCTCAGGCTGCCGTCGTTTGTGGCAATGCGCTCAAGATAGCCCTCAAACTCGGTACGTATGTAATTATCGTAGCCCAGCTGAATTTTCACGGCATCGCCCGGTTTGATTTGTTGCTCTATATTCAGGGTTTTGTTGAAAAAAGTGGCTGGAAGCACAATGATTGCCGTGTCAGAAAGTTGCTCGACTGAACGCACAATTTCCACGCTTTCGAGCATGGCCAGGCGGTAGTTGCCTATGGTGATATTCCACTGCATTATATACATCAATGGGCAATTAAAAGATCGTAAACATCGTCGCTGTAGGCTTTTATACTAAAAGCCTGGTTTGCTTGGCCTTTTGTGTGTGGCAGGTCGTATTGTTCGATCACAATGTCGTAGATGCCAAGTTCGTTGAGCAGTCGGCACTGCACCTGTATTGGGGCAGCCAGGTTGCAGTAGCGCATGAGCAGGCCTAAGTTTTCGGCCAGCGATTGTTCGCTGCCAACGAGCAGGCCACTGATGGTTATTTCGGCATCATCCTGTGTCCAGCGCTCTTTGATGGTGCCGCGTATGTTGCCTTTGGCCACATGGCGGCGCACCACGACATTGCGCTGGCTCACCGAAACAAAAGGATCGATGGGGAAGCTGAAGCTGTCGAGGCCGTCGGCTGTAAACACAACAGGATATTGTTTGGTAGGCATCAGCCCTTCGGCCAGCTCAATGCTGCCATCGGGCTGGCGCACAATCACCACCTTTTCAGCAAAACTAAGGGGCGGCAGGTTGTAGCCAAATGCTATGCTTGCTTGTGTTTTCATGCGGTTGCGTAGGCCATGTTGAGCACCCTGATGAGCGCCTGTTCCACCTGTTGCTGCATATCGGCCGATTTGTCGCGCCATTGCCCTTCGAAGTGGATGTGCTCAACCAGATTGCGCAGGTTGATGTTGATTTGGGTGTTGCGTGTGCCACCTGAGGTAATGTTTTCGGTGGCAGCGGCCACAGGGCTTGGGTTGATTTGGTCATTTGCGGCGAGCCCGGTAGTACCGCTGATGACCGGAGCATCAATCCCCAGCTTTTTTTTAAGGCTGCCTGCCACGTCTCCAAGTGTGGTGTTGTTCCAATTTAGCTGTAACACTTTGATGGCATTGCGCTGAGCTTGCAATTGATCCATCTTGCCTTTTGCGGCGGCAATTTCGGCAGCCCTTTCGAGTTGTTTGTTCTCTATCGTGGCCAAACCAGCTCTGGCGGCATCCTTATCCCAGAGCGCTTGCAACTTGTACCATGCCCGTTGGATGAGCTCAATACCCGTCAGAAAGGTGTCCTGTATCTCGAGCCAGGCGATCTGATGGGTGGTTTTGAATATTTGCCATGATACAACCAGATAATTCATCAGGTTTTTCCATGTTTGGCTCCATCCGTCCAGCTTTACGATGAGGAAGCCAATAAGGGCCACTAATGCCACAATTGAGGCAATTATCCATGTAACAGGATTGGCAAAAATGGCCGCATTGAGCCGCCACCAGCTTGCTGTTTGCAGGTTGTTCCAGAGCATGATAGCCGATGACCAGGCTATTGATGCCATCTGTGCACCCTTCATCAATAGCAGTGCAGTTGCCACACCGGTTATTGCCGAGGCCAGGCCAATAAACAAGGGGCTGCCGGCCTTAATTTTATCAACAAATACTCCGAACGCATCGGCTATCGTTCTTAAAATTGCCCAAAACCCGCTGAAAGCACCCGTGATGGTGCGGGCCAGCAGACCGATGATTTGTTGAATTATATCCTGGTTCTGTTCAAAAAAGCCGATTACCTTGTCGAAAAATTGCCCTATGGATGCAATGACCGGGGCAAACGAGGCCTCGGCCAACACTACAAGTTTGCCCATCCTTTCCTGCAGGTCGCCCAGATTGTTAGCCTGCTGCTTCAACTTGCCCTCGGGGGTGTTGGCCAGCTGCTGGTTAACGCCGCCAACTGCACGGTTGACAACATCGAACAGCACAGCCACCCGCTCGGCTTCGGTTCCGGTTTTGAGGATTTTCTGCTGTGCTTCGTCAAATTTGTAGCCATAGCGCGAGAGTGCCTCAACCTGCCCGTTCATCACTTTGCCTAACATGCTTCCGATTTGTATGGCCTGCTCCTGGGTGGCATTCAGGCCATATTGCTGTGCCAGCATGTCGTTCATGGCAGGCAGAAGTTGCCGGAGGCTTTCGCTTTTTGTCAGGTAGGTTGCCAACTCCTGGGCGCCGGCAAGCTGGGTTTCGTCGCCGATCACCCCCAGCCTTTGCTGTGCCGATGCCAGGTCGAGGATTGACCTCACCTCATCGGCACGGGCGTTCATGGCATTGCGCATTACCTGCTGTAGTTTTGCAACTTCTACACTTTCCTCCATATAGGCTTGTTTACTTCCGCCTAAGGCCTGCGTTAGCCTGTAAACTGCAGCACTGCCAAGCACCAAGGGGTTGGTAACCATTTCAAGGCCCGGAACGGCAGATTTCAGTTGGTCGAACCACGATTTAAATTTACCGCCATTGAGGTTTTCGAGTTTGCTGATCTCCTTTTCCAGGGCCTTTATCTCGATATTGGCTTGCCTGATGGCCGAGCGGTTGCTTGCGGGTATCCACTCGCGTTGTGCCCGCAAAGCTGCAATTCGTTCGTTCATCGCGCCTATCGTTCTGCCCATCTTGTTCATGGTATCGCTTGCCGCATTGACCTGCTGTTGCACTTTTGCCCAGGTATTAAGCTGCTTGTCGTTGTTGATGCCAATTTTTAGTAACTTTGTTTCGAGGTTACCTTTGAGGTTCAGCGTATATTCCAAAATATTCGACATGAGCACCCTGATTAGCGTTTACCTTTTAGTTGCAATTTCCGTTCTGATGGTCAAACTTGGCATTGCGGTTATCAAGCGTATTCCGTTTTTGGTTTCTTACGTTCTGCTGGCCCCGTTGGCTCCTTTGTATGTGGCATGGGTCAACAGAAAACAGCGTCCTGCTATATCCCGGCTGCTTTTTGCACTTTGGCTGGCCTTTGTTTTGCTTTTTGCGGCAGCAGTGGCAATCGGCCGTTAGCTACCGCTTAGCTTCAGCCTCCTGCCGCCTTATCCATTCCAGCTCCTTGAACCTCATGGCCCATTGTTCGTCGCTTAGGCTGTCGGGGTCGGGTATGTGCATGTAGTAGCTGAGCTGGGCATTGATCATACGCACAAAGTCCGTCGCCTTCACCCCAACAGCCTCTATAAGTTTACCAGTTCAGCCTCTTTAACCTGGATAAGGTCGGCGAGCACCTGCCCGGCCGACAAAAAGAGCGAATCGTCGGTTTTGATGGCCTCGCTGCCCCCGAGCCAGCAGTTGTTGAGGATGATTTCGTTAAACTTGATAGGGTCTTTTGCGCCAACGGTGCTGGCATAACTCAGGGTGCGCCGATCGGGCTTTTTCAGATACCCGATGTGGCCGTCAATGATCAGGGCTTTTACCTCGCCGTGCTGCTTTTTCCATTGCTCAATCTGTGCCGGCTCTACTTGGCCTACTAAGTTTTTCTCTTTGCTCATGGCTTCAGCTTTTTTGGTTTTCGATGCGTAGGGCAATAAAAGGCAAGGTGATTTCCATAAACTTATCGCCTTGTTTCATTTCCTTGCCGTCTTCGGTAAACTCTAAGCCGCGTATTTTATCAACCACCAGCACATCGCCCTTACTGGGGTTGCCATAGGCCACCACTGCATCAAGGCGCAAGTTGAGCACACTACCTCCGCCGGCAGCGCGCAAAGTTTCGAGCTCGCTTTGTAGCAGGCTCACTTCGCCTTCGTAGCTGAGATTACCCCGCTGAATGTGCAGTGGCTCGTTGCCTTTGCCGTAAACCAGTTCCTTTTCCATTTTGCTGGCATACTTGATGCCCCGCAGACCGGTAATCACCCTTCCGCCAAGGGCCAGGGTAATGTCGGCATATTCGTACTGACGTGAATCGAACATGATTTAAATGTTATTGGTTTTAAATCCAAGCTCAACATTGATGTAACGGGCATAGCCGTAGGGTTTCACGCGCAGCTGCACCTTGAGCTGGCCGGTTTGCACAATGTTCTGATTGGTGTCGATGTAGCATTGCACACCGGTGTCGTTAGGGTTCGAAGGGTCGTTGCCCAGCTCGCCGTTAGTGGTCATTGTATTGATGATGGCATTCTCGACAGTTGTTTCTACGCTTTTGGCAAAGGCCACGCTCACCTTGCCATCTGCATTGAGGGGTATTTCGTCGAGCAGTTGCGGCAGCAGGCTGTCGTAGGCCAGGCGGTATGCCTTGTCGATGGTTCGACGGGCCGTGAGGTGATTGTAATCGTCGGTGGGCAGTGTGGCCAGCGGATCGTCGGTAAAATAGTACCCGCTTCTGCCGGTATGTGTGCGCAAGGTGATGTATCCTTTGTCGTGCAGCATGGTGGCATCGGCCTCTTCGGCAGGGGTGCTGCCTATCCAGGCCTGGCTCAGGCTGATTACGGGGCCGTCCTTCACGCGGGCCAGATTGCGGTGTACCGGAATGCGTGCCAGGCGTCCGGCCAACAAACCAATGGCGCAGCCTTTCCCGCTGGCCGTGTCGCCAATCATCACTCCTGTGCGGTTGAGTTCGAGGGTGGTGAGGTCGGTAAGGTCGATGGGGTTGCCACTGTAGTCGAGCCCGCTGACGATCACAAAAATTGGGGCTTTGAGTTGGGTGGTTGCCCACATGGCCGTTTGTTGTGCTGCCACCAGGGCTGTGCTCACATCCTGATTGAGCCCGCCGCTGAGGCTGATGGTTTGGGCAAGGCGTGTGCTGAAGTGCACAAAGAGGCCGCGCAGCCGCCCTTGTGCTTGCTGAAGCATTTGTTTTACCCCGTTGTCTGTTTCCAGGCTGATCATTTGCGTCATGCTCACTGTTTCGGCAAAACATTTGAGCCAAAGTTCAGCTCCTTCACCTGCCTGACTGTAAAATTCGGTGAGCACCTTCAGCAGTCCGGGATTGTTTTCGGAGGTGATGCCCAGACGGCTTTTGGCTTCGGCCAACGAGTGCAACACATAGGTTTCGAGCAGCTCGAGCTTACCGCTCACCGGAGCTGCCGAGCTGAGCAGGCCAAAAACCCCATCGGGCTGTGCCTGCACCTGACCCAGTGCACCGTTAGCAAAATCAATTCTTACGCGTGGTAGCATACTTACTTTCTTTCGATGGTTACAATGGTATCGTCGCTAAGGTTTCGGGCATGGGCCCTGGCATGCTGATGTTCGGCAAATGCCAGCCCATCCGAGGTAAAATGCAGGCTTTGCAGATCAGGCATGCGGGCAAACAGGCGTTGTGCCCTCTCCATCCTCAGGTCGGAAGCGCCTGCAGCCGCAGGGGCTGCAGGTTCCGACGTCATGGCGCTTTTCTTTTTGTTACTTTTCATTTTTAGCGCTTATCTTTAAACGGCCGCGGAAACAATGGCTCCGATGGCCTCGTTCTTCAGAGGCAAGGCAATGAAGTAGTGCCTGAAGTTGATCAGGTTTTCCTGTGTGGTCGGGTTCGAGGCTGCATCTGACAAATAGGCTTTGGTGCTGCCTGTGGCACGCATCATGCGAGGGGCATAAAAGACCACCGAGGCCATAAAGTTGCCTGTTGCAGGAACAGCACCATAAGGCAGTTTGCTTTTGTCTTGGGCAAAATAGGGGGCATCAGCAAACTCATATACCTCAAAGCCATACATATTGGCAATGCGGCCACTGGCGTAATTGTAATATTGGTCAGCAAACTTCTGATCGGTTTGCAGCAAGTCGGCCACATGGTCGGGACATAGTACCATGATGCGGCCCTGCGTAGGCACTTTGAGCTTGTCGAAGGCCTGCTTCATGGCAATAAGGTCGGCACGAGTGAGGGTTTTGCGTAAGCCATCGGTGGAGGCAGCTCCGGTGGTCAGCAGCACAGGGGTAACAGCACTGTGGCCGGCAGGGGCAATGGCGTGCAAAGCACGGCTGTATTTGGCCTGATCAATGCTCTCGCGATGCCTTTCGATCACGCTGGCCATCTTGTCATAGGTTATGGCGTGCAGTTCGTCGTCGGTAATGCGTGTGGCTTTGGTCTGGTATTTGTCGAGCGAGATGGCCTTGTCAGCATCTTCAAGGCTTTGCACTTCGATCGGGTATGTGGTGTTGTTGATAAGCACGCCCGGATCGCCGCCCAGGTTAACAAAGTGGATCACATCGTTCTCGGCATACTGGTCGTAGGCCTTGATGCGCTGCAGCCAGCCAATGTTTTCCATGCTGTTGCGGAAAGCTTTCACCATTTCGCCCGTCCATACCTCGGCAAAAATGCCGGCCATAAAGGCCTGCGACGGCATAGGCACCAAAAAGCCGGCCAGGCCAAGCGACAGTGCTACGGCCAAAGGTGGCAGGCCATGCAATTCGGCAAGGGTGAACCCCACTGCCATGTTGAACATCAATGTAAGAATGAAGATGAGTTTTTTCATAAGGATGCTTTTTTTGGATTACAACTCGGGTTTAAAACCATACTCAGCCTCAAACAAGGCTTTGTAAGCGGCTGGATCGTTGGTGCGAAGCTCGATGCGCTCATTTTGAGGCAGCTCGCTCAGCTTGGCATATCCGCCGGCTTTGGCCTGCGCTCCTTTGATTACATCGGTGGGCTTTTGAGCAGGTTTCAGCAAGGCAAGGGTTTTAGCTAAGCTTTCGTATCCGGCGCTCTTGCCAAGGTTAACAAAATGTTCGCGCTGGTCGGTGGTAATCTGGCGGTTTTGGATAGCCTGATCCACCAGTTGCTCAAGCTGGGCATATTGCAGTTGCTGCAATTGTGCCTCTAATTGGTCGGCCTTGGCGGCACGCTGCTGCAGGGCTTCTATGGCCTGGCTGAGCTCGTCGGCACTGGCCGAAGCTGCCAAACCTAATTTCAGGGCAATTTGATTCATATTTAAAAAGGGTTTTAAAGGTCTCAAAACAATGTCGGTTTCGGCGGATGCAAGGTTAAGCCGTTTGCCCTCGTGGTAAAGGGCAAGGGCATCATCGTTGCTGCCTATGTCCACTACGCTCACCTCGCGCAACTTGCTGCGGGTAATGGTGGGCCGTGTTTGGCCCTGCACCAGATGATGCGGATCGTCGCTTTGCTCTACAATGTCGATGCCCATGCTCACCATGCGCAATACGCCTGCATCCCACTTTTCCTTGATGCGCTGTGCAAATGTGTCGTTTTGGTCAAACACCAGGCGGCCCGTGAGCACCTCGTCGTGCACCTCGAGCTCCTGCACCGTACCAATTGGCAGTACCTCGTCAGTAGTACCTTTCCAGGGGCGGCTGTGCATCCACAACAACACCGGATTGCGACGATATTGCTCCAGATCGATGCCCGAGGTGAGCACACGTGTGCCGTAGCTGTTGAGTGCCGGGGTGTTGATTACCACCTTGTAGCTCATAACATCATCAATTTTGCGGCAAAGAAAATAGAAGGCTTGTTGGCCGTAAATTATTGATGTTCTAATGGTAGTACTATTTTAAACAAGCTATGGCAGGCTGCAATTTTGCAGCCATAAACCACGCGCCGATGGCCCGAAACGAACGCGAAAGCAAGAAAGAATATGCCCGCATCCTCTACATGCAGGGCGAGATGCAAAAAACCATAGCCGAAAAAACCGGCCTTACGCCTGTAACCATCAATAAATGGGTTAAAAACGGCGGATGGGAGGCCCTCAGGGCGGCCAGCAACATCACCCGTCCCGAGCTGGTTAACAAGTTGTTGCGCACTATAAACAACCTGCTCGACGAGGTGAACAACACCAAAGACCCCACCATGATGGTATCGCTGGGCGACCGCCTGAGCAAATTTGCCAGCACCATCGAAAAACTCGATCGCAAAGCCAGCGTGGTGGATGCCATTGAGGTGTTTATGGCCTTTAACCGCTGGATACAACACCGCCGCACCATCGATCCCGAACTGTCGCCCGAGCTGGTTCGCGCCATAAATAAATACCAGGACATTTACGTGAGCGAGCAATTGAGCAAGTGATATGGCCCTCAACGAAAAAAAAGCCCTCGAAGCATGGAAGGCCCATTGCCGCACCGTGCAGGAGCAAACGACCATAGAGCCCGACGAACCCCAAAGCGCAAAACTACAACGCATCAACCGGGCACTGGCCGATTACGCCTTTTTCACCGATTACTATTTCCCCCATTTTGCCAAGGTTAAAACAGCTGTTTTTCAGGTGGCTGCCGCCAACAAAATACTGCACACCCCCAACCTCAGGGGCGTGTTCATCTGGCCCAGAGCCCACGCCAAAAGCACCCACATGGACATCATGATCCCCCTGTGGCTCAAAGCCCAAAGACAACGCGGAATAAATGTAATGGTGCTGGTGGGCAAAAGCCAGGACAATGCCAACACACTGCTGAGCGACCTTCAGGCCGAACTGCAATACAACCGGCGCTACATCAACGATTTCGGGCCGCAATACAATGCCGGCAGCTGGCAGGAAGGACAGTTTGTAACCTCCGATGGTTGCGCCTTCTTTGCACGCGGACGCGGCCAGTCGCCCCGCGGGCTGCGCTACCGCGAACAACGCCCCGACTACATTGTGATCGACGACCTCGACGACGACGACCTCGTCGAAAACCCTGCCCGTGTCGAAAAACTTACCCTATGGGTAAAAGAAGCTTTGTTTGGTGCCCTCGACGGCGGCCGCGGACGCTTTGTGATGGTGGGAAACCTGCTGAGCAAAAACAGCGTGCTGGCCAATATAGCCGCCACTGAGGGCACATTTGTCAGCCAGATAAATATCTACGACAAAAAAGGCCACATCAGCTGGAAAGAAAAATGGAGCCCGGACGAAGTGAAACACCTCGAACAATTTATGGGCTACCGCAGCTTCCAGAAAGAATATATGAACAACCCCATCAAACATGGGGCCGTGTTTCGCAGCCACTGGATACGCTGGACAAAGCCCATGCCATATAATAAATATGATATGCTGGTGGCCTACTGCGACCCCAGCTTCCGCTCGGGCACCAAAAACGACTACAAAGCCATCAAAGTATGGGGCAAAACAGGCACCCAGCTGCACCATCTGGAGGCCTTTGTGCGCCAATGCTCCATCACCGAGATGGTACGCTGGCTCTACGACCTGCACGAAAACCTGCCGGAAGGCACCATCTGCTACTATGTGATGGAGGCCAATTTTATGCAGGACATGATACTCGACGAGTTTGCCACCGAAGGCAACCAACGCGGCTATCAACTGCCCATACGACCCGACCACCGCCGCAAACCCGACAAGTTTCAGCGCATCGAGGCCATTAGCCCATTGTGGGAACGCGGCTTCGTACACTACAACATCAATCGCCAAACCGATCGCGACATGCTCACCGGTATCGATCAACTCCTGAGTTTTGAAAAAGGCAGCCCCGCCCACGATGACGGCCCCGATGCCGACGAAGGCGCCATCTGGCTGTTGCAACGCCACCTTCGCACCAACTCTTTCAGCCCAAAACTGCAAAAACGCCTCAGCTCGCGTAACATATGGTAACACTTATCAACAAAATCCTCTTTACCTGGCGCCTCAAACGCGCCATCAGCCTTGCCAATATCATGACCCAGCTCACCCATCGCCGCTATTTGGTGCTCCTTCATCAAGGCAAACCCCGGGTTTTTGAGCAGCAGCAGCTCAAACAAGCCATACGCAACAAACGCTTCATCCCAGAATTTAGCCTTGATACCGCACGTAAAATTGCCCTGCACATAACCACCCCAAAATCTTGAGCGATGCCTTTTTTAACCAACAACGATTATAAAGCCGTCAGCGATGCGGCCACCCTCGAAGTGCTCCATCAGAGCGACCAAGCCAACCTGCAACGTGCCGAAACCTATGCCCTGGAAGAAATCTGCAGCTACCTGCGCGCCAAATACGACATGACAGCCGCCTTCAGCGCCACTGGAGCAGAGCGCAACCCGCAACTGGTGATGATAGCTGCCGACATTGCACTTTATCACCTTGTGGCATGGCTACCCAAACGCATGGGATTCGAAATGCGCGAAATACGCTACAAACGTGCCATCGAATGGCTCGAAGCAGTACAGGCCGGCAGAGCAACCCCTAACTTGCCTCCACTCATCCAGCCCACCACTGCCAATCCGCAAAACGGCATCCGATACGGCTCGTGGAAACCTGCCACACATCAGTACTAAAAACCAAGCTCAAAGCCATGAAAACAAAGGAGATGCTCCTGGCAATGCAAAATGCCAACGAACGCCAACGCATCAAAAGCATGCTCATCGAACTGGCCGTGCGCACCCAGCACCTCACTAAAAAAGACATAGGCACCTGGCGGCAGGCATGGCAACTGGCTATCAATACCGAAAACCCCCGCCGCTCACACCTCTACGACGTTTATACCGACGTGGACGTGGACATGCACTTGACAGGTGCCATAGCCCAACGCAAAAACATGGTGCTCAAAAAGGCTTTCAGGCTGGTGGATGCCTCGGGCAAAGAAGTGCGCCAGGCTACAGAACTGCTCGAAACCGAATGGTTTAAAGATTTTATGAGCCATGCCCTCGACAGCCGCTTCTGGGGGCACTCGCTCATACAGTTTGGCGACATCATCACCCTTGGGGGTAAACGCATGTTCGAGCAGGTGAGCCTGGTGCCAAGGCGCCACGTGGTGCCCGAACATGGCATCATCCTGCGCAATGCCGACGACGAACACAGCAAAGGCATCAGCTACCGAAACAGCAACCTGGCCAATTGGTGCATCGAAGCAGGCAAACCTCATGACCTGGGCCTGTTGCTCAAATGTGCACCCCATGCCCTAAGCAAAAAAAACATGATGGCCTTCTGGGACGGCTTTGGCGAACTCTTTGGCATGCCCATACGCATAGGCAAGACCATCAGCCGCGACCCCAACGAAATAAGCAAAATAGAGCAAATGCTGGGCGATATGGGCGCCGCCGCCTGGGGTCTCTTTCCCGAAGGCACCGAAATACAAATCGTCGAAAGCTCGCGCGGCGATGCCTTCAACGTGTACGACCAACGCATCGAACGCTGTAACAGCGAAATGAGCAAAGGTATCCTCAACCAAACCATGACCATCGACGAAGGTGCCTCGCTCAGCCAAAGCCAGGTACACCTGCAAATCTTCCAAAATGTCATCGAAGCCGATGCCGATATGCTGCGCGATTTGGTCAACAACCGCCTGCTGCCCTTTATGCTCATGCACGGTTTTCAGGTGCAGGGCCTGCGCTTCGAATGGGACGACAGCATCGACTACAGCCCCGACCAGCAAAAAAACATCGAACAAATGCTGCTCGACGCCGGCTATGAAATAGACCCGGCATACTTTACTGAAAAATACAACATCCCCGTCAGTGCCCGCAAAACCGACCCTGCGGCTTTTTTTTTCTGAACCCCCAATGCTACTACCGGGGGCTGCATTCAGCCATTGATGAACTGTATCACAACCACCATCATCATATCCAATTAGCCGACAAAAAAGGCTCTTCTATCAACAAGAAAATTTTTGATGCAGCAATCGAATGGCTGCATAACAATAAGGGTTTCGAGCCTGAAAACCTCGCCGACGAACCACCAGCAGCCCTCGTAAACGAAATTTACCGCGTTTTTAAACGGGCGGTCAAAACAGGGCTTCAGAATGGCATCAGGCACGATGTTCCGCAAGCGCTTTCTGCAGCACTCGACCGAAACATCTTCGTTTTCTCCGGCCTCAAAACCTATCACCAACTCAGGCAGGCCTCACAAATGCTCAAAGACGAAAAAGGCAACATCAAACCCTTCAGCCGCTTCAGACAGGAAATAACAAGCCTTTATCAAACCTATAACGTTCGTTACCTCGAGGCCGAATACAACTTTGCCGCTGCCTCAGCACAAATGGCAGCCAAATGGAGCGACTTCGAACAGGACGGCGACCAGTACAACCTGCAGTTTCGCACCTCCAACGATGAAAAGGTCAGGGCATCGCACGCTGCACTGCACAACACCACACTCCCGCCCTCCGATCCCTTCTGGGACAACTACATACCGCCCCTCGACTGGAACTGCCGCTGCACCGTGGTGCAGGTGCTCAAAAACAAATATCCACTGACCAACAGCGCCCAGGCCATCAGAAACGGCGAAGCAGCCACCACACGTATTGATAAAAACGGCGTCAATCGGGCCGCCATGTTTCGCTTCAATCCCGGCAAGCAAAAGGTCATCTTCCCCCAAAACCATCCATATTTCAAGGTGCAGCAAAGGGTGAAAGATGTGATAGATTCACTGTTAACATCCTATTCGGAAAAAGCAAAAGCCGCCAAGGGACTTGTAAGCTGGTATAAGCAAAACTTGCCTACCACAAAGATTGGAAAGTTCGATGCAAGAAGATTTGAAGTAAAAGCCGCTATGTTGGATCAGCCGGTCGTTGTGAATGCAAATTTTTACAACGAACTCATTTATAAGTACAGAAACGACAAACGCTACATATTAAAACTGGAAATAGCAAAAAAGGCACATGAATTAATTGGGGTAGCCGATTTCGTGTCTCAGGAAGACGCCAGACACGGAAACAACAGATTCAATGTTTACACCACGTCGCACAACGGCCTACTCGTAATTATGAAGGTGAAAATTACCAAAGATGGCAACTTCCTACATCACTTAGTAATAAAGTAAATCCCCTCCGTCGCCTTCCCCGTGCTTGCGCTGAGGATAACTTGAGGGGCTTTACTTTTCTTGTGATACAAAGATAGATAAACTGCCAAACAAAAGTCAAGAAAAAATTGAATAAATTTTCGTAAAAATCAAAAATAATGTATAATCCGGTGAAGCAAATACTAAAAGACCTTTCTGTTGGATTATTAGACGAGTTCGACCGCAACTTTGAGCGAAAGGCTTTTTTCGATCAGCCTTGGCCGGCCCGCAGGCTCAACACCCGAGGCAGCCTGCTTGTAGTGCGTGGTGGCGGTGGGCTGCGCGGTTCGTTGCGGGCACAAATCAACCAAAACAGCATCACATTCAGCAGTCATCAACGCCATGCAGCATTGCACAACGAGGGCGGAAGCATTGTTGTAACCGAGCGAATGAAACGCTTTTTTTGGGCCATGCACTACAGGTTTGCCTCGCGCATGCGCTACCGCAAAGACGGCAAGCCGGGCAAAAAAAGCCTGAGCCTGGGCGAGCAGGCCCAATATTACCAAAATCTTGCCCTGATGCGCACCGGCAGCAGCATCAACATGCCCCGGCGCCGCTTCATTGGCCCGCATCCGCAGGTTGACAACATTGTGCGGCAAGTGGCCGACCAGCATATGCAAGGCATTCAAACCATGCTTAAACAGCTTTTAAAACCCAGATAAATGAGACAGCAACTCTTTCTTGCGCTGGTGCAACGCCTGCAACTGTTGTGCCGGCATCCCAACGGCAGCTTCTACATGCACAGCCAGGCCGGCCATGAACATCAGGTGTTCAGACATTTCGATCTTTGGAGCCCCATGCTCGAGTGGCTCGACGAAGAACCGCCCTTTGCCCTGCCTGCACTGTTCATTGAGTTTGCCCCCATCCAATGGCGGCAACAAAGTCAGGGCATTCGAGATGCCACCATCACCTTGCGCCTGCACATTGTGGCACGCCGCAGGCAACCTTCGCGCAATCCGGCACAGGGACAATCGATGCCTACGGATTATCTTGCACTGCCCGATGGCCTGCAGTTGTGCCTGCACGGCTTCAAAACAGGTTCCTTCGCTACATTTACCAACACCCTGAGTGAAACCGATCACCAGTTAGACGAGCTGGCACACCTTGTAGAAACCTACACCACCCTGGCCACCGACAGCATTGCCCATTGGCCTAACATCACCCAATCAGCCCAGCTTGTTATCGAATGAACAATAAAAAAGCCGCCCGGGCGGGCGGCAAGGCAGGGCTGGTGTTGTGTAAAAAAGCGGGGAACTAAAATAAACGCAATTGCCCTGCATTATTGGCTTTGTCGGTTAGGTCGGCCTCGTTGCGCGTTAGCCTCATATAGCGCCAAAAAGTGGTCAGGCTCATGGGATATATCTTCACCACTATGTTTCGATACACCCATTTTCGGTTTCTGTCCTGACGGCCGGGCTCGTAATGCTCGTCAACCATCTGACGGATCAGCCTGGCCTTACGCATGGTGTTGGCCGCACGTGTCTGGGCCATTTTCTCGTGTCTCACTCTCATTGATTGCTAATTTTGCTCGTTCAATCAATATACTGCACCAGCTTGCCGTGGCGTGCATACGGGCAATGTGGTGGCTCAGATTGCCGCTGCTCACACGCCCGAGTTCGGCAAGCAGATCGCATAAATATTCCGTTGCCTCGTCCAGGTGTTTTTTGGCTTCGGCGCTCATGTTTGCCGGTCTATCTGGTTAATCACGCGCCTGGCTGTGTTGAGCTCAAAACTGGCTGCAGGCAAAAACATCATCTCGTCCAATGCCTGCATCAGACAATGAGCCTGCATCAGGTCGAGCTTTATCTTCTGCTTCCGGCTCACCTTGAGCAAGCCAGGCCTGAGCTTTTTTTCCACTATGCGCAGGCATTGCTGCAAATGGGCTTTGCCGGCCAAATCGTCGGCATGCTCAATACCGCTGAATACCCACATGGCAAGCATGTTCTTGAGGGTTTCCGTCTCGTCGCGGCTAAGCTCGAGCTCAATTTTACTACCTAAAAGCACCATAAGGCTTTCGGCTTTCCATTTAGCTGCATGGGTTTCGGTTAGTTGTTCCATAGTTCTGCATTTAGATAGGTTTCGGCATATTTTTTGGGTGTTCCGGGATAGACACTTTGCTCGTAGCGAGTAATGTATCGGTAGGCTTTTATTTGGTCGGCCCGGCTTAGGCGGTTCCAAATTTTCAAGGCCTTTTTTTTGCTGCTACGCAGCTTTTCGTTGTAGCGGTTCCAAAACATTTCGAAGCTGATTTCCTGCTCAATGGGTGTAAACCTGGCAGTGGGAGAGTTTTCGAGAAATGTTTTAATCTGTGCCAGCTCGCGAGGAAGTCGGCGCAGCAAAAACACCTGTTGTCCCTCGGTGAGGTTGGCCCCCGAGGCGTCGTAGCGCACCAGCAGGCCATTGTCGTCGAAATCAAATATTACTTCGCCTTCAAAGGCGCTCGAGGTGAGGCTGTAGGTAATCATAACAGGGTGCTTTTTACGAATCGTTCAAATTGGGTGAGCAGTTTGGGCAATTCGGCTGATTTGTAGTGCCTGAGCGGCTTATGAAGATATCCGTATTTAAGCATCCAGCCATCCAGCCGGGCATTGTCAACCACAAGGCGGGCTGCCTGATGGTCGGGCACCGTCCAGCCAAGGCTGTAGCAAAGGCTGTAGATGCGCCGTTTCATGCGCTTTGCGGCTTCGTAGGGTTGCTGGTCGGCAAAGCCCTGTTGCAGGCTATTGATGAGGCCTGCTATTTCCTGCTGGCTCATCTGGCTGCTCCTTTGGGTGCGTCCTCCGGTGTGGGTTAGCACCAGTTCAGCCTTCATGTCCATGAGGCCGCGTTTGGCCAGCAGAGCGTGCAGTATGCGTTTTTGTTTTGCGTTTGCATTCATAACGTCTTATTTCAAAGTGTTTTGCAATAAGCCAGCCTACAATCAGCAGTTCGAAGGCCAACACCATAAAACCCAGGGTGTAAAGCATATTGATCATAGGCTGGTTTGGTCAAATCGTTTGCGTTGCAGAATCTGTTGTGCATCAATCTCCATCTGCTGGCAAAGGGCCTCGAAATCGCGCCTCACAGCGGGCATCACCTCTAATTCGTTGAGCAGCCGCACCGAGTTGTGATAAACTGATACATGGTTGAGCTTTGCACGCCTGCCCAACAGGGGCAGCGAATAACCATAGTATCGTCCGATGAGAAATATGGCACGGCGCACCTTAACCAGGTCGAACCTGCGCGTGCGTGTGTAAACTACATTTGTAGGCACGCGGTAGTAGCTGCAAACTTGGTGCTCAATAACCTCCAGGGTAGGCCTGTTGAGCAGCTTGATGCCGGGTGCGGCATAAGGGCTGATGTGTTGTATTGCATTCATGGGGCAAGCAATTTGCTGATGATTAGGCCTGTTAGCGCTCCTGCGGTGGCCCCTCCGGCATAAGCCATGCGTCCGGCCTGTGTGCTCACACTGATGTGCCGCACATTGAGCGTCCAAACATAGCTGATGCCGAAAGAGCAAACAGCCACCCCTGCCCATGCACCGCGGGCCGTAAACCATGTGTTGGCCGAAACAAGGGCCACCTGAAGCCAGGCTGTGGCAAACAATCGTATCATAATGCACTCATGCTTAGCGGAAGCCATACATCGCGTCCGAGTTCATCTTTGCTTTTGGCTTTAATGAAAGTGCTTGTTTTGGCAGGACGGTAGGCATCGCGTATGATGCGCACCCCTTCGAGCAGCAGCGGGTCGTTGATTTCGTCGGCTTTTTTGCTCAGCTCAAGCACACGGCTGGCTTTTAGCTGGCCGTCTTTGCTGGGCTTAAGCAAATCGCGTATCATGTCCACCAGCACGGCGCTTTCGTCGTCTTTGGCCAGAGTGCCCAGCCATTGGTTTACCAATTCCACACCGGCGCTCACGGTTTCGTCCCAACGGTCAATCACATTGTGGCCAATGATGATGCTCAGCTGGCCGTCGTCGGTGGTAAAGGTGTGGCTTTGCTGGTTTTGCCAGCGGTCGTCGCCTACCTGGTAGAGGTCTTTTTTGAGTTTAAGCAAGGTTTCGAAACTTTCAAAAGCTTCGTTTTTTGTCTTTAACAGTTGCTCGCTGGTTTTTTCGAGCTTTTTGAACACATGCCTCACAGTACGGTCGCGCAAGGCCTCGTAAGCTTGTTTTTCCTTTTTGCGGCGCTCTTCCTCGGCGCGCAGCTCGCGTTCGAGCTCGGCCATCAGGCGCTTTTTTTCGTCCAGGCTAAGGTTTGTTGTGTCCATCGTACATCATTTTTTTTGGTTTGTCTGATAAAAGTTTACTTTGGCCAATTCGGGCATCTTTGCCCCGTTGAGCAGGCGCAGGCGTGTGCGTGCAAAAAGTAGCTTGTGCTGCAAGATGCCAGCCCTTCGCTGCCGCTCCTCCAAATTGGTATGGTTGTCTTCAAGCACTTCTTCAATTTGCCTTTCAAGCGTTTTTATACGGCGTTTAAGGGCGCTTTGCAGCTCCAGGCTGCTCAGCTGACAAAGCAGTTCGTTCATAGGGCATCATTGTGTTGGTTTTCAATCACCCTGCGAACCATTTGTTCGTAAGCGCTGTGCACCTGCATCCAGACAAGCCTGTCGGGCCAGGTGTCGATACTGTTGTGTATCTTTTCGTACAATGCACGCATAGTGGCAGCCTGAAGCGGCGCATTGGCATGCTGCAGCAAAAACTGGGCATCAATGATGGCCCATTGCTGTCGCCACCAGTTCCAATATACGGGCTGCAGCAAAAACTCTTGTGCCACCTCGGCCATATTGGTCATATCCTCCATGTAGCGGCACCCGGTTTCGAAGATGAGCTGTTGCATCTCTTCGGTGCTCATACCAAGCAGCTCTTCAATTTGGCGCTGCAATTGCTGCTGCTGTTGTGTTCGTTGGTCTTTTACGGTTGTTTTCATTGTCCCCAGTATTTTAGTGCTCCCTCGTGCCAAATGGTGTAAATGCCCCCGTTGGGGCCTGTGTAGCGCCCTTTGCTGATGGCCCTGTAGCCCTCGATCCATATTTTCATGGTGGCATCATACATGATGCGCCGGGCCACCCTGCCATCGGGCACGCGTCCGTCGGCATGGCTCACGTAGATGATGAGCTTGCGTCGGCCAAAGCGGTCTTTGAGCGTTTTGTATTCGTCGTAGCTTATGGCCGCATATTGCAGGCTGTCAACCACATAAAATTCGGGGCTGCGGGGCTTTTTCAGCCTGATCATCATCTGCTCGGTAGTTTCGCCTTCAATGAGCATCAAGCGCTGGCGCACCTCGGCCATATTGTGTCGCACAAAAGCTTCGTGCATGGTGTGTGCGCCGCCCTCCTCCAGGCTGTTGTAGGCGACGCGGCCAAAGCGGGTAAGATATTTGCACAACTGCAGCACAAAGCTGGTTTTGCCATTGCCGCTGTTGCCCCAGATGAGCCAGGTGCCGGCACGTTCCGGATTACCAAAGGCATCGTGCCATTCCCCGTCGAACTCAAACAGCTCGTATTTGCGCCTGAGCATATCAGTTACCGAAAGTGCGCGTGGCATAGCTCAATGTGTTTGCAGGTTCGGGCATGTTGAGCATGGTTCGTATGAGCTGCACGCTCAATGCCTGGCCGGTACGCTCTGCCTCACGCAGTGCCGGCACAAGCACATCGTGCAGTTCGCCGTAGTTGTCGCAATGTTCGCGCAGAAATTTTTTCACATCCGTCGAATAGTCCTTACCCTCCAAAAATGCACGAAAGGTGCGGTCGATGTTGTTGAGGGGCCTGTAGCCGAATTTGATACGGCGGTAAAGCTGCGGAATGCCGTCGCGGTTTTTGCGGCGCATGCGCTCGATGTTGCGGGTTAACTGGTCGGTGCCCAGCAGCACCAGTCCGGCCTGGCCGTTGAGGGCGTCGTAAAGCTCTTTGAGATTGCACAGTGCGGGCTGCTTCATATACTCGGCCTCGTCGAAAATGAGCAAGGGCTTCAGGCCGTCGAAGCGCAGGGTCTGCATGCGCCTGGCAACCGCCCGCAGGGTTTTGCTCTTGGTTTTTTCGGTGGCCACTCCCAGTTGTTCGCACACCTTTTCAAGCAGGTCGCCTATATTGTCGGCACTGCCCACCGTAACCAAAAAGCAATCCAGCGGATAATTGCGCTGAAACATACGGCTCACAAAAGTTTTGCCCGAGCCGGTTTCGCCCGTTATCACACAGGTGCTGCCAAACTCGCGCGCATCTTCAAGCGCTGCCAGAATTTGCTTCATCTGCACCGTGGGCACCGGTTCCCAATAGGTTTTTTGTAAGGTATAGCCCACAAAGCGGGCAAGCATCTCAAAATAGCGGTCGGCTATCTCCACTTTTTTGCCGTTTCCGGCATCGGTTTCGTAGCTGCCTTGCCGCATCAGGCTCAGATAGCTGTTGTTTACACCGCTTTTACGGGCCAGTTCGGCCGCGGTCATGCTGTGGCGGGCAAGATACTGCTCAACGGCAGCCATCACTTTTTGCTTTGTAGAAATGTCCATGGGCCTCGGTTTTTAGGGTTGTTGATTTTCTTGTTGTATGTATCGCTGAAGGTCTATCTTGGCATCGAGCCATTGCTCCTGCTGCTCTGTCCAGGTCTTGCCTATCTGATCCTGCTCTTTCTGTTGCAGCTTCTGAGCCTTTGCAGCGGCAGCCTGCACATGGCGCTGGTTGCGGCGGTCTTTGTGCTGGCCCCGGCTATCCACCAGCACCAGCTTGGTGAGGGTATCGCTGAGCTCCGGATGCCGCTCAAACAATGTGAGGGTGTGCTGATAATCGTCGGCCGAAACCCGCATGATATCTTGTTTAAGGTTTCGGTTGAAGGCAGCAATACGTTGCAGCTCGTGCACATCGCCCTCGGCCCGCTCATGCAGGGCCATGGGCTGCACATGCTTTTTTTCGAGCATGATACGATGCTGCCCGTCAGCCTCAACAAGCCTGCCGTTGTGGCCTTTGGCGCTCAGTGCCAGCACCTGGCTTGTATTGGCAGGGTCATACTTTATGCACCACTGCACCCCCTGTAATTGGCGCAGCCGGGCATCGAAACTGTCGAACACCATTTCCTGCCCTTCAATGGTGGCTACTATGCCCATGGGGCTCAGGCTATTTACATAACCTGTTGTTTCGCCAAACACCATCAGGTATTCGTCGATACTCATGGGGCGGCGTTCGGCCTCGGCCAACGCATTCCAGGCCTGTAAATAATCATCCCTAAGCCGTGCACGTTCGGCTTCAACAATTTGTTCCAACTGCTTGCGCGCCCCCTCAAAATCAGGAAAGCTGTGCCTGATTTTGTTGAGGTATTCGGCATTGGGCTGACGCTGGCTGCCCCTGGCCACCCCAACGCCACTCCAGTTGGGCATAAGCTGGCAATACTTTTTGTTGATCCAGCCAAACCAGGGTTCAATGGCCTTGGCTTTGGAATTGTGCGCCCGTGCAGGCGTATATTTTTCGGCCACAAATTCGTATAAGCTTTTCAGCTCACCTCCGCCATAGCGGTCGCTTTGCAATTGCAACACCTTGTAATATTGCCCAAACAACGCTTTGGTGTGCTGCACGGCGTTGCGCAGGGCCTGCCTGATGAGGGCAGGAGTTTCGTGCGTCCCAATCGCATAGCCAACAGGGTAGCGCACCGAGGGATCGAGCACCACCACTATGGTGGGCCTGTTGTGGTAGGTGGTTGTGGTCAAGCCTTTGCTGTTGAGGCTTTGGCTCTGATACAGCAGCTCGGCTTCCCAGCCGTCAACAGTCCAGTAGAGCATGGCGCGTGTGGGTCTGCTGCGTTTCACCAGCATCGCCTTGGTGTTGTCAAAGGCTTGTTCGCCTTTACGCCCGGGTATGGTGTGCAGGTTCCACTTTTCGCGGTAGTTGGCAATGGTTTGAGCGCTCAGCTTGTACCAGCCAAGCTTTTCGGCCACAATGTTGTACATGGTGCGCACCTGCTCGTTGTCGAAATTCTGATGCTTGCGCAACAGCTGCCTTAACAGGCTTTCCTGCTCCTGTTGCCTTAGTTTGCGTGCGTTGTCGTTGCCATACTTGTTGGGCACCAGCATGGCATAGCGATCGTTGCCTGTGGCCTGTGCCCAGGCCATCACCTTCTGTCGCAGGCGTGCAGGGTTTTCGGGCAGGTTGTGTCCTGTTTGGGGTGCAAGGCGGGCCACAGCAGCAGCCAGATTGGGCCACAGTTGCCTGTTGTTGCCGTTGAGGGCTTTGATAAACTGCACTGACTGCGTGCTCACGCGGGCCAGCACATCCAGCATTTGAGCATTGGCCACATATTCGGCCACATTTTTTGGTGGCAAAGCGCGCCCGTCGTTCAGGCGGTAATTGGCAAAGTAATCGATGGCCTGGGCGTCGGGTTTTAGCAGGGCCTGCAGGGCCTGTTCCATGCCGTTTTGGCGTGGGTCGCCATATCGCTCAGTATAGGCACGGCGCACATCGTCGCGCAGCATGTCCCAGGCCAGCAGTGCCGGCCCAGCTGGCGAGCCCCTGCGCAGGCGCAGCTTCCGCTGGCGTTGCACCATTTTGTTGTAGGCCGCTTGCGATAGTATGGGACTGTGCCCACCGCACAGCTCGGGTTTGCTCACACACAGTCGGTTTTTGTAGTATTCTGCCATAACATGTTCCCCTTATGCTATATTTGTGATGGTGTTGTGCAATAATAGTCAAAAATATAACTGTTCAAACATATTATGGATAAAATATTATCCCCAATAAAAAAAAGATTGGTAGAATACCTAAAAAATGAGAGAATAACGCAGGTTAGTTTTTTTAAGGAAATCGGAATCAGTCCCAGTAATTTCAAAGGAACGGCCGCGAGGTCAGAATTAGGAGGTGATGTAATAGTCAAAATAATAACCAAATACAACATCAACCCTCTCTGGCTCCTAACCGGTGAGGGCAGCATGTACAGGGGGGTAGGGTTGGAAGTGGCAGAGCCGCCACCAGAGGTGGGGCTTGGCGCTCGGTTCAGGCAGGCGCGTGAGCTGCTTGGCCTGAGCCAGCATCAATTGGCCGAGGCCTGTGGCCTCACCCAGCGCGACATCAGTCAGCTCGAAAACAACAAACGCGAGTTTATCCCCACACCCCTGATTCAATATCTGCATGGTGCAGGCGTCGATCTTAACAGCCTCTTTGGTAATGCCCCATCTGTTTCGCTCAAATCAATATTTACAGTGGCAAATGTATTGCCCGCAAGCCTCCCGGCAGGGCCGTGTCAGCAATGTGCCCTGCGCGACAAAATCATCCACGCACAGGAATTGGCCATCGAGGCCTTAAAATCCAAGTCCGTGGAAAGCATCAAAAACCCTTAAAAAGGCCCCACACGTAAGCTTAGAGGATATTTATCTCTGCCAAGCTAATTGTATATTGATATTCAATGTGTTCTAATAGAAAGATTGAATAACATTAGCGTATAATAATATAGAAAAGGTGGTGTATTTTATCCCCTTCAATTCATGATTTTTTTGCCTTAGTGCTCCATTAGTGGAAATACACCCCCCTTTATCACGATAAAAAATACAGGCTCATGTCCACCCATTTGTCCACCCATTTGTCTATCCATTAACAAATTTAACATTTCATTAACATATTTTTGAGGGGTTTAAAAACAGGTTTGACAACACCTCAGAAAATGGCTGCATGTGCGATTTAACGATGCCATAAAAGCCAATTAGTTGAGCTATAAAGCGAAAATGCACTAATAATTTATTCGCCTATAAAACCAGTCCTGATGGATATAAAGAGGAAAAATTTAACACCGATTAGCCCAAATTATACATTTGGTTTTTGTTGATACATTTTTTAAATCAGCTGTAAGCATCTAATAATTAAGTTGTTGATCGGCAAAGATTAAATTTACGCTTGTACATTTTGTTTTTGTGCCCATAGTTCGCCGTAATTCTTCGTTTTGCAGCCTTATTTCGGTGTAGAGGTTGCTGAATTCGTGCATGATTTCGGTGAGCGAACGGGTGGACAACTGCTCCGGTCGCTTTTCCGGATCGTTCAGGTATGCCTCAATCAACTGAACGATGTGTTTGTTTTCCGGGTTCATGGGTCAAGGATGATGTCAGAGTGAAAAGAGATAATCAACAGGTCATTCAGGTTCATTGGTATTGTCACTCATTTGGGGCCTTGAGCCGCGTAATATCAATCACAAGTCCGATGAGTCTAAGTGGTTTGCCGTCGCTGCTCCATTCCACTACACCACCCCGGTCGTGATATATTTTGTAATCACCGTCTTTGGTACGGATGCGGTAAGCGATGTCGTAGGCAGGCACTTTGCCGGCAAAGTAGTCGCGCATGTGTTGCATGGTTTGCTCGTAGTCGTCGGGGTGAATCAGCTTACATATTTCGTACACATCGGTGGGAAATTCCTCCAGGCTGTAGCCCAGCATGGTGGCCTTTTTCTCGTGCATATACACTTTGCCGCTCGGGATGTCCCACTCCCACCAGGCCATATTGCCCAGCTCCAGGGCGTCGTTCAGCCGTGTGGTGGTGAGTTGAAGTTTCCGGCGTTCGGCTTCCAGGATCGAAATATTGACAAGTGTCACGAGAATGCCGTCAACCGCATGAAAATCAGTTCTGTAGGGTGAGATGCGTACGAGATAAAGTTTGCCGTCCGAAAGTTTCTTCTCCGACTCGATCACCTGCAGGTTTTTCTGCACCTGGCGGATGTGATCGAAAAACTCGGGATAAAGATTTACTCCGGTGATGTGGAAGACAGGACGCCCGATGTCGTTGTCGAGCAGGTTTGTGATGTCCGATAGATTAGGCGTAAACTTGCGGATGCAGAGCTTGTTGTCGAGGTACAATGCGCCAACATTGGTGTTGTTGAGCAGGTTGTTCACGTCGTTGTTGAGCTGAATGAGCTCTTCTATTTTTTTCTGATATTCAGAGTTTACGGTGTAAAGCTCCTCGTTTACCGACTGAAGCTCTTCGTTCGTGCTTTGCAGTTCTTCGTTCGAAGCAATCAGTTCTTCGTTGCTTGCCTGGAGCTCTTCGTTCGATGTTTCGAGTTCTTCAATGGTGGCCTGAAGGTTTTCCTTGGTAAACTGCAGTTCGTGTTGCAGCTCGGTGAGCCGGTTTTGGTACTGGTCTTCAAGGTTTACGACATCCTGATCGTCTTTTTTGTAGTTGTCGAGCGTGTTGTGAATAAAACTGATCAGGAAGTGATGCACCTCATCGTCCGACATCAGATGGTAGCCTACAATATCGAAAATGAGGCTCAGGTCTTCTTTTTTTATCTTGACGCCTTCGAAAACCACTTTCTGGCTGCCTTTTTTGATGCGTCGGACCACATTGTTGATAATCATTTGCAACTCAGGACTAACCAGCCCGGAGAGGTTTTGCGAGAATTTACCTGTACGCAGGCTCAGGTAGGGATTGATGTCGTTGATCACCTGAAGCACATTCAGGTTTTCGTCGATGACAATTGAGGGAGGAACAAAATTTTCGAGTATTCTGGAAAGGATGACATCGTTGGTCTGGCCTTTGCGGCGTGGTTCTCTGGACGACAGGGCGTTCAATGAGTGTTTCCGGGAGATGTCGAGGTCCAGAAAATTTGCAAGCTGGTAGCCGGGTCGCTTGGTGTAAATCTTGTGTTTTGAGCTTACCACATCAAAGGCGTCGGCATGTGTTCCGAGCGACTCGCTACTGCCCAGAAACAGTAAACCTCTGGTTTTGAGCGACATGTAGAAAGAGCTGATGACTTTGTCCTGACTTTCAGGTTTCAGGTAGATGAGCAGGTTGCGGCAGACTACCAGGTCGAGCTTGCTGAATGGCGGATCTTTGAGCACATTGTGGGTGGCAAAGATGACCATTTTGCGGATGTTTTCGTTCACCTGGTAACCGTTTTCGCGGCGGCTGAAATATTTCGCGAGCAAGGGGGCTTCCACATCGCTTACCATGCTCTCGGGATATAAGCCCTGCCCGGCAACTTCAAGGGAGCGTTTATCGATGTCGGTGGCAAAAATCTTTACCTCCGTGTTCAGGCGTTTTTGCTCGATAGCCTCCGAAAACATCATGGCTAGGGAATACATTTCCTCGCCCGTGCTGCAGCCTACCGACCATACCCTTAGGCTCCTCGGGTTCAGCGAAAGGAGACTGTCCGATAACTGATTGAACAAAAGGTTGAAAGCCTCTTCATCCCGAAAAAATCTTGTCACCCCGATGAGCAATTCCCGATACAGGATGTCCTTCTCTTTTTCGTTTTCGGTCAGGAATTTAAGATAATCGTCCAGATTGTTCAGCCGGTTGATGCTCACCCTGCGTTCGAGCCTTCGGATGATGGTGTTTTCTTTGTAATAACTGAAGTCGGTACCGGTGTGGTCGCGCAGGGTCATCAGCACTTTGCTCAGGGTGTCGCCACTTCCTGGTATCAAAAAGCCTTCATCATCCGACGAGTGCACGAAAGGATGCTTGATGTAATCCACAATGGCCTGAGGCATCTTGCCAGGGGGCAGGATGTAGTCCACCAGACCCGTTTTTATTGCACTGCGCGGCATGCCATCGAATTTGGCTGTACGCTCATCCTGTGCCATAACCATTCCACCGGCTTCTTTAATGGCACGTGTTCCAAGCGAACCGTCCGATCCCGTGCCCGAAAGCACCACCCCGATTGCTTTCTTACCATAATCGAGTGCCAACGACTTAAAAAACAAATCAATGGGAAGGTTAAGCCCATTGCGTGCCCCCTGATCTTCGAGCAATAATTTGCCATGAAATATGGTGAGGTTTTTACGTGGTGGAATCAGGTAAATGGTGTCGGGCTCCACCTGCATCCCATCGGTGGTTATCCGGATGGGCAATTTGGTGTAGCGGGCCAGGAGTTCATCCATCATGCTTTTGAAGTCGGGACTCAAATGCTGAATGACCACAAAAGCCAGCCCGGTATTGTGAGGCACAGCCTTAAAGAAGTCTTGCAGCGCTTCGAGGCCACCTGCCGATGCGCCCAGGCCTACCACATATTCTGGCGCAGTGGTTTTGGAGTTTGTTTGTTGTTGTTCTGGGGTTGATTTGGTTGCCATGCAGGTATCGGTGTTGATATATGTGCTGGAAACGGCCGCCGAGCGGGAGTTTTTACCAGCTACGCCAAATTTAGGCTGCCTTTTTTAAAAAATCAACGGATGCGATAAATTTGGAAACATTCTTAATTAATGTAGTTAAAATCTTCAAAATCAAATTGTTATATGAATAAATGGTTTTCTTCATCTTCTAGTTTGTCATTGTGGCCTTTGACAGGAAAAGGTTGTTAACCCTCTGATACGTGCCTGTTTTGGTGGCGGAGTTATTTTGGATTTCTTCGTTTGTTGTGTCAGCTCCAGAATAATTGGAAGGAAGAGATGCTTTTTCCTGAACTTCGCGCTTCAGGTGCTTTCACAAGTTTTTATTTTTACCAAAAAAACAGCCATGAGCAGCTTGCACGATCTGTTGTATCGCTTGTTGTATGTTGTCGGACTGTCGGAAGATGTTGATAAAGAGATGGATAAGTTTCTTGCTATCCTCAACGACAGCGGATATGTTGAATCAGCAGGAAAATATTTTCGCAGCAACCAGGGAACCAGCCAATGGGTGCCTGCGAATTCTGCGGCTGCTTCAGGTGAGCCTTCTGCTGATGCAGTAGAAGTGCCCCTTTGGAATGACGATTTGTGGATCAACGACAGGCACATATATTTCAAAATAAACAACCACGAGCTATTCTTGCTCGAACTGAAACCCGTTGCAGGCGATGCCGCCGACTTTGTTGGCCACATCAAACCGGCCTTCGATAAGTTTGTGCTTATATACAACAGGTTGTTGGACAAAAAGAAACGAAAGCTAACCCGCGAGCAAAATCTGCGCCCGCTCGAAAAATTGCTGACCACGAAAACTTTGCAGCAAAAGGTGATGGCCACCCTCAGCCACGAATTCCGCAACCCCCTCAACCTCATACTTGGATTTGCCGATCTGTTGAAGGCCGAGAGCCTGAACGCATCGCATAAAGAATACCTTGAAATAATCAGGGAATCGGGCCAGGGATTGTTTCAGGTGGTGAAGAAAGTGTTTCAGTTTCTGAACATCATCATGGAGCGGCCTGTGGACGAGATGATTGATTTCAGGATACGCGACGTTGTGCAACAAGTTGAGAATGAACTGAAACCTCTGGCGCTTGCAAAAGGTTTGGGCTGGCGCTCAAACCTCGACAGCCTCACCGGCACCTGGGTGAACGGGGATATGAATAAGCTGCACGATGTGCTTTTTTACCTGATGGAAAATGCAATCAAATTTTCGACCAGCGGGATGCTGGAAATTGAGGTAAAGCAAGTTGAGTCGCCCCGGCCAGATGCGTTGAGGTTAAGCTTTGCGGTAAAAGATCAGGGCAAGGGGATAGGAATCTTTCAGCAGGATAATATATTCGAATTCTTCAACCAGGAAGATGGCAGCATTACGCGCAACTACGGGGGGCTCGGACTTGGCCTTGGACTGGCCGATAATTTTGTGCGCCGGATGGGCGGGCGCCTTGGTCTTCAAAGTGCGGTAGGGCAGGGTTCTGTGTTCACGTTTCAGCTTGGTTTCGCAACCAGCAAAAACCAGCATCCCGACGATGTGCTCGAGTTGTTGCCACCCCGGCAAATGCTTCAGCAGGTGCACGTGCTTATTGCCGACGACGACCCCTATCAGCGCAAAATGGCAGCTGTGATGCTCGAAGATTTTAAACTGAGTTTTGCTGCCGACGGCCTGGAGGCCATCAACCACATGCGGAACCACCCCGATACCATGATTGTGCTTATGGACATCCGCATGCCGGGAATGGACGGGATCAGCGCCACCAGAGTTATCCGGAAAGAACTCGGTTCGGAAGCAGTCATTTTGGCAGTATCTGGCGAAACCGTTGAAACCACCATCGAAGAATGCTTCGATGCCGGCATGAATGCTTTTGTTTCCAAACCCTACGAACGCGACCAGTTGTTGCGGGCCATCCTGCTCAATTGCGAAATGCTCCGCCAGTCCAAGCCCGAAGTCGTTCGTCTGCGTCCCATGGACAAGCTTACAGGCCTGAAAGGATTGCTTGTTGAAGACAACCGCATGCTTCAGCTGCTCACCATGCGCTTCCTTCGCGATGTGGAATGCAAGGCCAGCCTGGCCGATAGCGTTGAGAGTGCCCTTGAAATATTGTCTAAGGAAAGGTTTGATTTCGTGCTTCTTGACCTGAACCTGCCGGATGGCAGCGGTTTCGACATTGCTGCCGGGCTTCGCAAAAGCGACAACGACGTGTGCATAATCGCCTACTCGGGTGAGGACTCGGAAGAAACACGTCAAATGTGTGCCCAGGCCGGTATTGATGGCATCATTCTGAAAAACTATCACACCGCCCCGGAACTTGCCACCAAAATCAACAACCTGTTGCATCAGAAGCATCCACCGAGACAGGTCGAAAAAGAACCGGAAGAATCATCGGGTGATCCGGAGGACAAGCGCAAACCCGATTACAACCTCGACACCGTGAAAGGAGTGATAGGCGATAACACCGACGACCTCGTGCTATTGCTTGAGGTATTTATCGAACACAGCCTCACTACCTTCGACAATATGCTGCAGGCCAACAAATCAGGCGATACCCGTTCGTTGTCGCGCCATGCGCACTCACTCAAATCGTCAGCCCGCCAGTTTGGCATGGAACGGGCCGCAGAGCTTTTCTTTCTGCTCGAAAAGCGCAGCGACGACCTGCCCGAAGCTGACCGCAATGCCATCGTTGCCGAACTCGAAGAAATCTTTAATCGTGCGGTACCGGCATTGAAAAATGAGATAGAAAAACTAAGGGGCTAAATACCAGGCCTTTGGTTTTTGTTTTCGGCTGTTGCTTGTTGTTCCTGCTCCCCACCCGAATGATAAAGTTTTACGGCGACAATGATGGCCATGCATCCCCACACCGGCACCGAAAGCTTGTCGGTATCAAGAAAATTATTGAGCAAACCGTGGGTAAAATAGCTGATAAGGGCAAGTGTTGCGCTCAGGGATAAAATTCTGGCTTGTTTGTTTTTAGCTGATTTATAGGTTTTTAGACCGTGATAGATCATTACGCCAACAAGTAGAAATACGATCAGCATACCCGGAAGGCCCATTTCCGACAATGGCCCGATATATTCGCTATGGGCATTGCCTCCATCGCCTGCATTGGTGCTGATGATGGTCTTTTCCTTCGATCGTTGAAACGGGCCATAAACAAATTGGTAAGTGCCTGGCCCCCATCCAAAAACAGGCCGCTCGTCGAACAGGCGCAGGGCGGCTTGCCAGCGGTTGATGCGCTCAAGGTTGGAAGCATCGGAACTGATGTTGTAGATCGATTGCACATGCTCCACAAAATCGGCGGAACTGTCCTGCTTGTTCTTTTCGAGCACGTCAATAATCTGGTGCTGGAAACTCACAAAAAAAGCTAATAGAATTGCAAATCCGGCAAGAATGTAACGAAACTTGATACGTAACCAAACCGCCACAAATACTCCTGCAGCAGCCACCAGGCTGATCCAGGCAGCCCGGCTCAGCGACAACAAAGTGGCCACTGCAAGCAGAACGGCCATGCTAACTACCCAGAATCTCCGGGTCTTGCTCAGTCCTGGGTAAAAAATGTAGCCGATGGTCAGAATCAAAAAGAGCGCAAGGGCGGCACCATATGCGGTATGGTCGTTGTAAAGCGGCGACATCACCCAGTGGGCCGACTTATCAGAAAATCCGAAAGTCCAATGCCTGTATATGGTGTAGCCAATTACAATTATCAAGGCAATGTTGTAGAGCCAGATAAACCAGTGGATGTTCTCCTTCTCCCTGAAAACCAGGATAGCCAGAAAATAGGAGGGTACTACAAACCAAAGCCGGGCAATAAGGGCTTTGGCCGAAACGAGGGGCAGCTCGCTGGTGAGTGTCGTAATCAGCATCCAGAACAGCATCAGGTAGATCACCAGACTGATGGGGTGCTTTGCTGCCTTGTGGTCGTAATGACCATCATACAATAGTTTGCTCAGAAAAACTACGAGCAGGCCAAATAGCATAGGCTCGGCAGGAAGGCTGATGGCCAGGCCGGCATCCATGTTTTCGATGTTGAGCGATAGGGGAGTGATAAAACTCACCAGCAACAGCACCTTGTCGAGCGCATAAATGTAGAGCAAAAGCACGCCAAGCACCAGAGGTAAGGCAAAAAACAGCCAAATGTCTTTCTGCACCACCAGATACATGCTGATGGCCAGATATGCCGCAGTGCCCAGATAGACCAAGGCTGTCTTGCTTTGCTCGGTCAAAGTGTCAGATGATTAGGCCTTGATTCCAAAAAGTTCGTTTTTACGCTCGGCGATCACTAATACCATTAGCGACAACAACAATGCGCCCAGGGCCGAGAAAGCCACGATGACCCATCGCACAGGGAAGGCTTTTTTATCGGAGGGGAAAGGCTTGCTGATGATGTTGCTGTAGGTGAGTTTGGCGTTGTAAAAGCGCAGCGCCTGCTCGTAATCGAGTTTGATGGTTACGTAGGTGCGCGATTCTTCCACCAGCATCTGTGTAACCGTAATCAGTTCACCTCCGTGTTTTTCAATATTTTTCTTCAGCTCTTCAACAGCTTTTGTGTTGATGTTTGCAGTGGTGGTACCGTAAACAGTGCGCAAATAACCACGCATAATCTCCTGTGACTGTGCGCCATAGTCAATCAATCCGTGTTCAGTAGCCAATTGGTAGAGCCGGTTTTGCAGCGAATCGATCACAGCTTGTTTTTTGTTGAGCTGCATTTCATACATCTCAACCACTTCCTTGTATTTGGCTTTATGCAGGCTGGCCACTTTCTGGTCATACAGTCTGAGCATTTCATCGGCCATGGCTGATGCGCGTTCCGGGTCGCGGTCACGAACTGTAATCGAAATAGCCTCGTAAGGTGTTTTGCGCACCTTCACGTTTTGCCTGAACTCGTCGAGCAGGGCCGAACGCCAGTATTTGTAGTTTGGGCTGATTTTATAAACCTCCATCAGGTTGAAACGAGCAATCATGGAGTCGGTAATATCCTGCGATTGAAGGATTTGCAGCATTTGCTCGGTTTCGCTTTCGTCCGAATAGCTGTTGATGTTGGCCGGATAAGCAATAGCTTCCGACCTAAAAAGTGGAGTAATGAAAAATGGACCCGAAAATATGGCCCCGAGCAAAGCCGCCCCTATGGTGATAATAGCCAGATGAAGGCGCCAGCGGTACACCAGTCTGACCAGTGATGTGCTATTGTAACTATTGTCCATATTGCTCAGATTATGCTGGTTATTTTTTTCAGTTTCTTCTGATATGATTGGTTGAAGCGTTTTCAAATGTTGCCTGAGGCGTTTGCCGAAGGTGTTGAATTTGGGGAATATTGCCTGGAAGTTTTTTTTTTCGACTCATCGGCTTTCTCGGTGAGGATCAGGATGATCAAAGCCAGGAAGAGTGTAGAAAACAATGCGATGAGTGCAATCAGCCAACGGATGGGATACGATTTTCGTTCGGCGGGGAAGGCGCTCGAAACCACAAATTTATGTGGAATATTTTCGGTGGCATCCACCTTGGCTTCGTCGTATTTGGTCTTAATGAGCGAAAGCTGTTTCCGCTCATGTTCCAGCATGTCGCGCAACGAAACGTAGATGCCTCCGTATTGCGACAGAAGTTCAAGCTTTTGATAGAGTGCCTTTACGCCAGCCTGATTGTTTCGTGCAATCTCTATGGCCAGCTGCTGGTTGATCATCTCGGCCTGGCTCTCGTAATCGTGCACCCCCATGCGCCGGATGGCGTTCAGCGAGTCTTCCATCTGCCTGACGTATTCCCGCTGGTTGTTGTATTCGTTTTCCACAATCCGGAATGCCTTCACCGCCACTTCTTTCTGCATGGCATTCATGGTGCTGTCGAAGAGTTCGGCTATGTCGTTGGCTATGTCGCTGGCAAGCTGAGGGTCGTGGTCGAGCACCGTAATCTTGACAGCCATGTATTCCGTTCGCCTGAATTTTATCCGGCTCTCGTAGGTTTCGTGAAGCCTGGTCATGCGGAAGCGGCTACCTGCCGGAATCCTGTAATGCTCGAGCAGGTTGTACTTTTCGATGATTCTGTCGCGTATCTTGTTTGAGTTCAGAATCTGAAGCATGCGCTCAGTTTGCTCATCTTCACCAAATTCAAGCAGGTCTTTGTTGGTCGAAGGACTGCTGCTCAGCAATACCCTCGAGATGGAGTTGGTCGAGGTAGGATAGAGAATGACCGTTGATTTATAGAGGGGTGTAATAAACCAGGGACTGGTGAAAATGTATGACAGCGCGATGGTTACAATTGCAACGGTGATCAGTGGTTTCCTGTGTTTGAATGCCAGATCCACCAGGCTGAAAGTGTGCATCTCGTGTGTTGAGGGGTCGTGCATTTACCCGCTGATTTAATTGATCAGCCAAAAATAGAAATTATCCTCTTCAAAAAACAGCTTCGGTGTTAATTCAGGCTTTTTCGGCATCTGGCTTTGTTGCCGAAAAAAAGGAAATGATTTCCCGAGGGGGCAAAAGACCGCTCAGCAGTGGCACAAGCAGCCCTGTCAGCCCTGTCAGCAACAAACGCATCATCCACGACAATGGCATCAGGCTGATCCCAAAAGCAAGAAGTAAAAGCAGGCCAGTAAACAATAACAGTCTGAAAGCGAATGTTTTGCCAAAATAAAGTTGAGCCACCTTTCTTGCGGCGAGATATTGGGCAAGGGCCATGATTGACTGCACGCTCAGGCTGGCAATGGCCGCTCCTGTGGCCTTGTAAGGCGGAATGAGCAGCAGGTTCAGCACAATACTCAAGGCCACTCCCGAAGCCGCTAAGGTGTTGAGCAGGCGAAGGTTGCCATTGGCAGTGAGCAGCGTGCCAAACACATAGGTGGTTGAAACGGCCACATAGGCCAGCATAAGCAGCTGAAAAATGAGGGCCGACTGTGCGATACGGATTTCGAATGTCAATGGGTCTTCGCCGGGGCGCAAACCGTAAAGCAATTTCATGAGGGGTTCGGCATACAGGATGCCGCTTATGGCCACTATTGCCGAAAGACTAAAGATGATACTGAACGAAAGCCTTGTCAGTGCCAACACGGGCTGTCTGTTTTTCAGCATGTTGGCAAACATGGGCAAAAGGAGCACGGCAAAAAGCATGGAGATGTTGTTGCCAGCATCGAACAACCGGAAGGCCTTGGCATAAATACCAGTTTGCGTGAGGCCATTGTCGCCCGGCAGCAGCCGTTCGATGAGCACCGGTTCGAGCCGGTTGTAAAAACTCATAAGCAGGACAAGCAGGGCATAAGGTGCGCTGCGCCTGAGAATGAGCCACATGAATCGGCGGTCGAAAACCGGCACAAGCCTGCCGGCATGCCGCATCACCACAAGCAGGGCTACCACAAAAGTGAGGGCATATGCCAGCGTCTGAGCGTAGATGTATGCCGAAATCGTCAGCACGCTCCCAAACCATGTTGTCCAAAGCAGGATGCTGCAAAATACGATCATCAGCAGGCGGTCGAGCACCGAGAGCAGGCTATCGGCCGCAAAAAGCATCAGGCCCGAGACGTTCGACCTCAGATACATGATCATCGAAAGCAACAGGGCGTTGATGCCAACCCAGAACAACAGGGCCATCTGTTGTTTTTCGTAACCGATAAGCTTGCCCAGGAGCAACAGGAAAAGTATGTAGGCCACACCCAGAATGATTTTGACCCCCATGATGCCGGCAAAGTGTTTCCGAAGCTGCTTCTGGTTTCGGGCAATATTGCGGTTGTTGAAGTTGGTGATACCCAGGTCGAGCAGGATGTAGAAAAGAAAGGAAAAGCTGGTAAGCGACAAAAAAAGTCCATAGTCTGCATCGCCAACCCTGTTTTGCACGCTCCGGTCGATGCCCAGAATCCAGAAAGGCTTGATGAGCAGGTTGAGCGAGAGCAGCAGCAAAAGGTTTTTGACAAAGCGGTTTTGCATGGGCTTAGCTCGGCTGAAGAGCAGTTTTCGATGGCACGAAAAAGAAGTTTTGCGTGAAATGCTTTGCTTTTTCGAAATCGACAAGCCGATGTTGCTGCAGCACCATCACCTTATAGCCCAGCGATTTCATCAAGCCGAAACAGCGCAGGCGGTTTTCGTTGTCCCACAGCTCGGCATACACCAGCGGCCGGTGCTTCTGGATCAGCTTTGTAGCTCCGGCCAGCACGAAATACTCAAAGTTTTCGACGTCGATCTTTATGGCCGAAATCCAGTCGGCCGCAGCCAGCTGTTCGCAATCGTCGAGGGTGATCATGCTCACGCTGAAGTTTTCACCCTCATTGAATTCGGTGATGCTATGGTGCACCACATGGCTCAAGCCCTGCATGGGGACTCTTTCCACCTCGGGCATAACCATGGTGGCTGTACCTTGCTCGTTGCCGAGGGCTTTCTCAACAATCTCTACGTTGCGGATGCCAAAAAAACGCAATACCCTTCGCAGCGCCTTCACATTGTGCGGTATGGGCTCGAAGGCCACAATGCGCGATGCGGGCAGCTTGCGTGCAAACCAGACAGACATCACACCTATGTTGGCGCCGATATCGAGCACGGTGTGTCCGTCGGGGATCAGGCTGACAAAATGAAGAAAGTCGCGCTCGTTTTTGTTCCAGCGCAGGGTGGCGGTGATAAACAGTGCGAAGACGAAGAGGTAATTGTCGAAACCCAGCAGGCGCTGCAGCAACAATTTGAACCTCTGCTTCATCGATTTTTCGGATATTTGCCGCAAATTTAGAACTTATTCACAAGCCAGAACACCAAAGCCCGATGAGCCTCCGCATTGCTGTAAACACACGCTTGTTGCTTGCCGGCCGGCTCGAGGGTATCGGCTGGTTTACTTACGAAACACTCCGGCGCATCGTGCTTGCACACCCCGAAGTCGAGTTCTGGTTTCTGTTCGATCGCAGGCCCGACCCGCAGTTTCTTTTTGCGGCCAACGTGAAACCGGTAGTTATTGGCCCCCAGGCACGTCACCCGTTTTTATTTATCATCTGGTTCGAGTGGTCGGTACGCAGGGCGCTCAGTCGTATCCGGCCTCATTTATTCCTCTCGCCCGACGGTTACCTGAGCCTGGGCACCAGGGTGCCATCGCTGGCCGTGATGCACGACCTCAATTTTGAGCACTATCCTGCTGATCTTCCGTGGCTTGTGCGTTGGTATTACCGCTGGTTCTTCCCCCGCTTTGCCCGCAAGGCGGTCAGGATTGCCACTGTGTCGGAGTTCTCAAAACAAGACATCTGCCGGCTTTACAAGCAGCCCGAATCAAAAGTGGATGTGGTTTACAACGGTGTAAACGAAAGCTTCGGTCCCGTCGGCCCCGACACCGTCAGCCAGATTCGTGCTGCCTACACCGGCGGCGCGCCTTACATACTTTTTGTGGGTTCGCTGCATCCGAGAAAAAACCTCGCCAGGCTGTTCAAAGCCTTCGACATCTACAAACAATCCGACAATCTCGGTATGAAACTGCTTGTGGCTGGTGAGCGCAAATGGTGGACCGACGAAATTGCCCGGGCATACGAAGAAATGACCTACAGGCAGGATGTCGTCTTTTGCGGTCGCCTGGATGCCGATAAGCTGCACAAGGTCACCGCATCGGCGCATATTTACGCATATGTATCTTATTTTGAAGGGTTTGGCATACCTATTGTCGAAGCTTTCAAGTGTGGGGTTCCGCTTATCACTTCAAATGTGACCAGCATGCCCGAGGTGGCCGGCGATGCAGCCGTGTTGGTCAATCCTTTTGATGTGCAGGATATTGCGCTAGCCATGAAGCGTTTGGCTGAAGATGAGCATCTGCGTAATGAGTTGATAAGCAAAGGATTGGAACGAAGTCGTTTATTCACCTGGGATGCGGCAGCAGTGCGGCTCTGGAAAAGCATTGAAAAAACATTAAGCGCATTATCATGAATGTATTGGTGGTTGGCAGCGGCGGTCGCGAACACGCCCTGGCCTGGAAACTGAAACAAAGCCCGAATGTCAAACGTGTGTTCATAGCCCCAGGCAACGCGGGCACCATGACCCTGGGTCAGAACCTCCCGATCGACATGGGCGACCTGGCTCAGCTGCGTGAAGCCTGCCTGATGCACGACATCAATCTGGTGGTAGTGGGGCCGGAGCAACCACTGGTCAACGGGCTGGCCGACTTTTTCCGCAGCGATGCCATGCTCAGCCATATTGCCATCATCGGGCCTTCTGCTTCGGCTGCGCGACTTGAAGGAAGCAAGGCTTTTGCCAAGGAATTCATGATGGAGTACGGAATACCCACGGCAGCCTACCTCAGGGTAAACCTCAATAACCTTGACGAAGGCATCGGGTTTCTGCAAAAGTCGCAACCGCCTTTTGTGCTCAAAGCCGATGGTCTGGCTGCCGGCAAAGGCGTACTCATTATACCAGACCGCGATGAGGCAGTGGCCGAACTCGAAGCGATGTTGCGCGGAAAATTTGGCAAGGCTTCCGAAACTGTTGTTGTCGAAGAGTTTTTAAATGGCATCGAATTGTCGGTGTTTGTGCTTACCGACGGGACAAGCTACAAAATGCTGCCCACGGCCAAAGACTACAAACGCATTGGCGAAAACGACACCGGTCTCAACACCGGCGGAATGGGTGCCGTATCGCCTGTTCCGTTTGCCGACCGCAACTTCATGCAAAAAGTCAGGGAACGCATCATCGAGCCCACCATCCGGGGCATCAGCCAGAGGGGAATGGACTATCGCGGATTCATCTTTTTCGGACTCATCAATGTCGGGGGCGAGCCGTTTGTGATTGAGTACAACGTGAGACTTGGCGACCCCGAAGCAGAGTGCATCCTGCCCCGAATCAAAGGCGACTTTGCCGAACTGCTCCTGGCCTGCGCCGAAGGCCGACTTCAGGAAGTAAAAACCGAAAACGACGACCGCTATGCCGTGACTTTTATCATGGCTTCGGGCGGTTATCCCGGCGACTTTGAAAAGGGTAAGCCCATCAGCGGCCTGCACGATGCCGACGATTGCCTTGTTTTTCATTCCGGCACAAGCATATGCGTCGAAAACGGAGGAATCAAAACATCGGGCGGCAGGGTGCTGGCCGTCACCGCCTTGGATTATTCCATTGAGGATGCAAGAGCCAAAGCGCTTGCCGGCCTGGGTAAAATACGTTTCGAGGGAGCTTATTACCGCCGCGATATCGGTTTGGACCTGATCATGCGCAATTACCTCTGATTCATGATCCGTTTTTTTAAAAGCAGTTTTCTTGTTCAGTACGTAGCACTTATTGCGCTTGCCCTGGCATTGTGGCTCCCTGCAATACTCAAGGCTGGAAAAGCTCAGCCTGCATTCGCCGGCGAACCCTTATACAGTTTGCTGGCCAGCCCTGTTGCAAACTATCCGCAGATTTCGGTACTGTTGGCTTTCCTGCTGATGCTTGCCGCAGGATTTATGTTCAATGCCATATTGAGCGCCCATGGTCTTATTCCACGCACCTCCACCTATGGGCTCCTGTTTTGGGTAATCGTTGGCGGAAGCCAGCCTGCAGCCATGATTTTTCAGCCGCTCTGGCCGGCTTTGCTAATGCTGCTGATGGCTTTTAACCTGGCTTTCAGGATGTACGAACAGGAAAACATCAATTTTCAATTGTTCAACTTTGGGATATGGGTGGCCCTCACTGCCTTGATTAATCAGGCTGCCTGGGTTTTTGTAATCTGGATTTTCTCGGTGCTTTTCATCCTCAGGCTTTCCAGGCTTCGCGAATGGCTGATTCCGCTGCTGGCCTTGCTAACCACCATAATCTACCTGCTCATTTTCTGGTTTTTACAAAACAAATTGGTTTTCAACCTCAAACTGTTTTCTGCCGATTTTGCAGCCAGTCTAATTGTACCTGCCACGCCGGGCACGTTTCAGCTGGTGATGTTTGCATTTCTTTTGATGTTGTTTTTCAATGCTTTATCTTTTAACTACAGCCTTTCGGCCGACCGCAACATTGCGATGCGCAAACGTAAGGCCATGCTCAATTCCTTTCTGATCATTGCTTTGGGTGCTTTTTTTATGCGTGGCGGCCATTGGCACACTACCTTGTTTACAATGTTGCCCATCAGTGCACATCTCGCCATCTGGGCCGGCTCGCTCAGCCGCACTGCAAGACCCTCATTCGTGGTTTGGTTGTTTTTGCTGTTGGCGCTGGCCAACAACATTTTGTATTTCTCAACCAATGCTTAAAGCCAGATTCAGCGGAACGGCTATTGCCGAGGCCGGGTGCGACGAAGCCGGCAGAGGCTGCCTTGCCGGACCAGTCACAGCAGCTGCCGTCATGCTGCCTGAAGATTTTTCCCACCCGGCGCTCAACGATTCCAAAAAGCTCAGCGCACCGCAGCGCAACACCTTGCGTAAGCTGATCACAGAAGCAGCCATCAGCTGGGCCGTGGCCCATGCGAGCGTTGAGGAGATTGATAAACTCAACATCCTCAATGCTTCATTTCTGGCCATGCACAGGGCCATCGCACGGCTCGAGCCACAACCGCAACTGCTGCTCATTGACGGAAACAGATTCAAACCTTTCCAAAATATTCAACATCAATGTATTGTGCATGGTGATGCGCTTTATATGTCCATTGCCGCTGCATCTATCCTTGCCAAAACCGAACGCGACCAACTGATGATTGAACTTCACCGGCAATTTCCATTTTATGCCTGGGACAGCAACAAAGGCTATCCCACAGAAGCACATCGTGAGGCCATCCGCATGCACGGTCTCAGTCCGCATCACCGACGCAGTTTTAACACAGGTATGCAATTAAGCCTGCCTTTTTAAAGCTTCCTTTGGCCATTGGATGCCCTGTAAGCGTATTTTTGACAATCATTCTGCACAAGTCCGATGAGGTTAAGGTCGCTGGTATTGTTTGCCACAGTTCTTGCACTGCTTGCAATGCTGGTGTTTGTGCTGCTTTTCCGAAAAACTGAAAAAATATCTTTGTGGGAAGCCATGCCAGACAAGGCCGTCGGGGTCTTTCACACCCCGTCGGGCTCCTCATTTGCAGCGCGGCTGGCCGAAACAAGCTGGTGGGCTTCGCTCCGCAAGGCAGAATACTTCAGCAGGCTGTCCGACGATCTGGCATTGCTCGATACCTTGCTTGTTCAGGCCGGCCTGAAGCAGGAAGTTCAACATACTGAGGCTGCATTCGTGTTGCTGGAACTGCAAAACACATATCAGTTTGTGTTTTACGCCAGGCCGGGAAGAAATTTTGCCTATTGGAACCTGCACGAAAAAGCTTTGCCTGCATTTGGAAACCGGTTTGAACTGATTAAAAGAAAAACGTCTCGATACCAAACATTTGTGTTAATTGACCGACAAAGCCGGCGGCAAATGAACTATGGCTTTGTGCGGGGCCTGGCCATAGCTTCGTTCAGTCGCGAGGCTTTCGAGGCTGCGCTTATTGCACTGGAATCACCTCCTGAAAAACAGTTTCTGGAATTGGCCCAGAAACAGCGAAATGCAAGCTCCGACGCGGTATTGTACGTCAGGCCGCCTTTGCTTGCCGGGCCGCTGGAGGGGTTGTTTGCGGCAGCATACGGCAAACAGATAGGCGCTTCGGCCCGGCTACTTGGTCCCTGGCTTGCGCTGGATGTCCACCTAAGGCAGCACGAAATCTTTTTAAGTGGTCTGCTCACCGGTACTGGGATAAACGAGCTGGTTTATTCCGGTCAGCACATCCTTCCGGACAGTCTGGCTCAGTGGTTGCCGGTGGGAACGATGTCGTTTGTGGCTTCATACGCCGGAAGTCCGCTATCCAGAATCAGGATATCAGGAAAACTTGCCGGTTCGGGCAGCGACGGCCATTTTTTACTCTTTGTGCCACAATCACCCGAAGCCGTGCTTTCGGAGATCTTTTCTGCCTTACCCATGGTGCCCTCACCCTGGAATTCAGCCTGGAGTGCGCCTGTTCGGGCTGATATCAACCAAATGGGACTCCAGGGGAGTGGTTTTACGGCACATAATCAACCTTATTTTGTAACCACCAATGGCCGGATATTTTTGTTTTCGGGAAACCTGATGCTATTGCGCAACTATCTGGAAAACAAACAAAAAGAGATAACAGATTTCAGCTGGCGCGCAGTTGCCGGTTCAATTTCCCAACGTTCGGACATGGTGTTGTATCACCAGGTGAGCAAGACCGCGGGAAGCCTGAGCGATATTGTGGACGGACAGCTGAAATTCAGGTTGATGCGCGACGCGGCCGCTTTGCATGGCTTCGAATCCATCAGCGTTCAGCTGAGCAAAACTGGTTCCGAAGTTTACGCCAGTGTGCTGATCAGGGGCAACGAAATCCCAATGGGGCAGCTTATTCCGGAGTGGTCTGCCCGGCTCAATGCCCCGGGTGCTTCGGCGCCTTTCATATTTAACGCAGCCGGCCAGTCGCGGGTCATCGTTTTCGACAGCGCCGGATGGATGTATGGTTTCTCTCCGGAAGGAAATGAGCTCTGGAAACGGCCGATCGGAGGGCTGACGCTCATGCAGCCTTTGGTTGTTTCGATGCCGGGAGGCAAGCATCCGATGATGCTTTTCAATACTACGGGAAGAATTTTCCTGACTGATCCGAAAGGCAATCAGGCGCCCGGCTTTCCGGTTCAGCTTCCATCAGTCGCCACCTCCGCACTGGGGTATGATTCCACCGCCGGGCCGATGTTTTTTGTGAATTGTGCCGATCGCCGCACCTACGGCTTTAACTTTTCGGGAAAGGCGCTTTCATCGTGGGAACCTCCACTTGCGTCGGATATCTCGAACAGCCCGCCGTTAGTGGTCTCCGCTGGAAATCAGTCTTTTGTGCTGGTTCATTCCATCGACGGGCGGTTAAAAATTCTCGACGACAACGGCCTCGAACGAATACGGCTGCGTGAGGATCCCGACAAGGCAGCCGGTGCAGACTATCACCTCAACCGCACCAATGCCAGGGGAGTTTTTCTCACCGCCACCTCAAAAGGCGAAATAGTCTATATTGGCTCAGCCGGCTTAAGCCGTTCTCCTGCCTTGCGTTCCCTCAGCCCGACATTTTATTTTCATTACGACGATTTCGATGGGGATCGCACCCCCGATTTTATATTTGCCGACGGGAAAGAAGTGGCTGTTTTCGATCGTTTCAACCGGATTGTTTTCGAAGGTCGCCTTGCTTTTGAGCCGGATCGTAAGCCTTTGTATATCAGAAGAAATTCGGGAGGAGGGGTATGGTGTTTTCAGCATCCAGCTGCAGGTCAGGCAGCTATTGTCTCGGCTGGTACGGGTACGCTGAATTTCGAAGGGTTGCCAAAGGGCCAAAGCTACGGATTCGGCTATGCCGACCCGGATGGTCCATTGCTGCTGGGGGCATACAATGGCAACAAACTTACCCTCTACCGCGTCAATTAGTCTGCCGTTTCCATTGGCCCGATTTCAGGTAGCCCAGGGATAATGTCGTGAGAATCAGTCCGTACAGGATCTCGGAAGTCCACACCATCACCACTCCTGCATTGAATTGGCTCACGAGAATAAAGACGTAAACCAGATACAATCCAAGTGTAATCACTTCAATCACAAACGATACGTTTGTCTTTCCTGTTCCCATCACGCCATTGAAAAGGATGATGCCGCTGGCAAAAAACGGGGCGCCAAGCATGATGACCAGCAACACCGGCAGGCTTCCGGAAATCAGTGTTGCATCGTTGGTGTAAAGCCTGATCAGGAGCGAAGGCGAAATCAGGCTGAGCAGAATCAGCAACGCCACCCCGCCAAGCGTGAGCAGAATGATGCGCCGGATGAGCAAAAAAACCAGGTGCTCGTGTTTCATCCCAATCAGGTAACTCACCATGGAATTTGCTGCAGAGGCAAAGCCCCAGATGGGAATCATATACACGATGTAGATGCTGCGGATGATATTGGAAATGGCCAGGGCCTGCTCGCCCAGTTTTTCAATGAGCAGAAAGAAAGCAAACCATACCCCGAGCGACAGAAAATTCTGAAACATGATGGGTGCCGACAGGGCCAGATTGCGCCGGAAAAGCAGTTTGTCGAAACCGCTGAGGCGAAACAGGGGATATTTGAGATGGTATTTTCGCAAAAGCACATCGGCAGCAAGATAGGCCACTGCAGCCAGCTCGGCGATCACCGAAGCCAGCGCGGCACCCTGCAGTCCCATTGCCGGCAAACCCAACTTACCGAAAATCAGGCCATAATCGAGGATGATGTTTATCACCGCCATGACCAGTGTGCTCCAGGTGATCACCCTTGTGCTGGCAATGCTGACATAAAATGCCCGGAACATTACCTGACCAAAAGCAAAAAAAATTCCGAACATGCGGTAATCGACAAACTGAACGCTGGCCTCGTATATTTTGTCGGACTGAATGAGCAACGAAAGCAAGGGCCTCGAAAACAGCAGCATAACCAGGAAAGAAACCACTGCCAACGGAAGCATGAAATAGTTGCCATGTGCAAAAGTGCGCCCCAGCTCGTGGGCGTTGCCCTCGCCATGTCGTCGCGACATGATGATCTGCATGCCTGTGCCAAAGCCCAGACCCAGCATGATGAGCACAAAATAAAACATGCCGCCCAGGGCGGAAGCGCCGAGTTCAACTTCTCCCACATGACCCAGGAAGGCTGTGTCGGTTACGTTGATGACATTCTGGGCCACGCTGCCCAGAATGATGGGATAAGCAATACTCCAGATTCGCTTGTATGAGATGTCGGCAGTCAAAGTTTTCCGAAATTGGGTGCAAAGTTAGTCCGATTTGCCAAGTCGCACAGGAGGGCACAATAATGCGGTTTGCGACAAACAATCTTTAGGACTGGTTGTTTAGAAGGTGGAGTAAATGTTTTTTTGATGAAGATAGTCATTGCAGGCGGCACCGGTCTGGTAGGGGAAGCCTTGGTTAAGAGATTGATTGATAAGCACGAATTGGTCATTTTCACCCGCGATGTGCCCAGGGCGCGCAAGAAATTTCTCGGTGCCGGTGTGCATTATGCGGACTGGCATCAACCGCCCTCGCACCTTGCTGCGCTTATTGATGGCACGCAGGTGATCGTCAATCTGGCTGGTGCAGGCATAGGCGATGCCCGCTGGACCGAGGCACGCAAGCATGCCATCATCGGAAGCCGGCTGCAAAGTATCGAGATGCTGCACAAGCTTTTCAAGGCAGCCGAAATTAACCCGAGCCTTGTTATACAAGCCTCTGCCATAGGCTATTATGGTTTTTCGGACGACCGTGTCTTCACAGAAGACGATCCCCCGGGCGAGGGTTTTCTGGCCGATGTTACCAAACGTTGGGAAGAAAAAGCCAGGGTTTGGCACGACATTGCCGAACGGCTGGTGTTGCTGCGCACGGGCGTGGTGCTGGCCCGCGAAGGTGGTGCTTTGCCGCGCATGGCCCTGCCCTTTAAGGTCTGGAATGGCGGTCCGGTGGGTTCGGGCAAACAATGGGTGTCGTGGATCGACCTCGAGGACGAAATAGAAGCCATCCTGCACCTGCTGCACAACCCCCTGAGCCTGGGGGCATACAACCTGACAGCGCCCAACCCGGTGCAGCAAAAAGATCTTGCCCGTGCAATCGGCAAAGCTTTGCACTCACCTTCCTGGCTGCCAATGCCCGATTTTGTGCTCAAAATATTGCTTGGCGAAATGGCCGACGAACTGCTGCTCAAAGGTGCCCGGGTTGCCCCCGTGCGCCTGCAGGCCGAAGGCTTTCAGTTTCATTTTGAGCATGTGGCTGATAGTGTGAAAGATAAGCTTTCGATACGTTGAGCCTTACGCTTGGGTTGATTACCCGGAAATGACCCGTACCAAATGCCGGTTCAGATAGTATCCAGCGATTTAGGATAACACACAAAATATTTGGTCTCGTTGGCCAGCAATCCGGCCTGCCCGATCACAGCCGAAACTTCATCCAGATTGCGCAATGTGCCGTCTTTGAACAACACCCTGATGGGCGAATGACTGGGGTTGTAGAGCTGATTGGCCGATACTCCGCTGATCAGCAGCCATTGGGCATCCTGCCTGTCTAATTTATAGGCCGAAGAAATCTTTTCGCTCAGCTTGTCAAGGTAGTCTGTGTCGAATGGCTCATCGCTCAGGACAATCCGGAACAGATTGCGGTTCAGAATGCCCGAAGCCAGCACCGAAAGTACGCGGTCGTTGGCAAACTGCCAGCTTTTCAGCGCGGCCAGCACATCCACATCGTCGAGCATCGTAAACATTTTCAGGCTTGTGCTTCCGTTGCTGAAATCGCTGGCCGCGGGGCTGTTTTGCAGAAAATACCTGAGCGCCGGACTGGCCTCGAGCGCCGTGCCCTCCTGAACGAGCAGCCTTGCCCGCCCAATGGCATTGCTGAGCATAAACTCGGCCGAAAGCACGGTTTTGTGCAGATACACCTGCCAGTACATCATCCGGCGTGCCGCCAGAAAATGTTCGATGGTATGAATGCCTTTGGCTTCGATCACAAGTTCATCATCGGCAAGGTCGAGCATGGCCAGCAACCTGTCGAGGTTGATGAATCCCTCCGCCACGCCGGTGTAAAAACTGTCGCGCCTGAGGTAATCCATCCGATCCATGTCCATTTGTCCCGATACAAGCTGGCACAAAAACCTGCGCGGGTGCCGACCCTCAAGTATGGCCAGTGCGCCCTGCAAACCGCTATGCAGTTCTTCATCCAGGCAACGGATGATGGCTCCGCCAAGCTTCTCGTGATCCAGGCCGGGCACAACGACACGTTCCAGGGTGTGCGAAAAAGGCCCGTGACCAATGTCGTGCAGCAAAATGGCATTAAGGACATCCTGAATGTCCTGAGAATCAATGTTGTGGCCTTTGGAAATGAGGTGATTAAGGGTGCGTTGCATCAGATGCATGGCGCCCAGGCTGTGCTGAAACCTGGCATGCAGGGCAGCCGGATAGACCAGATAGGTGAGCCCCAGTTGTTTGATCCGCCTGAGCCGTTGAAACCATGGATGCGATATCAATCCGAACTGAACTTCTCCCGGTATGCTCACGAACCCATGCACCGGATCGTTAATGATTTTGCTGCGCTTTGGCATAACTTAGGGCTAAAAATCGTTAAATTTGTTCTGCCGGCCGGCTGCCGGGCAATAACATACCATTGCGGCACATTATTAGTGCAAAAATAGCATGCATGAGCCAAACCTTTACCCCTTCACAATAAATTGATTGCTAAGCACATGGAAAAAGTACGCATTCTTTGGGCCGACGATGAGATCGACATGCTCCGGCCGCACATCATCTTTCTTGAGCAAAAGGGGTACGAGGTTGAAACCATAAACAATGGCGACGAGGCTCTCGACCTGGTTCGCTCACGCCCATACGACATCGTTTTCCTCGACGAAAACATGCCAGGAATGTCGGGCATCGAAGCACTCGAAAAAATAAAACAGTGGATGCCCAACCTGCCGGTGGTCATGATTACCAAGAGCGAGGAAGAGCACATCATGGAAGACGCCATTGGCAGCAAGATTGCCGACTACCTCATCAAACCTGTCAAGCCCAACCAGATCCTGCTCTCGCTCAAACGCAACCTGGAAAACCGTAAACTGGTGAGCGAAAAAACCACCATAGCCTACCAGCAGGAGTTCAGAAACATTGGCATGGAGCTCACCAACAAGCTCAGCCACAACGAGTGGATTGAGCTGTACCGAAAGCTGGTGCGTTGGGAGCTGGAACTCGAACAATCGGTGGACCAGGGCATTATGGAGGTGCTTCGCATGCAGCAGGACGAAGCCAACCGGCAGTTTTCGCGTTTTGTGGAGGGCAATTATGTGGACTGGCTGCGTAGCAAAACTTCAGACAAACCGGTGCTATCGCATACGCTCGTGCGCGACCGCATCCTGCCAAGGGTTGACCAGTCGGACCGGCCACTCTTTGTGGTGCTCATCGACAACCTTCGTTACGACCAGTGGAAAGCCATTCAGCCCATGCTGGAAGAGTTTTTCCGGGTGGAGAACGACGAGCTGTATTACAGCATCCTGCCTACAACAACCCAATACGCCCGCAATGCCCTGTTTGCCGGCCTGATGCCCTCCGAAATCAGACGCTTGTATCCCAAATACTGGACCGACGAGGAAGACGAAGGTACCAAAAATCAGTACGAAGCCGAGCTTTTTGCCGAGCAGCTCCGGCGCTATGGCAAGGACATCCGGTTTTCGTACAACAAGGTGCTCAACCTGAATGCCGGAAAAAAGCTGGCCGAAAGCATGGCCAACCTCATGGTGAATAAGCTCAACATCATTGTGTACAACTTTGTGGACATGCTCTCGCATGCACGCACCGAGATGGAGATGATCCGCGAACTGGCCGAGGACGAACCGGCTTACCGCTCGCTTATGCGTTCGTGGTTCAGGCATTCCTCGCTCTACGACATCATTCAGTTTATCGCATCCAGAAAGTGCGACCTCATCGTAACCACCGACCACGGTTCGGTTTACGTCAAAGATCCGGTCAAGATTCTGGGCGACCGCACGGTGAATACCAACCTGCGTTACAAATATGGACGCAACCTGAAATACAATTCGCGGGAAGTATTCGAGGTGAAAGACCCCGAAACCATCTTCCTGCCCCGGCCCAATGTGAGCACTGCCTATGTGTTTACCCGCTCGGCCGACTTCTTTGCCTATCCGAACAACTACAACTATTACGTGAATTATTACCGCAATACCTTCCAGCACGGAGGCATCTCGCTTCAGGAGATGCTTGTGCCGGTGGCTTACCTGAAGGCAAGATGAATCTCCACGACCGCTTCGAAATATCAGGCACAGAACAACTTGGTCCGGTAGCCATGCGCCTTTCGCAGCTCTGGCCGGACTACAGCATTTTTGCTTTCTACGGTGCGATGGGGGCAGGCAAAACCACCCTCATCAAAGCGCTTTGCCTGCATTGGGGAGTGGGCGAAAGTGTGAACAGTCCCACCTTTGCCCTGGTCAACGAATATGAAACCGCAGAAGCTGTCCCGGTCTATCATTTTGACTTCTATCGCATTGAAAGCCTGACCGAGGTATTCGACATCGGATATGAGCACTACTTTTTCAGCGGTTATCCCTGTTTGATTGAATGGCCGGAAAAGATCGGGCAACTTTTGCCTGACGATTGCGTAAAAGTGATAATCACACATGGGGCGCTCCCCGACGACCGCATAATCGAGGTATATTTGCCAGTTCCGAAATAGGACAGCTTTATGAACGAACAGCCACATGGGATGAGCTTTGGCGCAGCTGCCGCGATGATGCCGCAGGAAGAGCTGCTCGAAACCGCAGTGCGTGGTTCGCAGATGACCATTGGCATACCGCGCGAACTCTCGCCCAACGAAAGCCGCATTGCGCTCATCCCTGCTGCGGTGAAACTCCTAACCGAGCACGGGCAACAGATACTTATCGAAGAACGGGCAGGCGAAAAAGCCCATTTTTCCGACCACGAATATGCCGAGGCCGGCGCCCGCATCGTGCGCGAGCGCGAAACCATCTTCCAGGCCGACATCATCCTGAAAATTGCCCCTCCAATCCGGGAAGAAATCGAGCTCATCGAAAAAAAACGCACCATCATCTCGGTGCTCAACCTGCCCACCCGAACGCGCGACTACTTTCAGCAGCTCATGGCACGCAAGGTGCACGCCTTTGCCTTCGAAAACATTCAGGACAAAACCGGTGCCCTGCCGCTGGTGCGCTCCATGAGCGAGATCATCGGCAATACCACCATCCTTATAGCTGCCGAATACCTCTGCCATCCGCAATATGGCAAAGGCATCATGCTGGGCGGATTTCCCGGGGTGGCACCCACCGAAGTAGTCATCATAGGTGCGGGCACCGTGGCCGAAAACGCCTCACGCGTGGCTGCCGGCATGGGCGCCCTCGTCAAGGTGTTCGACAATTCCATGTACAAACTGCGCAGCCTGCAGGCAAAAATCGGTCCGCACCTCTACACTTCCACCATGCAGCCACACCTGATTGCAAAAGCCCTCGAAACAGCCGATGTGGTCATTGCTGCCAAACACTCCAGCACAGGTGTATCGCCCTGCCTTATCCCCGAAACCATGGTGGCCCGGATGAAACCAGGTTCAGTCATCATCGATGTGAGCATCGACCAGGGTGGATGTTTTGCAACTTCCCGCCCAACCAATCATCAAAACCCTGTTTTTCAGGTGTATGGCGTTACTCACTATTGTGTGCCCAACATCGCTTCGCGCGTGCCGCAAACCGCCTCCACCTCATTCAGTAATTTTTTTGCACCCCTGCTGCTCGAAATAGCCCAGCAGGGTGGCGTGAGCAATGCCCTGAAAATCAATCGCGGACTCTCCCGCGGGGCCTATATTTTCAATGGCACCCTCACCAGCCAGCAGATCAGCAAGCTCCACGACCTGCCTTTTCAACACCTCGACCTGCTCCTGGCAGCCTTTTATTGATCTTTCAATCCCACAAATCGCGCGCAGCAGGAGCCTTTTGGGCTTAGTTTGTATTTTTGCTTCCTAAGTCCGCCAAATCTGCATGATTCGTTACGGAAAAGATGCTGCATTGTGGATGCAGCAAACCCTTGAAATGCGCCTCAGCAAGGGAGCGCAGGTGGTGTTGCTCACCGACGAAAACACCCGACAGCTGTGTTTGCCGGTCTTTCACAGGCATTTAAAGGGCCTGAGCGCTGAACTCCCCGTGATAACCATCCCTGCGGGTGAAACGCACAAAAATCTTGAGGTGTTGTCGCACATCTGGCAGGGGCTTACCGATGTCAAAGCCGGGCGCGATGCCCTGCTTATCTGCCTGGGAGGGGGCATGGTAACCGACATTGGCGGATTTGCCGCCTCAACCTACAAGCGCGGCATCGAAGTTGTGCATGTGCCCACCACCCTGCTCGGGATGGTGGATGCGGCCATAGGCGGAAAAACCGGCATCGATTTTCAGCATTACAAAAATCATCTCGGAACTTTTCATCAGCCTCTGCAGGTGCTTGTTTTCAAAGACTTTCTGCTAACCTTGCCCGAACGTCAGCTCAGGGCAGGTTTTGCGGAGGTTGTCAAATATGCCCTGATCAACGGGCAGGAAGTGCCTCAGATGCCGTCAGGCAAGGATGCGCCGGAATGGGACGAACTCATTGCCCGGTCGGCCCAGGCAAAATTGCAGGTCGTGCAGCAGGATCCAACCGAAAAAGGCCTCCGTAAGGTGCTCAATTTTGGGCATACTGTCGGCCACGCCATCGAAGCCTATGCCTTGTCGCAACAACTCGACCTGCTGCATGGCGAAGCAGTGGCGGCCGGAATGCTCTCCGAATTGTGGCTCTCCCGGCAGTTGAACCACACAGCAGCCCATATCCTTACTTCATATGAGGAGCTTTACCGCAAGCTATACACCAGGCCGCCCATAGATTCATCGCTCAACACGCAACTGATCGAACGCATGAAGCACGACAAGAAAAATGCCGGACAACAAATCCTCTTTGTGCTGATAGGCCACGATGGCAGAGCCGTGTGGGATGTGCCTGCAGATGAGGCCCTCATTATCGAAAGTCTTGAATATCTTTACACCTTCTGAAACACACCGAACTTATTGTTACTTAGATGAAAATCACTGCACTTGCCAAAAAGTTTTCTTTTGAGGCTCAGCTTCCCGGAAGCAAAAGCCTGAGCAACCGCGCCCTGATGATTGCTGCATATTCGGGCATCCCCTTTAAGATCAATAACTTGTCGGAAGCTGATGATACCGGCATGCTCATCAGGAATCTCGATTATATCCGCAACTGCATCAACTCATCCATGCCTCTGGTGGTGGATTGTGGCAATGCGGGCACAGTTTTCCGCTTTCTGCTCACTTACCTGGCAACCACCCCGGGCAACTGGATGCTCACCGGTACCGTTCGCATGAAATCGCGGCCAATTGCTGGTTTGGTCGAAAGTCTGAGGCAGCTTGGGGCCGAAATTTACTACACGGAAGAAGAAGGTTTCCCTCCGGTACGCGTGGTCGGAAAAAAGCTGAAAGGCGGAAAAACTTCGGTGAGCATGCAGCAAAGCAGCCAGTTTGCCTCCTCGCTACTTATGGCCGGCCCCACCTGGCAAAAAGGACTCGACCTCGACCTGACCGATGGCCTCAACTCGTTGCCTTACCTCGAAATGACCATTCGCCTCATGGAGCAATGTGGAGCCAAAGTGATGGTGGCCGGACGGAAAATATCGGTGCTTCCGGTAGCTTACAAACCGCAAACAGTTGATATTGAGCCCGATTGGAGTTCTGCTGCCTTCTGGTATCAGATGGTTGCCCTGAGCGAGGGCGCAGAAGTTTATCTGCCAGGCCTGCTTGCCGACAGCCTGCAGGGCGACAGCAAAGCCATGGAAATGTTTGCCGGCCTCGGCGTGAAAACCGAAAAAACTGAAAATGGTCTGCGCCTGGTGCGAAATGGCCTGCCCGACGAACGCCACTTTTTCGACCTGCACGACCATCCCGATATGTTGCCGGCACTTGTGGCTACCTGCGCCGGTCTTCAGTGCAAAGCCACCTTTACCGGCCTCGACAACCTGCAATACAAGGAGTCGAACCGCACGGCCTCAATTGCGCGTGAATTTGCCAAACTGGGAGCCGATTTTGTCAAGGTGAACGAAAGCACCTGGCAGTTTCACCCTTCTGCCCAACTGCCAAAGGAGGGCGAACCTATCCGGTTCAATGTGTATGCCGATCACCGGTTGGCCATGGCATTTGCGCCCCTTGCACTGAAAATCAATACCCTGGTGATTGACGATCCCGATTGTGTTGTAAAATCATACCCCGCTTACTGGAAACAGTTGCAGGCCACCGGAGCATTTGCGCTCGAATGAGCATCCTATGAAGCTGATCAGACTATTGCTGTGTGCAGTGTTGCTTGCCTCCGGTTTTGCCGCCAGGAGTCAGTATTTTCTGACCGGTCAGGATGCTGCACGCACGAAATGGAAACAGCTGAATACCACTCATTTCCGCCTGATCTTTCCGGAGGAATATGCCAGGCATGCCCAGCAAACGGCGAATTTGCTCGAGGCGGCCTATCCTGTTGTTAATGCCGGATTGGGTGCCCGCAGCCTGCGAACTGATGTGGTGCTCCATAACCAGAATTCCATATCGAATGCCCTGGTAGCCTGGGCACCCCGCAGAATGGATTTTTTTCATGTGCCCCCCCAGGACGGATACTCGCAGGACTGGAACAGCCAGCTGGTGTTGCACGAGCTGCGTCATGTGGCACAACTCAGCCGGCTCGAAACCGGCTTTGGTCGCGGCCTGCGGTTTATGTTCGGACAACAGGCCACGGGTGCAATGGCCGGATTGTTTCTTCCATCCTGGTTTCTGGAAGGTGATGCCGTTTGGGCCGAAACCTACCTCAGCCGAACGGGTAGGGGGCGCACACCAACCTTCGAAGCCGGACTTAAAGCCCAGCTTCTGCAAAAAGGGGCCTATTCCTACGAAAAAGCCTGGTTTGGCTCGTTCCGCGATTTTACCCCCGACATCTATGAGCTTGGATATCACATTGTTGCATTCAACAGCCTGCAGCATGGCCAAAAGCTCTGGGAAAATGCCGTCCAGCACAGCGCCACACGACCCTGGAAAGTGTATCCCTTCAGCGCAGCGCTGCGGCAACAAACAGGAATGGGTGCAGGCAAGCTCTACCGGGCAACAATGGACAGCCTGAAAAATTACTGGGCATCCAAAGCTGTGGTCGATTCCATGACACACATTCAGCTTTCACCGGACAGAAGGCACTACACCAATTACCGTTATCCGCAAAGCACACCCCATGGCATCGTGGCCTTCCGCACATCGTTCGACGACCTGAGCCGCATTGTGAAAATTGATGCCACGGGCGAGCAGGTGCTCTTCACCCCATATTACATCTTCCCTGAAGGTTTTTCTGCACGCAATCACCTGGTGGCCTGGAATGAGTTTCAACCCGACCTGAGGTGGACCAACCGGGCCTATTCTGTGATCAAGCTTGGCGATATCCATACCGGTAAAATCAGGCAGCTTAGCCGGAAAAGTTATTACTATGCCCCCGACCTCAACCATGCAGGCGACAAAATTGCTGTCGCGGAGGTGCGGCCCGACGGCTCATCAGCCATTCTGATTATTGATATCCAAACCGGAGAGACCCGGACAGCCTGGTCTTCAGAAACTTATTTTGTGAGCCAACCCAAATGGCTTGCCGACGACGAACATATTGCATTCCTGTGCACCGGGCCTCGGGGGAAAGCAATCTGGCTGCTCAATGTCAGGAGCCAGCATGCGGTGCAATACACCTCTTTCGTTTTCAACGATTTTCATTTGTCTTCGGGAGGCGATGGGCAGGTATTTCTCCATGGGACATGGGCGGGCCGGCATGAAGCAATGATGTTCGACTTTGCTACCAAACAACTCAAGCGCCTCACTTCGACCAGCTTTGCAGCCTCCGATCCGGTGCTTGCGTCCGGTGGCGACAGCCTGATTTTTGCTGCATACACTGCCGATGGGTGGAAACTGGCAAAATCGGCTTACCGCCCTATCGAAAGTCCTGGAACTGACTTCTCTCAGCCGGCAGGCGACAGTCTGCTTGGCTTTGCCCTTGATCCTGAACGCTTTACTATTGATAAGGCGCCCATTCCCGACAGCCTGTATCTTGTCAGGCCTTACCGCAAAGGCCTCAACCTGTTCCGGCTGCACAGCTGGGCACCTTTTTATGTGGATGCAGTTAGCGAGCTCATCCGGCCTGGCTTCAGCCTGATGTCGCAAAACAGCCTCAGTACCATGGTGGCCACTGCTGGCTACGACTACGACCTGAACGAAGGCACCGGGAAAAGCGTCTTTAAGCTGAGCTATTATGGCTTTTTCCCCGAAATCGAAGCTTCGCTGAGCAATGGCAGGCGCAGGGGAAAAGCCTACATTGAAAACAGGGAGTACGACCTTCGATGGGACGAAACAAGCGCGGGCGTGCAGCTCGGGCTGCCGCTCAACTTCACCAGAAACCGCTGGCAAAGAGGTCTGAGACTGGGAGCCGGAGTAAACCTCCTGCACAGAGTGATGGACAAAGACGTGGGTTTGCAGTTTAAGCAGAACCTGAGTACAGTTTTTAATTATAACCTCCTGGCTTACAACCTCGACAGGAAAAAAATGCGCGACATCTTTCCCCGCACAGGCCAGATAGCCAGAATCATCTTCAGGCACACACCTTTTGATGAAGATCCGGGGAGCCAGTTTTTTGCCTCTGCCACAGCCTATTTTCCCGGCCTGGCCAACCACCACGGAATCAGGCTTTACGTAGCCATGCATGAGGAACAGGCAGGTTATTACAATTTTGGTTCTTACATTTCGGTGCCAAGGGGCTACACAGGCTTGTTTGGCAGAAGCATGCGGGCGGCAAAACTGGATTACGCTTTCCCACTGGCTTACCCTGATCACCGTGTGGGTCCGCTGATCTACACCAAAAGGCTGAGAACCAACTTATTTTACGACTTTCTTCAAAGCCCGGACCGTCAGTTTAGCTCGTCGGGCATCGAACTGTGGGCCGATGTGCACCTGTTTCGCCTTCAGGCCCCGGTAAGTATGGGCTTCAGAATGAGCTTCCTCATGCCGGAGGGCAGAGCAGTTTCTGAATTCATATTCGGAATAGACTGGAATTCAATTTATTAGTCATGAAGCGAAGGGTTATTGACTTTAGGCCCGAAATAGAGGCCATCATCCGCAAATGCGAGGTATGCAGTCTGGCCATGAGCCGGCCCGACGGTCGTCCTTATGTGGTCATCATGAATTTCGGATACCGCGATGGCGTTTTTTATTTTCATTCGTCCCCCGATGGAACCAAGATCAACCTGCTGAAGGAATATCCGGAAGTTTGCCTGATGATGAGCACCGATCATCAGCTGCGCTGGCAGAACGAAGCTGTGGCGTGCAGCTACAGCATGAAATACCGCTCGGTGATGGCCGAAGGTACGGTGGAATTTATCACTGATCTGGACGAAAAGACCTCGGCACTCAACATCATCATGGGGCAGTATGCCCAGGGGGAATTCAACTACAGCCGTCCGGCACTCGAGAATGTATGCGTCTTTCGTCTGGTGCCCGAAAAAATTGAGGCCAGAGCCTACGGCTATTGAAAAAGGCGACTTTTAAGCCGCCTTCATGTATGTAAAATACTCTAAAACAGTAATTAAACCATTGGATATTGCTTGAAGATCTCTCCCGACTTCATCAGGATATCCACATACTGTGCCCTGCGGTAGGCGAAGGGGTCGGAGCTGCGTTTGCTCGACAGCTTGCCTTTGAAATCGTCGAGCGACTGATAGCCCTTGGTTTCCATCCAGGCTTGCATTTCCTGAAGCATGCGGGTAATCTGTTTCGGGCCGTTTTTGTAAAGGGTGCTTACCACCTGTACGGCATCGGCTCCGGCAAGAATCATCTTGATGGCGTCGGCCCCGGTGAAAATGCCCTGGCTGGCCACGATGGTGCCTTTGATGTTGCCATAAAGCAGACCGGCAAAGCGCAATGCCAGGCGGTTGTCAATTTCGTTGCTCAGGTTATAAGGGAAGTGATGTTTTTCGGTTTCAATATTAATGTCAGGTTGGAACAGCCTGTTGAACAACACAAAACCGGCAGCGCCCCTGCGGTCCATTTCGGCTATGGTGTAAAGCGGATTGGTGTAGAACGGACTCAGCTTGACCGAAACAGGAATGCTGACCACTTTTTTGATGCCTTCGATCACGTCCAGTTCCTCGTTCAGAATGCCGCGGCCGTCCACGTCGAAGTCGGTGGGTACGGCATAAAAGTTAACCTCCAGCGCATCGGCTCCGGCTTCCTCAAGTTTTTTGGCGTAGGTGTACCAGGTGTCGTCGTACACACAGTTGAGGCTGGCAATCAGGGGAATGTTCAGCGCTTTTTTGGCCTCTGAAAAGTGCATCAGAAATTCTTCCGGTCCGGCTTCATACAAATCTTCCTGAAACAGATCAGTCATCTCTGCATTGCGATGATCATAGTCTGTCATATGTTGGTGAAGCTCAAGGTTTTCGAGTTGAATCTGTTCCTCGAACAACGATTTGTAAACGATTGCGCCGGCTCCGGCTTCTTCCAGTTTTTTAAGCATTTCCACATCCGAGGTCAGGTTGCAGGCGCCAACCACGATGGGGTTCTTAAGCTTTAAACCAAGATAATTTGTGCTGATATTCATTGTCTTAGGTGTTTGATGATTGTCTGGTATTGCAAGGTGCATTTTTCGCTCATAAAAGTACGGCTTTTTTGCAAGGGGCAAAGCAGGTCGGCTAATCTAAAATCATTATAAATTACTTCATTACAAGCCACTTGGGTGCAAAACCCCTCGCCGGATTGTGCTTTAATGAGTAATTTCGCACGGCAATTGTTCATTCTTTAACAGTTACATACACAAACCTACCTATATAAATATGAGCAATAATAAGAAGTTCATTACATGCGATGGCAACTATGCTGCTGCGCATGTGGCTTACATGTTCAGCGAAGTGGCCGCAATTTATCCCATTACTCCTTCCAGCACCATGGCCGAGTATGTGGATGAATGGGCTGCCAACGGAAAGAAGAACATGTTTGGCGAAACGGTTCATGTGGTGGAAATGCAGAGCGAGGGTGGTGCGGCTGGTGCCGTGCACGGTTCGCTTCAGGCTGGTGCGCTAACATCCACATTCACAGCATCTCAGGGATTGCTCCTGATGATTCCAAATATGTACAAGATTGCCGGCGAGCTGTTGCCCGGCGTGTTCCATGTGAGTGCCCGCAGCCTTGCAGCTCAGGCCCTTTCCATCTTTGGCGACCACAGCGACGTCATGAGCGCCCGCCAGACCGGTTTTGCTTTGCTCGCTACCGGCAGTGTGCAGGAAATCATGGACCTGGCGCCTATTGCCCACCTGGCTGCCATCAAATCAAGGGTGCCTTTTCTGCACTTCTTCGACGGTTTCCGCACCTCGCACGAAATACAGAAGGTGGAATATTTCAGCACCGACGAACTTCGACCGCTGCTCGACATGGAAGCCCTTCAGCGTTTCCGCGACAATGCCCTGAATCCGGAACACCCTGTTACCAGAGGTACTGCCCAGAACCCTGATATTTATTTCCAGGCCCGTGAGGCAGCCAACCGCTACTATGATGTTATCCCCGACCTGGTGGAGGATTACATGCAGAAAATCTCGGCCATGACCGGTCGCGAGTATCATCCGTTCACCTACTACGGCGATCCCGAAGCCGAGCACATCATCATTGCCATGGGCTCGGTGACCGAAACCATACGCGAAACCATCGACTATCTGCGCGAAAAAGGCGAGAAAGTTGGTCTGGTAGCTGTTCACCTCTACCGTCCGTTCTCGGCCAAATACCTGCTCAATGTGATCCCTCAGACAGTGAAGCGCATTGCTGTGCTCGACCGCACCAAAGAGCCCGGCGCCAATGGCGAACCGCTTCTGCTGGATGTGAAAGATGTGTTCTACGGCCGCGAAAATGCCCCGCTTATCGTGGGTGGCCGCTATGGCCTCAGCAGCAAGGATACTACACCGGCCATGATCATCTCGGTGTACAACAACCTGAAACTCAATGAGCCCAAAACAGGATTCACCGTTGGCATCGTGGACGACGTGAAATTCCTTTCGCTGCCCCTGCTTCCCGAAATCAGCATCACACCCAAAGGTACCTACGAAGCCAAGTTCTATGGCATCGGAGCTGATGGTACCGTGGGCGCCAACAAGAACAGCATCAAAATTATTGGAGAAACCACCGACAAATATGCCCAGGCCTACTTTGCCTACGACTCCAAGAAATCGGGCGGCGTAACCACCTCGCACCTGCGCTTTGGCGACCATCCCATCCGTGCTACCTACCTGGTGAGCACGCCCGATTTTGTGGCCTGCCATGTACCGGCCTACCTGGGCAAATACGACATGCTCAAAGGGCTGAAAAAAGGTGGAACTTTCCTCCTCAACAGCATCTGGGACGAAGAAGAAACAAAAGCCAAGCTGCCCAACGATGTTAAAAAGTACCTGGCCGACAACCAGATCAACTTCTACATCATCAATGCCACCCGCATTGCCGAAGAAATCGGATTGGGCGGTCGCACCAATACCATCATGCAATCGGCCTTCTTCAAAGTGGCCAACATCATCCCCTACGAGAAGGCAGTTGAAAAGATGAAGGACTTCATCCTCAAATCGTACGGCAACAAAGGCGAAGTCATCGTCAAGATGAACTATGCTGCTGTTGACCGCGGAGGCGAGGTGGTAAAAGTGGACATACCTGCCGAGTGGTCGAAGCTCGAAATAGGCGGGCAGGCACAGGAGCTTGAACATCTGCCTGAATTCATCCGCGATGTGGTGATGCCAATCAACCGCATGAAAGGCGACGACCTACCGGTGAGCGCCTTCCTCAACCGCGAGGATGGCACCTTCCCGGCAGGAACTACAGTTTATGAAAAACGCGGTATTGCCGTCAATATCCCGGAGTGGCAGGCCGACAATTGCATCCAGTGCAACCAGTGTTCTTATGTGTGCCCCCATGCCGCCATCCGTCCTTTCCTGGTCAATGCCGAGGAAGAAGCCAACATGCCGGAGGGCACCGAACTCCTCGAAACCAAAGGCAAATTTGCCCCGCATAAATTCCGCATTCAGGTAAGTCCGCTCGACTGCACCGGCTGCGGCAACTGTGCCGACGTGTGCCCTTCGAAGGAGAAAGCCCTGGTAATGAAGCCCCTCGAAACACAACAGGCCGAAATTGGTCGCTGGGATTACTTTGCAAACAAGGTGACCTACAAAGACACCATTGTGGACAAGTTCCAGTCGGTCAAAAACAGCCAGTTTGCCCGTCCTTTGTTCGAGTTTTCGGGTGCATGCGCCGGTTGCGGCGAAACGCCTTACATCAAAACCATCACCCAGCTCTATGGCGATCGGATGATGGTTGCCAATGCCACCGGTTGCTCATCCATCTATGGTGGCTCGGCACCCAGCACCCCATATTGCGCCAACGAGGAAGGCAAAGGACCTGCTTGGGCCAATTCGCTTTTTGAAGACAATGCCGAATATGGTTTTGGTATGGCGCTGGGTGTCAATAAGATGCGTCGCCGCATTGCCGAGCGCATGATGGAAGCCCTCAAGGGTGAGATGCCCGAAGCCCGCCGCGAAGCTTTCAACCAGTGGCTCGAAAGCATGGATGACGCCAAAAGGTCGGAAGAAGCTTCCAAAAAGCTTATTGAGGTGCTCAGCGGAGCTACCGACGACCTGGCAAAAGAACTCATGGCCCTTCGCCAGTATTTTATCAAGAAATCAATCTGGATTTTTGGCGGCGACGGCTGGGCCTACGATATCGGATTCGGCGGCCTCGACCATGTGCTTGCCATGGGCGAAGATGTCAATGTGTTGGTAATGGATACGGAAGTGTATTCCAATACCGGCGGTCAGTCGTCCAAGTCAACACCGGTGGGTGCAGTGGCCAAGTTTGCCACCTCGGGCAAAAAGGTAAAGAAAAAAGACCTGGGTGCCATGCTTATGACCTATGGTTACATTTACGTAGCTCAGGTAGCAATGGGGGCAAACCAGAACCAGTTCTTCAAAGCCCTCAAGGAAGCAGAGGCTTACCCCGGACCTTCGGTTATCATTGCCTATTCGCCTTGCATCAACCACGGAATCCGCTCAGGTATGGGCACCGCACAACGCGAAGCCGAACTGGCTGTTGAATCGGGCTACTGGCAGCTTTACCGCTACAATCCGCTGCTCGAAGCCGAAGGTAAGAACCCCTTCCAGCTCGACTCGAAAGCCCCGGATTGGAGCAAATTCCAGGCCTTTATCAACAACGAAGTGCGTTTTGCTTCGCTGCGCAAAACCTTCCCCCAGGAGGCCCAGCGCCTGTCGAAACTGGCCGAAGAAAATGCCAAATGGCGCTATGACTACTACAAGCGTCTCGAAGCAATGGAGTACGCAAAATAATCATCCGAAAAACCGGGCCGCAAGCCCGGTTTTTTTATGACCTTTGTATATCACGATTCAGGTGGCATGAAAAAGTTCCGGTTTTATTCCGCTTTATTGTTTTCAGCCATGCTTATTGCCGCCTGCGACGATGAGCAGAGCGCCCGTGACACCTACTTTGGCGACAGTCCGGTTTATCAGCGCCCTGCACCCGATTTCTGGAGCATTCCGGAATATGCTTCGTTTTACTGGGAGGAAATTGAGCCGGAGTCCCCACCTGTGCAGTTGCAATATGAGTACTGGCGCTATGAACCTGAGCCTGAGATGGATATCGAAGAATACGACTTCTCCGGACGCTCATCCGGCCCGCCCGAAAGATTTGTGAATCCGGATTGAAGCGACCAGGTGAAAAGACTCAATAGAAAGCCCAAATTTCTTTATACTACACAAAAAAGGCTGCCTCACTTTTGAGACAGCCTCTTTTCTTTGATGTGTTTCTGCCGGTTAGTTTATTGAGAAATGAAAGGGCAGCCTGGCCTGCACCCCTTTCATCCGGCTTACCTGCGAGATGTATTCCACTAAATGGTAGTGTTCGCCCAGCTGCGCTTTGAGGGCACGTTTACCACTGTTCACCCCGCTCATGTCCTGTATGAGCCGGCGGATGGGATCGATCTGCTCCGGCTGTTCCACCACCCGGAAGTCCTCGCCCAGATTCGCTTTCAGGGCAGCGTAGGCAATGGCTGCCTGTAAACCGCCAATCGAATCAACCAGCCCAATGCCCAGAGCATCCTGGCCTGTCCAAACCCTGCCCTGGGCAATGCTGTCCACATAAGATTTGCGCAAACCACGGGTGTCGGCCACCAAAGTGATAAAATCGTCGTAAATCCTGCTAACCTCCCTGTTGATGACTTCCAGTTGATAAGGTTTGATGGGTTCCGTCACATCCATAAGGTCGGCATTGCGGTTGGTCATCACTTTATCAAAGGTAATACCTAATTTGTTGTTAAACAGTCCCTTGAAGTTTGGAATAACGCCAAACACCCCAATGCTGCCGGTAATGGTTCCCGGATCGGCAAAGATAAAATCGGCATTGGTCGAGATCCAATAGCCGCCCGAGGCAGCCACATTGCCCATCGAAACGATGAAGGGCTTTTCCTGGCGGGCCAGCTCCACCTCGCGTCGGATTACTTCCGAGGCAAGCGCGCTTCCACCCGGAGAGTTCACCCGCATCACAATGGCTTTAACTTTGTCGTCTTCGCGCAACTTGCGAATCAGTTTAGAGAGGTCGTCCGAGCCGATGGCATTCTCCGAACCCTCACCATCCGAGATTTCTCCTGTGGCATAAACAACTGCAAGTTTGTTTTTCGAGATGGACGATTTGCCAACTTTCGCATTGGTGTATTTTGCAAGTGTCACGGTTTCAATCTTGTCTTTCGGGCCTTTTCCGGTTTTTTCGCGCAAAAGGGCCAGCACTTCGTCCTTATACTTCAATCCGTCCACAAAACCAAGTTCCACAGCCTTTTCGTTCGATGCCGTGGCAAGTTCATCGTAACCCTTCGGCCACGAGCATATTTTAGGATGGGGTTGGGTTGCAGATATTTGCGCTTAAAATTTTTGGGATATGATTCGTAAAGAGCGCAAAGACAAAATGTTTTTTTTGGTTGAGCAGTGGGAGCAAAGTGGTCAAAGTCAAAGGTCGTTTTGCAATGGCAAATGGGATGAAGCTTTACACATTTCGTTACTGGGTAAATAAGTATCGTTCAAAGGAGCAGGCAACTGGAGGCTTTGTGCAGTTGAATGGGCCATGTAGCACAAACCTGTTGATTCGTTATCCCAATGGCATTGAGCTACATGTGCCGTTGTCTACCCCTGTATCGCTGCTCAAATGTTTAATCCGGATGTGATGATATGTTTTCCATTACTTCGGCAAGGTATTTTCTCTACCTTGAGCCAACAGACATGCGTAAAAGTTTCGACGGCTTATGCGGGCTGGTCACAAGCAAGCTTGGCCAAAACCCCATGAGCGGAGATTTGTACATTTTCATTAACAAGCCACGCAACTGCATCAAAAATGCTTCGGTGGGAACCCGGAGGGTTCGTACTGTTTACAAGCGACTCGAGCAAGGCAGGCTGCAACTGCCCAAACAAAGTATGGATGGGGTGAAAAACCAGATGCTCGACTATAGCCAGCTGGTGATGATAATCAATGGTATTTCAATGGAAAATGCAAGAAAAAACAAGCGATTTTATCGACATGATTTTGTTGGAAACTAAGGTTTAAGGCGGTCATTTCCAGCAGGTTGATTCTGTAATTTTGCCCTATGGCAAGCACAGAAACAATCACTATTTCCAAAGCAGCACATCAAGCCTTACTGGCCGAGCTCAATATGCTTCGTCAGAGCTTGCACGGCATAAGGACATGGTATCGGAATATGATGCGCTGGTGGTCGAGCTCAAGCTGCTCAAGCATGAACTTGCCCAGCTCAAGCGTATGCTATTTGGTGCAAAGAGCGAACGGTTTGTGGCTGCCAATCCCAATCAACTAACCCTTTTCGAGCTGCCGGAACCTCAGAAACCGGAGCCCCAGACCCAGCAAATAAACTACACCCGTACAAAAGCCGGGCAAAAAGACAAGCAACAACCGCTTCGTCTTGAACTTCCGGCCCATTTGCCACGCAAACAGCAGGTCATCGAACCACAGAACCTTCCTGAGGGCGCCCGCTTCATTGGTAATGCCATCACGGAGGTACCTGAATACGAGCCTGGCAGCATCTATGTCAGGCAGATTGTGCGCCCCAAGTATGTGCTTGGTCAGAACCAGGAACAAACACAGATAGCCATAGCCGAGCTTCCGAGCCTGCCTATCGAGAAAGGTAATGCCGGCGCAAGCATGTTGGCTCACCTGATAGTGAGTAAATACGCAGATCACCTGCCATTTTACCGTCAGGTACAAATGTTCAAACGTCAGAAGCTTCAGTTGTCAGAGTCAACCATCAACGGATGGTTCAGCGCCAGCTGTCAGTTGCTTGAACCGCTATACCATAGCCTTGTGGCAAAAGTTCAATCCTCGGGCTACCTTCAGGCCGATGAAACGCCCATTGCAGTATTGACAAAAGACAAGCCGGGCTCAACACACAAAGGTTACCTCTGGGTGTACCACGATCCGATGGAGCGCCTTGTGGTATTCGACTACCAACAGGGCGCGGACGCGAAGGCCCGGAGAAGTTTTTGAAAGACTTTAGCGGAGTGCTTCAAACCGATGGTTATGCAGCATACAACGGATTAAGACTCAAAGGCCATATCTTGCAACTTGCCTGCATGGCACATGCCAGACGCAATTTTGAAAAGGCATTGGATAACGACAGCCAACGGGCTGAAACTGCCCTGTTGCTTATAGGCAAGCTATACCAGATTGAGCGCATGGCAAAAGAGAATCACCTGAACCATGATGAGATAAAAATCCTCAGACAGCAACAGGCCCAACCTGTGGCTTGAGCAGTTGCATCGGTGGCTCAGTGAGCAACATGCCTGTGTCTTGCCCAAAGCGCCATTGGCCAGGCCATCACTTACATGTTGACCCTTTGGCCAAGACTGATAAGATACCTCGATGACGGACGATATCAAATGGACAACAACCTGATTGAAAACACCATACGTCCTGTAGCCCTTGGCCGAAAAAACTATCTGTTTGCAGGCTCGCATGAGGGAGCAAAGCGCGCAGCCATGATTTATTCCTTGTTAGCCACTTGCAAACTCAATGAAGTAGAACCTTTTGGCTGGCTCAGCCATACCCTCGAGGTACTTCCAGACCACCCGGCCAACCAACTGTACAAACTACTCCCAATAAAAAATCCAAAATAACAAGCAACACGCTCGTGGCCGAAGGGTTACAGTTCATCCGCATAACGGTTCAGATCGTTGACGCTGATGTTCCGGCTGGCGCTGATTTTTTCGAGGTAGTTGGCCCAGTTGGTGCCCAGAATCTTCTCCATCTGCTCGCGGTTGGCTTCGCTCATCTTATCGAGCATCAGGGGCTCAACCGCACTTTTGTATTTGTTGTTCGGACCACGGATAATTTGTGGCTCCACTTCCAGTTTGGCCAGCATATTCTTCAGAAAAGTAAGCTGAGCGATCATGCCTTTGAACATCAGGCTACCGTCGGGGTTCATATACACCTCGTCGGCAAGGCTGGCCAGGTAATAGGCCGACTGGCTGTAGGTTTCGCCGTAACTAATAATAAACTTTCCCGACTCTTTGAATTCGAGCAGCTTATTGCGTATCTCTTCCAGATTTGCCATGCCGGCATCCACAGTGCCAAGCTCCATAAAAATACCGGCAATGTTCGGGTCGGTTTTAGCTTTGTCAATATTGGCAAGAATATCATTCAGGCCAATGCTTTGAGTTGGCTTGAACGACATAAAGTCAAAGTTCTGGAAGGGGTCTTTTGCGCTTCGGTCCGGAATGGGTGCATCAAACCTGATGTAAAGCACAGTGTTTTCTTTCAGTTTTACGGCTTGTTTCTCGGCAGTTGATATCAGCGCCGACAAAATGCCCGCAAAGACGAAAAAAAGGAACAAAAACGATAAGATGGTGCCTGTGAACGAGGCAAGCAGAAATTTGAAGAATTGTTTCATGGGTTTGGTATTTGTGTTGTGAACCAGCTTCAAAAATAGTGCAATAATTGAAACAAAACTGATTTACAGGGTATTGTAATTGTTAAACAATCATTTTCAATATGCTGGCTGTACGATCTGACACAGCATATGCACGAAAACGGACAGGCTGGTGAATTGAACAGCAAACTGTGAAAAAATAATCGTACAGGTTCTGGAATTTGCTTGAAAAATGACCGATTTTTGACGGCCGAAGCTGATCTCAAATTTACCTATGACGAAGCTTGTTTTGCGTTCGGCCTTGCTTGCGGCCTGCATTGCGTTAATGCCATCAGATATTGGTGCAGGGCTGAACAATCCGCCAACCGACAGCAGGACACGCATGGTAAGTCATGGACTGGCATTGCCTTCAGGCTTCGACCTGCCGGAGCCAGAGCCGGTGGTTACGTATTATATCGACCACACCAAAGTATTCCCGAATCCAAAAAGCTTCGAAAAACCAAGCGACATCATGTCGAAAGGGCAGTTGCCCAAAAACAGGCTGGTGAGTTTCCTGTGGATGCACAATCCTTCCGTTAAACTGGAGTATGCAGAGCGTCTGGCCGATGCGTATGTGCGTGAGGCGGCCCAGGAAGGTGTAAACCATGATATTGCTTTTGTGCAAATGTGTCTCGAAACGGGGTTTTTGCGTTTCGACGGGGATGTCAGAGCTTCCCAGAACAATTTTTGTGGCCTCGGGGCTACCGGTAATGGTGAGCCGGGCATGAGCTTTGCCACGCTCGAAGAAGGGGTGAGGGCACACATCCAGCACCTGAAAGCGTATGCATCCACCGAAAATCTTAACAATCCGCCGGTGGCCAGCAGGATTGGCATGGTGAAACGGGGTGTCGCGCCAAGTTTTCATCAGCTCACCGGCCGATGGGCAACCGATCCGCTTTATGGCAAAAAAATCGATCTGTTGCTTTCCAGGATTTACGACGGAGCTACTCCTGAGCCTGTCCGCCGCAAAACATCCATACTTTTCGACTAAATCTCTCCTTTTGTTTGTAACTCACATCCCGTGCACTGGTTTGCTTTAGGCGCTTAGCCTTAAATTTGCGCCCGATGAAATTGCAGGAAGCATATATCCTATTGGGCACAAATCTTGGGCTGAAGGAAGAGGCGATTCAAACTGCAAAAGAGTTGCTGATCAGGGCATTAGGCGAACCTAAAATGCAATCGGCACTCTATGCCTCCAAAAGCTGGGGATTTGACGGGCCTGATTTCCTAAACCAGTTGCTTGTTTTTTTTACCGGTTTATCCCCTTTCGAGGTACTGGATATTGCGCTGGATATCGAGAAAGCTATGGGGCGCATTCGCCTGCCCGGACAAGGATACACCAGCCGGAACATCGATATCGACCTGCTTTACTTTGGGACCACCGTTATGCACCATCCCAGGCTCACCCTGCCGCATCCACGCCTGCACCTACGGCGCTTTGTGCTTATGCCGCTTGCAGAACTTGCTCCGAATATGGTTCACCCCCGGCTTGGTCTGACCCACAACATGCTACTGGCCAGACTCGACGATCAAAGCCCGGTCTGGGTACATCATAACTCTTAAAAATGGTCCCGATGATCGAAATCCCATACAGTTTCATTGCTATCGAAGGTACCATTGGTGCTGGTAAGACTTCCCTGGCCACACGAATGGCGTCCGACTTCAATGGCAAACTCATCTTGGAACAGTTCGAGGACAATGCCTTTTTGCCAAAGTTTTATGCCGAACCCGAGAAGTATGCCTTTCCGCTCGAAATGTCGTTTATGGCCTCGCGTTTTCAGCAGCTGAAAGACCAGCTTGGCAGCCTCGATTTGTTCAGAAACTTTATCATCTCGGACTACTACATTGCCAAGTCACTTGTTTTTGCCCAAAAAACCCTGCAACCCGACGAGTTCAGTCTGTTCAAACGATTCTTCTACCTCATCAATCCCTCGCTGCCCCGACCTGACTTGCTGGTCTATCTCTACCTTCCAGTAGAAAAACTGCAGGAAAATATTCGCAAACGGGGCCGGAGCTATGAGCAACACATCAAGGATGAATACCTCGAAGGCATCCAAACCGGATATTTCGACTTTATCCGCCAGCAAACTGATATGCGCATTTTGCTCCTGGATACGAGCAAGCTCGATTTTGTGGCCAACGAACATCATTATCAGGCAATCGTTGATGTCATTTTCAGGAAGTATCCTGCCGGCATTCATCGGTTTACATTTTAGGCGGCATAGTATGAGGCTTTCAATAGAAGAGTTCCTGTACCTTATCGGGGCAAAAGCGAGCCTGTTCTCCCACCTTATCCTGCGCCCAATAGTTACCCTGCGGGAATGCCTCCCTGACCGTTGATGGCCGGAATTGATGAGATGCCAAAACAAAAAAGGCTGCCTCACTTCTGAGACAGCCTCTTTTTGTTATCAAAGGTTGTTATTACTTCACGATTGCCTGGAAATCAGGTTCGTTGAAGAACTTGATGAATTCACGATCCCATTTGGCTGTGTTCTTGTAGCTGCCATCCTGTTCAATGGCCTTCATGAGGTTGCTGTACAGATAAGCGCTGTCGTTGGTGCGTGCACCGATGATGGCTTTTAGGTACGAGGCGCTTGCCGAAGCCGGAGCACAATCGAGGGTGGCCTTGGCGGCTGCATAATCCTTGTTGAGCAGCTGGGCAAGTCCGAGGTTATAGTCACACTTTTTTGCGCTCATCAGGCTGATGGCCCTGGCATAATCGCCTTTGTAGATATTCACAATTCCCATGTTGTAATCCACATCAGCTCCGAGGTCTTTTGCCTTTTTCAGGTTCTTTTCTGCTTCGGCAAAGTTGCGCTCAACAATGTTCAGCACAGCCATGTTGTTGTAAACGATTGGCGACTTTTGGGCCATTGGCATTGCTTTCTCGAGCAGTTTTTTGGATTCGGCATAGTTACCCAGTTGGAATTCGATCTCAGCCAGGTTCATGACCACGCGGGCGCATTTAGGATGGAGTTCCATGCCACTGGTGTAGATCATTTTCCTTGTTTTCAGGTCGTTGGTGAGGGTGGCTGCATAAAGCAGTTCTTCGAGGGTCAGCTGTGCCGGATCGGCAGTGGACAGACGGGCAATTTCCTCATCAGTTTTCTTAGGTTCGAAAGTATTGATGGTGATGATGCTGCGGCGCAGGGGCTGCAGGATCTCGTTTTCGATCTCAGGATAGATGAGGATCATATTGCGGATTTCCTGTTCGCGCTGTTCGGGAGCTGCCGAACGGATGACGTTGAGGATGGCATTCTTGTCTTTGAGGTTCGATGCCTCTACAGCAGCCATGAAGCCATTCCAGTCGGGGCCGTTGGCGCTGGTTTCAAATTTTAGCTCGTTCAGATTATTGAAAGCCATGCCATGGTTGCGGTTGCGCAGGAGCTGACGAATAACCCCTTCCATGTGTTCCCTGGCGGTACGAGCGCGGTTGGCTGAAAGGTTATTGTTGAAGGTTTCTTCACCTTCAGGCGATGCCCAGCCGGCGATGGTGATGTCTTTCACCTCCCATCCTTTTTGTATATGCTGAGTCACTTCACTTAAAGCTTTGCGGTTTTCTTCCTTGCGGTTGAGAGGCAGGTTCCAGTTGAGGTTGAACAGATTTACCTGATAGTAAATGTGTGCAACATCGGAAACGATGGTCACTTTTTCGTAACGGTCTTTTGCAACCAGTGTACGTGGCTTATCTTCAATGCGTTTGGAAGTGTAAACTACACCATCGGCGAGTTTAACCTGCGGGGCGGCGAAGAATTTTTCGTTTTGCATCACCTGTTCGCGGGAGGTGTGTACGATGGTTTTGGCAGGATAGATAAGCGGGGCGACTACCAGCTCGCTGACGTTCATCTTGGGGTCGTATGGAATCTTGTCTTTGTAAGTGAAGCTGCCGCCATTGGCCCAGCTGATCAGCTGTCCTTCGCCGATCACCGACTCACCCTTGAAGTTGATGGGCTTGAGTGCCACCGAACCACCGTCGTAAGTAAGCACAGGAGTAAAGTTCATTGCGGCATTCTTGCGGAAGTATTTCGGAGGGAAGGTGCCTTTGATGGTAATTTCAACCGAGTCGCCGCGCTCTTCCAGCGGATTCGGCATGGTTTCGAGGCTTACCTGGCCAAAGTTGTTCACCATGCTTTTCACACTGTTGCTGATGAATTTGTAGCGCAAACCCACGTTGAAGTGTGCAAACATATCGTTTTCAACTGTGCCTTCACGGCGCTGACCAAAATCAGTATCTCTGAACGCGTCCATGCGGTCGCTGTCCACGAAGTTGAAGGTGTAATTGGCGTAGATATCTGTCTTTTCGGTAACCCTAAAGTTAAAGTCAGCACCTATGGGCAGGGTGAGCGCAGAAGCACGGTTGCCCATCCAGCCTTTTTCCGGAGTGTTGGAAGCGTATCCTACTTCCTGCAGGAAGGCGCCGGTGGTCAGGTCAATTGCTCTTGCCCTGAAATTTGTTTGTCCGAAACCAATGTGCGGGGCAAATGTGAACAGCCTGTCGGGATTGTATCCCCAGATTGCGTTCACGAGGTTGAACGATAGGTTGAGGTTGAACTGGATGTGATCGCCTTCGGAGAGTTTGGCGTTGCGCCAGTCTTTTTCACCACCAAACCGACCGGCACCAGCCCGGCCAAAAGCACCAAACAATGGTGAGAACTGATAGCCCAGGCCGAGGTTACCGTTTAGCTTGTAATAACGGGGGTCGGGGGCAAAACCGTACTGATTGAGGTCGCCATGAAAAAGACTGAGGCCGGCGTCGCCAATCAGATACAGATGCTTGTCGAAAGCAGGATTGCCTGTGCCTTTCTTTGTTTTATCCTGCTGAGCAAAAAGCAGGGCAGGCAAAAGCGCAAACAGCAAAACCAAAACGATACCCGGGCGTAACTGTTTCTTGTTCATAAGTGTTGATTTGATTTGTTATGATTCGTTGAGTTAATCTCCGAATTTTAAAATACATATAAATTGTGACAAAAATAGGTAAAAAGCGCTGCTTTACAAGCGGTTTATGTTTTTTTTTAGATTATCAAAAAAAATCTTGAACTAAAGAGCAAGTGTAAAAAAAACATGAAGTCAATCACAAATCTCTCTGGGGTTTTATTCATGAGAATTCATTATTTCTTGTCGAGATGTGTCAGATTGAAAAGGTGCCAGAAAACAATACCTGCACAAACGCTTACGTTCAGGCTGTGTTTGGTGCCTGCCTGGGGCAATTCCACCGCACGCTGGCACCATTGCAGGGCAGCATCCGACACCCCGTCAAGCTCGTTGCCAAAGACGAGCGCAACGGGTCTGCTGGGCGCAAAATCCTGTAATTTAATGCTTTGGTTTGTTTGTTCAACACAAACAATTTCATATCCCTCCGCGGCCAGCTGTTTCAGACAATCGGTTATTTGGGGATAATAGTGCCATTCCACGGTTTCAGTGGCGCCGAGCGCGGTTTTATGAATCTCGCGATGCGGCGGACAGGCAGTGATGCCGCACAGATAGATTGCTTTTAGTGCAAAAGCATCCGCCGAGCGAAAAATGGAGCCCACATTGTGCAGCGAACGAATGTTGTCGAGCACGGCTACCGCCGGCATTTTTTCCAACCGGCGGAATTGCTCTGCATCCGGTCTGCCCAGTTCTTCTGACGTAAGCTTGCGCATTCAGTTGAAATGTGTGGCAAAATTACGAAAGCAGGTGCATTCCCGGGCAATCTCCTATCTTTGTTGCCTGTCCGAAAATCGTTACGCTGTAAGTATGAGCAAATCCGCCGAAGCAGCCGAAACCCCGCTGATGAAGCAGTACAACCAGATCAAGGCGCGTTATCCCGACGCCCTGCTGCTTTTTCGTGTGGGCGATTTTTATGAGACCTTCGGACAGGATGCCATAAAAACATCCGAAACGCTGGGTATCGTGCTCACCCGCCGGGCCAACGGAGCCGCAGCATTTGTCGAGCTGGCTGGTTTTCCGCACCATGCGCTTGATACCTATCTTCCCAAGCTTGTGAAAGCCGGATACAGGGTGGCCATCTGCGATCAACTTGAGGATCCCAAGACTGCCAAAACCGTGGTGAAGCGAGGTGTAACCGAATTGGTGACACCCGGAGTTTCCTACAACGATAATGTGCTTTCGCAAAAGGAGAATAACTTCCTGGCAGCCATCCACCTTCAGGAAGGCCTGAGCGGCATTGCTTTTCTGGACATCTCGACCGGTGAGTTTTATGTGGCCGAGGGCAACGATGAATACCTCGACAAACTCATCCAGAGCTTCAGCCCAAGCGAGGTAGTCATACAGCGTAACCGTCGCAGGAACTTTACCGAGAAATTCGGCGAGCGTTTTTACATCAATGTCTTTGATGATTGGGTGTTCAGTTCCGACTACGCTTACGACAAACTTTGCACCCATTTTCAAACCAGTTCGCTCAAAGGGTATGGCGTGGAGGAGCTGCCGCGCGCCATTGTGGCAGCCGGTGCTGCTCTGCATTATCTCAGTGAAACACATCACGACAAGATCAGTCATATTTCCGGCATGTCGCGCATTGACGAGGGCGACTATGTCTGGCTCGACCGTTTTACCATCCGCAATCTTGAGCTGTGGGCTTCGCCTCATCCTGAGGCACGCACCCTGATGGATGTACTCGACCATACCCGCACGCCCATGGGTGCCCGCCTGCTCAGGCGCTGGCTGGCCCTGCCGCTCAAAAACCGGAAATCCATCGAAGAAAGGCACGAGGTGGTGGAGGCCCTGGTGAACCGACCCGAACTGCTCAGCCAACTGTCCGAATCGCTCAAAACTGCAGGCGACCTCGAAAGGCTCATCTCCAAGGTCGCCCTGATGAAAGCCAACCCCCGCGAACTGCTTCAGGTGGCCCGTGCCATCGATCAGGCTTTGATCATAAAAAACCTCTGTGCATCAGCCGATGCCCCAAGCCTGAACAAACTGGCACAGGAATTTACCGACTGCAGCCAGGTGAGCAGCCTGATAACCACCACCTTATTGCCTGAACCTGCTTCCAGCCTTGCCAAGGGCAATGTGATTGCTCCGGGCATCCATGCCGAGCTCGACGAACTGCGCCAGATTGCCCGCTCCGGAAAGGATTATCTGGCCGATATGCTTCAGCGCGAAACTTCGCTGACCGGCATACCAAGCCTCAAAATCGGATTCAATAATGTGTTCGGGTATTATTTTGAGGTGACCAATGCGCACAAAAACAAAGTGCCCTCGGGCTGGATCAGAAAACAAACCCTGACAGGAGCCGAACGTTACATCACCGAAGAACTGAAGGCATATGAGCAAAAAATTCTCGGTGCCGAAGAACGCATGCTGGCCATTGAAAATCAGGTGTATGCCGAATTGCTTGGCAAGGTGGCTGCGCATGTCGGACCGGTGCAGCAAAATGCGTCCGTGATGTCGCGCATCGATTGCCTGGGTGCTTTTGCTCAGGTAGCTCATCGTTATAACTACGTGCGCCCTGCAATGAACGATGGTTTTGCCATCGATATCCGGCAGGGCAGGCATCCCGTTGTTGAACAACAGATGCCCCCGGGCAACAGCTATGTGGCCAACGACGTGTTTCTCGACAGCGAACGCCAGCAGATCATGATGATTACCGGCCCGAATATGTCTGGTAAATCGGCCTTGCTGCGCCAAACGGCCCTCATCGTCCTGCTTGCGCAAATGGGCAGTTTTGTGCCGGCCGAGTCGGCTTCGCTCGGTATCGTGGATAAGGTATTTACCCGTGTCGGGGCCAGCGACAACATTTCATCCGGCGAATCTACCTTCATGGTCGAGATGAACGAAACTGCCAGCATCCTCAACAATATCTCCACACGCAGCCTGGTCATTCTCGACGAAATTGGCCGTGGCACAAGCACCTACGACGGCATCAGCATTGCCTGGGCCATTACCGAATACCTGCACGAGCACCCACTCTACAGACCTAAGGTGATGTTTGCCACCCACTACCACGAGCTCAACGAAATGGCCGCTACCTTCCCAAGGATCAAAAATTACCATGTGTCGGTGAAAGAAGCGGGCAATAAAGTGATTTTTCTGCGCAAACTGAAAAAGGGCGGCAGCGCCCACTCATTCGGGATCCATGTGGCCGCCATGGCAGGCATGCCCCCCAGGGTGATCGAAAGGGCTAACAAGTTGCTGGCCATGCTCGAAAAATCGCACTCGCAGGAGGCCTTGCAGCAAGCCGGCAACAGCCCCAAAGAAAAAGACGGCATCCAGCTGAGCTTTATTCAGCTCGACGACCCGCTGCTGCTGCAGATTAAAGACGAAATCCTCAATACCAACATCGACACCCTTACGCCGGTCGAAGCTTTGCTGAAGCTTCACGAAATCAAACGCTTGCTTGGAAAGTGAAAAAAAATTCACCCAAACTCTTGCCTGATTCAACGAAATGATGTTACCTTTGCAGCCTCAAAACAGTTCTGCGGAAATAGCTCAGTTGGTAGAGCACGACCTTGCCAAGGTCGGGGTCGCGAGTTCGAGTCTCGTTTTCCGCTCCAGAAATAAAATCCCGATGCCCCCGTCGGGATTTTTTTATAAGCCAGTGCCCGAGTGGTGGAATAGGTAGACACGAAGGACTTAAAATCCTTTGGCCATTGCGGCTGTGCCGGTTCGAGCCCGGCCTCGGGTACAAAAAACCGGGTTCAACCCGGTTTTTTTATGCAATCAGATTTTGGCTATGGGTTTGATCGAAGGGTCGTGCCAGCTTGCATAAGTGGTGTAGGACTTCGAAATACGGATCACTTCACCCTCGAGCAGTGCCGGGTCAATGCTTTTGATTTTTTTGGCCGGCACGCCTGCATATACCGAACCGGGCTCCACCACAGTATCTTTGGAGATTAATGCTCCGGCAGCAATGATGGAGTTGCTGCCGACCACCGCACCATCCATGATAATGGCTCCCATGCCCACAAGCACATTGTCGTGTATGGTGCAGCCATGAACGATGGCATTATGGGCAATGCTCACATTGTTTCCGATTTCGACCGGGGCCTTTTTGTAGGTGCAGTGGATGATGGCCCCGTCCTGTATGTTTACATTGTTTCCGATGCGGATGTAGTGCACATCGCCCCGCACCACCGCGTTGAACCACACGCTGCAGTTGTCGCCCATCACCACATCGCCCACCACTGTGGCGTTCTCAGCAAGGAAACAGTTTTCTCCGAATTTGGGCTCAATGCCGTTGACAGCTCTTACAATTGCCATGATTTCAGTTAGTTTGGTTGTTCTCAGGTTTTGGAAGATAATCAATGTTGTAATGGAGTCCGATGCTTTCGCGTCGCTGTGAGGCAAATTTGGTAATTAGATAGGCTACGTTGATCATGTTTCGTAGCTCACAGATTTCTACTGTCAGTATGGATTTGTCGTAGAGGTCTTCAGTTTCGCGATAGAGAATATCGAGGCGGTCGAGTGCGCGTTTGAGTCGCAGATTTGAGCGCACGATTCCGACATAACTGCTCATGATGGCCTGCAGCTCCTTGCGCGATTGTGTGATGAGCACCATCTCCTCGTTGAGCACCGTCCCCTCGGCATTCCAGTCGGGAATATCTTCGCGGAAATTGATATGGCTCAAGTCTTTAACGGCATCCTGACTTGCCCGGTGCGAAAACACAAGAGCTTCGAGCAGGGAATTGGAAGCCAGGCGATTGGCGCCATGAAGTCCGGTCGAGCTCACCTCACCGGATGCATACAAATGGTGGATGCTTGTGCGGCCGAAACTGTCGGTTTTGACGCCTCCACACATGTAATGGGCAGCGGGCACCACCGGAATCATCTCCTTGCGGATGTCGATACCCAGGCTGAGGCATTTGGCGTGGATGGCAGGAAAATGTTCGAGTATTTCTTTTTCTTTGAGGTGCCTGGCATCGAGATACACATGTTCGCTGCCCGAGAGTTTCATCTCGTTGTCGATGGCCCGGGCCACTATGTCGCGCGGGGCGAGGCTGCCCCGGGCATCGTAGCGGTGCATGAATTCTTTGCCGTTGATGTCTTTGAGCACTGCGCCGGCGCCACGCATGGCCTCGGTGATCAGAAAAGAGGGTTTTTCGCCCGGGTTGTACAGGCTGGTGGGGTGAAACTGGATGAACTCCATGTGGTCCACAATCCCTTTGGCCCGGTAAACCATAGCCACGCCGTCGCCGGTAGCGATAACCGGATTGGTGGTGGTTTGATATACATTGCCGGCCCCACCGGTGGCAACCATGGTTTTGCGGGACAGCACGGTATGCACCTCACCGGTGAGGGGATCAAGCACATAAGCGCCAAAGCAGGTAATGTCGTTGTGGGTTCGTCTGACAATCTGCCCCAGGTGATGCTGGGTGATCAGGTCGACAGTAAAATGGTTCTCAAGTACGGTAATGTTGGGATGGCTGCGCACCTTTTCAGTGAGCGCCCGTTGTATCTCGGCGCCTGTTTTGTCCTGGTGGTGCAACACCCGGTGCTCGGAATGGCCGCCCTCGCGGGCAAGGGCGTAACGGCCGGAGCGTTCCTTGTCGAACTGCGCCCCCCATTCGATGAGCTCTTTCACCCTCTCGGTCGATTCGGTGATGGTGAATCTTACTACTTCCTCATTGTTCAGGTAACTTCCTGCCTTGAGGGTGTCGGCAATATGTTTTTCGTAGGTGTCCGGGGTGTACATCACTGCGGCAATGCCACCCTGGGCATAGCCTGTGGCAGTTTCGTCGAGCTGCGATTTGCTCACCACCAGCACCCGGCCGTGGTCGGCTACCTTGATGGCAAAGCTCAAACCGGCAATGCCGCTGCCAATCACCAGAAAATCAGTGTGAATACGCATCGGTTTACAGGTCAAGCAGAATTTCGGCGGGGTCTTTGCCGCCAAACAACATCCTGTTGGGGTTTTCGAGCATTTCTTTCACTTTGACCAGAAAACTCACCGACTCGCGCCCGTCGATGATGCGGTGGTCATAACTCAATGCCACATACATCACAGGGTGAATCTCCACTTTGCCTTTCACGGCTATCGGACGCTCTACAATGTTGTGCATACCGAGGATTGCCGACTGTGGCGGATTGATGATAGGTGTGGACAACATGGAACCGAACACCCCCCCATTGGTGATGGTGAAGGTGCCGCCGCTCATTTCCTCAAGTGTCAGCTTGTTTTCGCGGGCTTTGGTGGCAAGGTCCTTGATGGCCAGCTCAATTTCGGCCAGGCTGAGCATCTCGGCGTTGCGGATCACAGGTACTACCAGTCCTTTCGGGCCAGATACCGCAATGCTCATATCCACGTAATCGAAAGTAAGAATATCGTCGCCATCAATCTGTGCATTCACCTGCGGAAAGTGCCGCAGGGCTTCGGTGACCGCCTTGGTGAAAAACGACATAAAGCCCAGGTTGACGCCGTGTTTCTGTTTGAAAGCATCCTTGTATTTGCTCCGCAGCTCCATGATGGGGCTCATGTTCACCTCGTTGAAGGTGGTGAGCATGGCGGTTTCGTTTTTGACTGATACCAGCCTTTCGGAGAGTTTTTTGCGCAGGGGAGTCATGCGTTTGCGCTCTTCGCTGCGCTGGCCTGGCCACGAGCTCAGGGCGACACCCGGCACTTCTGCCTGTAGGGGTGGTGTTGCCGGCTGTTTGTCTTTCTGCGCTTTCAGGAATGCGATGTCTTTCCGACCAATACGCATGTGCCGGATTGCTTCGATCAGGTCGGCTTCGCTCAGGTTTTCAACTTCCATTATTTTTCGGGCCAAAGGGCTGATATGCAGCGATATATCCTGATTCTCCACTGCCTTTTGCGCTTCATTGACCACTGCATCTGCTTTTTTGGTTTCCACCGGAGCGGGCGCAGTTTCTTTTTTTGGTGCAGGCGCGGGTGCGCTTGTTTGCGGTTTTTCGTCTGTAAGCTCAATCACGGCAACCACTGCACCTACCTCGACCGTGTCGCCGGCTTTGGCTTTCAGGCGGATGATGCCGGCTGCCTCGGCGGCAAGGCTAAGTGTGGCCTTGTCGGAGTCAACCTCGGCAATATCCTGGTCTTTCTCCACGTAGGCACCGTCGTCAACCAGCCAGTTGGAGAGGATTACTTCGCTGATGGATTCACCCGGACTTGGTACTTTTATTTCTATTGTCATGGTCTTGGCTGATTATTCCAGTTTTTTAGTGGCCGAGTGGAACTTGCTGTCCACCATATCCACATTCATATCCTTGAGCTCTTGTTCGAACGAACGCCATTTGTTGCCAATGCAGATCATGCCGCATTCTTTTTCGAGCATGGGGCAGTCGCATTTTTCAAAAGTTTTATCAATCAGCTTTTGCTGGCTGATCACATGAAATTTGGCTGATCCTGTGGCCGGACTTCCGCTTTGAGGTCTGGCCACCAACCTGAGATTGACATCTTTGAATTCGTGGTGGATATAGCGCCACGCACCCATGTTCAGGGGTTCCTCCTGCACCCAGAGGTGGGTGCGGGCTTTGTGATATTTTTTTACTACCTGGCGCATCTGATGCACCGGAAGCGGGTGGAGCTGCTCAATGCGCACCAGGGCGATGTCGTCGCTGCCGCGTTTTTGTTTCTCTTCGAGGAGTTCGTAATAAATCTTTCCGCTGCAAAACACCAGCTTGCTAACTTTTTCAGGGTCAGCAGCTGCATCGTCGATCACCTCCATGAATTTGCCATTGGTGAGCTCGCTCAGTTTGGAGATGCACAAGGGATGACGCAGCAGGCTCTTGGGTGTGAAGATAACCAGAGGCTTACGGAAGGGCCTTTTCAGCTGGCGGCGCAGGATGTGGAAGAAGTTGGCCGGGGTGGTGCAATTGGCCACCTGCATGTTTTGTTCGGCACAAAGCGTCAGAAATCTCTCGATGCGGGCGCTGGAATGCTCTGGTCCCTGGCCTTCGTAGCCATGCGGCAGAAACATCACCAGTCCGTTCATCACATTCCATTTTTCTTCGGCACTGCTCACAAACTGATCGAAGATGATCTGGGCGCCGTTGTTGAAGTCGCCAAACTGGGCTTCCCATATGGTGAGTGCATCGGGTGAAGCGAGCGCGTAACCGTATTCAAAACCAAGCACGCCGTATTCGCTCAGCAAGGAGTTGTACACTTCAAACTTTGCCTGATCGGGCGCTATGTGATTCAGCGGGGTGAATTCTTCTTCGCTGTCTTCCACCCTGAGCGTGGCGTGCCGGTGCGAGAATGTGCCTCTGGCCACATCCTGCCCGCTCAGCCTCACGGGATGTTTTTCAGTGAGCAAGGTGCCGTAGGCCAGCAGTTCGGCCATGGCCCAATCGACCACGCCCTGCTGAAACACCATCTCGCGACGCTGTTCCTGAAGCTTGACAGTTTTACGGAAAAACTGTTTGTTGTCGGGAAGTTGGGTGAGGCCGTGGGCTATCTGTCGGAGCAATTGTTCATCAACCCCTGTTTCGGGCGATTCCAGAAAGTCGTTTTCGCGGGCCTTTCGGACGTGATCCCATACTTCCTGCAAAAAGTTGGTGATTTGCGTCTTTTCTTTGGCGCGCGCACCGCTCAGGCTGTCTTCGAGTACCTGAAGGTGATGGGCTTCGATGCGCTGGGCTTGTTCCGGACTGAGTACGCCTTCCTCTATGAGTTTTTTGGCATAGATGTCGCGCGGATTCGGATGTTTTTCGATGATTTTGTAGAGCAGTGGTTGTGTAAACCTTGGCTCATCGCCTTCGTTGTGGCCATATTTGCGGTAGCACAACAAATCCACATACACATCTTTGTGGAATTTCTCCCTGAACTCCATGGCAAGCTGTACGGCATACACCACTGCTTCAGGGTCGTCGCCATTCACGTGAAACACGGGCGAGTGGGTTATTTTGGCCACGTCGGTGCAATAGGTGCTCGAGCGGGCATCGAGGTAATCGGTTGTGAAGCCGATCTGGTTGTTGATCACCAGGTGAATGGTGCCGCCTGTTTTGTAGCCGCGAAGCTCCGACATTTGTGCCACTTCGTACACCACGCCCTGGCCGGCTATGGAAGCGTCGCCGTGGATGAGGATGGGAACGACTTTTTTGTAATCGCCCTTGTAAATCTGGTCAATTTTGGCACGTGTGATGCCTTCAACCACAGGGTCAACGGCTTCCAGGTGCGAGGGGTTGGGCGAGAGGGTGAGTTTGACGGATTTGCCATTGGTGGCTTTGCGGACTGAGGTATAACCCAGGTGGTATTTCACGTCGCCCAGCAGGGTTTCGTCTTCATATTCCTTGCCCTCAAACTCGCTGAATACGTCCATGTAGGGCTTACGCAGCACGTTGGTCAGAACGTTGAGCCTGCCGCGGTGCGCCATGCCGATAACCAGCTCTTCGGTGCCGAGTTCTGCACCTTTTTCTAATATGGCTTCCAGGGCAGGAATGAGCGATTCGGCTCCTTCGAGCGAGAAACGCTTTTGACCGGGGAATTTTTTGTGAATGAACTTCTCGAAATTGACTGCCCTGTCGAGTTTGACGAAGATCCAGTTTTTATCCTGACGGGTGAACGATGGCAGATTGCGCACAGGCTCCATGCGGGCAAGCAGCCACTGCACAATATCCACATTGCGGATAAACATGAATTCGGCGCCAAAGCTGCGGCAATAGGTCTCTTTGAGCGCATCCACGATGGAGGCCAGACTTGCCGGCCCCAGGCCGATTTCCCTACCTGCCTCAAAAACTGTGTTGAGGTCTTTCTCGGTCAGGCCGTAGTTTTCGATATCGAGTGTGGGCCGGTACTGACGGCGTTTGCGTACCGGGTTGGTTTGCGTAAAGAGGTGACCGCGCTTGCGGTAATCGTTGATCAGGTCGAGTACCTTGAACTCTTTGACGGTTTTGACAGCATCGCCTGATTGTACCGGGCGTTTGCTGTAGTTACGGGCTGCAAAGTCGAATCCCTCGAAAAACTTTCGCCAGCCTTCGTCCACACTTTGCGGGTTTTCGCGAAAGCGCAGATAAAGGTCTTCGATCACTGAAGGGTCGCTGCTGTTCAGATAGTTATAAACGTCCATGAAGCCTGGGCTGTGTTTAATCTGCAAAATTAGCACAAAACCCCTTGCGCCTGACTGCCGCCGGGGCTACAGGCTAAACAAAAAAAGGAACAGCCGGTTCGGTGGCTGCTCCACAGTAAATCGATTTTGAATAAGATGCCGCGTGGGCTTTGGCAAATCTCCTTATTCCGGAATGATGGCTTCTACGGGGCAAACATCGGCGCACGAACCGCAGTCGGTGCAGATATCGGGGTCGATCACGTAGATATCGCCTTCGGAAATGGCATCAACAGGGCATTCGTCAATGCAGGTGCCACATGCTGTGCAGGCGTCGGTAATTTTGTAAGCCATAGTGGTATTGTTTTGGTTTTGATGAACGTTATGTGGTGCAAAGATATACAACAGTCAATACCCAAAACAGGGTAAATGTTAATTTATAGCAAATCTAAACTGCGCTTCAAATGTATTGAAAATGAAGCCCCGCGGCTTATCCGGAATTTAGACTGATTTTAATTTATGCTTGCCGGATGCATTTAAGCTGTTGCAGTCTATTTATTAATTTGCTGATTTACAAAGGGATATTTTTAGTGTGTTCCTTGGCTGCCTTCCGGATAGCTTATTGGCTCGGTTTGGGGTCTGAAAGCCTTGGCAATTAAGTACTACCTTTGCCTGAAAATCAATCACAACGGTATGGCAAACAACAATAACAAAGTTGTTGAACTGGAACAGGTAGTGGTTCGTTTTGCCGGCGACTCCGGCGACGGAATGCAGCTCACCGGATCGCTCTTTTCCGATTCGACGGCATTTGCAGGCAACGATTTTGCCACTTTTCCCGACTATCCGGCCGAGATCAGGGCTCCTCAGGGCACTGTGTCCGGTGTTTCGGGCTTTCAGATTCATTTTGGTCGCAAGAATGTGTACACCTCGGGCGACCTGGCCGATGTGCTTGTGGCCATGAATCCGGCCTCGCTCAAAGCCAATATGCGCTGGATCAAGCCGCAAGGCCTCATCATCATCGACAGCGACAACTTCAACGACAAATGGCTCGAAAAGGCCGGTTACACGACCGACCCCACCACCGATGGCAGCCTGAGCGGTTACAGGGTGATTCGCACCCCGATATCGAGCATGACAAAAGAGGCCGTTAAACACCTCAACCTTGACCCTAAAACCACACTCAAAACGAAAAATATGTTTGCCCTGGGCATGGTCATGTACATGTTCAGCCGCGAACCAGAAGTCATCTACCAGTATTTCGAGAAAAAATTTGCAGCCAATCCTATTGTAGTTCAGGCCAATAAGTCCGTGCTTGCCGCCGGGTACAACTATGCCGACACAATGGAAATTGTTGGCCATGTATATAAGGTAAACCCTGCGCCCCTGAGCAAAGGTAAGTACCGCAATATTACCGGCAATGTGGCCACAGCATGGGGTTTCATAGCCGCGGCAGAGCGGGCCGGCCGACCGCTGTTTCTGGGTTCGTACCCAATCACCCCGGCAACGGAAATCCTGCAGGAGCTCAGCTACCATAAAAACCTTGGTGTGAAAGCTTTTCAGGCCGAGGACGAGATTGCCGGCATTGTGAGCGCCATAGGCGCAAGCTACACTGGTTCGCTGGCCATCACCACCACCAGTGGTCCAGGGCTTTCGCTCAAATCGGAAGCCATCGGACTGGCTGTGATGACCGAGTTGCCCCTGGTGATTGTGGATGTGCAGCGTGGCGGTCCTTCCACCGGACTGCCAACCAAGTCGGAGCAGAGCGACCTGATGCAGGCGCTATTTGGACGCAATGGCGAAGCTCCTGTCATCATCGTGGCTGCCCAGAGTCCGACCGACTGTTTTTACAGTGCTTACGAAGCTGCCAAGCTGAGCATGGAACACATGACCCCCGTTATCCTGCTCACCGATGGCTCGCTGGCCAATGGTTCGGAAGTCTTCAGGATTCCTGCCGTTGCCGACCTGCCGGAAATTCACCCACCCATTGCACAAGCCAACGATCCCGAGTACAAACCATATCGCCGCGATCCGGAAAAACTCAACCGCAAATGGGCTATCCCCGGCACACCCGGCTTGCGTCATCGTGTGGGAGGGCTTGAGAAAGAAGATGTGAGCGGCAATGTGTCGCACGACCCGCTTAACCATCAAAAAATGACCCTGCTGCGCGAGGAAAAGGTGATGCGCGTAGCCAATTATTTGCCGGAACAAAAAGTGATCGGTCCGGATGAAGCCGAACTTCTGGTGGTGAGCTGGGGAGGTACCTATGGGGTGATGCGCACTGTGGTAGAAAAAATGCAACAGGAAGGCTACTCCATTGCCCTGGCACATTTCAGACACATCATGCCCCTGCCCCGCAATACCGAAGAAGTTCTGGGCAGATACAAAAAGATCATCGTCTGCGAGATCAACAACGGACAGTTTGTCAAGTATCTGAAAATGAACTTCCCGCAGTTCAAATACCACCAGTACAACAAGATTCAGGGTCTGCCCTTCCTGGTGGCCGAGCTTCAGGAACAATTCGAAAAACTTTTAAACGCCTAACCCATGGAAAATACGCAAATAGATACCCCGGTAATGCAACTGACAAAAGACGATTTTGCCAGCGACCAGATGGTGAAATGGTGTCCAGGATGTGGCGACCATGCCATCCTGCATGCGGTCGAAAACGTGTTTCCCAATCTCGGCATCGCAAAAGAAGACTTTGTGGTGGTTTCGGGCATTGGCTGTTCCTCGCGTTTTCCTTATTACATGAATACCTATGGCATTCATGGTATCCATGGCCGGGCAGCAGCACTGGCCACCGGCGTGAAGCTGGCCAATCCAAAGCTGAGTGTGTGGATGATTACCGGCGACGGCGACTGCATGGCCATTGGAGGTAACCACTTCATTCACACCATCAGGCGAAATATTGATATCAACATACTCCTGTTTAACAATAAAATCTACGGCCTGACCAAAGGGCAATATTCGCCCACCACGCCGCAGGGTTCAAAAACCAAAACCAGCCCTCAGGGAACCATCGAAAGGCCTTTCAACCCCGGTGAACTGGTAATCGGCTCGCAGGGCAATTTCTTCGCACGTGCGCTCGACACCAATCCCAAAGCCATGACGTCCGTTTTCATGGAAGCTGCCAAACACAAAGGCACTTCGGTGGTCGAGATACTGCAGAATTGCGTCATTTTCTTCAACAAGGCCCACGACCTGATCACCAGCAAGGAAACCCGCGACGATAATCAGCTCTGGCTCGAACATGGCAAGCCGCTCATTTTTGGTAAAGACCGGAATAAAGGTATTGTGCTCAAAGGAACCCGGCTCGAAGTGGTAACCATAGGCGAAAATGGCGTCACCGAGGCCGACATACTGGTGCACGACCAATACGAGAAAGACCCCGGCATCCACATGATGATTGCCCGCATGATGCCGCCTGAATATCCGGTTGCACTCGGTGTTATCCGATCGGTGGCAGCGCCCACATTCGACCAAAGTCTCGTGGACCTGATTGAGCATGAAAAACAGACAAGTAAATTCAAAACTGCTGACGACCTGCTGCAAAGCAGTCCAACATGGACAATTGATTAATCATTGAACCAAAGCCAAATAGAACCGCTTCCGTAGGGGGCGGTTTTTTTCTTCTAACTTTATCCCATGAAAAGCCAGATGCTTAGCTTCATGCGCTTGTGCAAGATGCCTTTGCAGGGCAGCCACCTGCTGGTGGCCGTGAGTGGCGGGCGCGATTCGGTGGTTTTGCTTAAGCTGCTTCAGGAGGCTGGTTATTTCCTGGAGGCTGCTCATGCCAACTTCGGACTGAGAGGCGCCGAAAGCGATGAAGATGAGCAGTTTGTGAGGGAACTTTGCGCCAAGGCGGGCATTCCATGTCATGTGAGACGGTTCGATACCAGCGCATTTATGCACGAAAAGGGGCTTTCGCTCCAGGAAGCAGCCCGCGAACTTCGATATGCGTGGTTCGATGAACTTCTCAATAGTCGAAATTTACCGGCCGTGGCCGTGGCGCATCATCAGGACGACCAGATCGAAACCATGCTGATCAACCTCATCCGGGGCACCGGAATTAAAGGTCTGACGGGCATGCGGCCTGTGAACGGAAAAATCATCCGTCCGCTTCTGTGGGCACGCTCAGCCCAAATTGCAGCCTATGCCCGGCAACACGGGCTCAGCTGGCGCGACGACAGCTCAAACCAAAAGGACGATTACCTGCGCAACAGAATCCGGCATCATCTGATTCCGGTACTCAACGAGTTGACCGGAAATGAGCGCGGAGGTCTGGAAAAAAGTGTGCAACTTATTGCAAACCAGTCGAATCTGTACAGGGAGTTTTCTGATAAGCTGCGGCAGGATTTGCTGAGACCAACCGGGGAAGGGGTTTTCCGGATTGACAAGGGAAGCATCAACGCATTTAGCTCGCCAATGGCAGTTTTGTATGAGCTTCTCTCGCCTTTCGGCTTCAACAGCAGCCAGGTTTTGCAATTGTCCAATGTGCTTGATGCGCAGCCGGGCAAGGTGTTTTCTTCACCGGAATATGAGGTGTACATCGCGGGCGAATTTTTGGAAATTAGCCGGAAAAACGAAACAGAACAGCCTGAAATACAAATATATCCCGAACAGAAAAGCGAAAGCGGACTGCAAATTGAACTGATAAACTGGCACCGGGGTATGGAATATTCCCGCAACAAGGAAGAGGCCTGGCTCGACTACGACACCCTGCGCCTGCCGCTTTTTCTAAGGTGTCCGCGCAAGGGCGACCGCTTTTTTCCCCTGGGCATGAAGGGGTCACAGTTGCTGAGCGATTTTTTTGTCAACAACCACTTTACGCGTCAAATGAAAAAAAAGGCACTGGTAATTGCGGATGCAAACGGGCAGATTGTGTGGCTGTGCGGGCACCGTATTGCACACCCTTACCGCATAAGCGCCCAAACCAGAAAAGTGCTTGTGATAAGGTCGAAACATGTCGGTGTCAGAACGGACGATGCTACTGAGTGATAAATCGCATTAATATCACTATCCAAACCTCATAATCTGTATTTTTGCAACCTTATAAATCAAGACGATGGAAAAACGCTTCCTAGCATTCGTTGCCTTAATGTTTGTTTTGTGGTTTGCACCTTTGCAAGCGCAGATTCTGGAGCCGGTAAAGTGGCGCTTCAGTACCGAGAGAATCGGAGATAAAGAATTCGACCTTTTGTTTATTGCCGATATCGAGCCAAAGTGGCACCTCTACTCGCAGGACATTCCCATGAGTCCGCCGGCCACGGTATTCACTTTCGAGCCTTCGGATGCGTTCACCCTTGTTGGCAAGGTTGTGGAGCCACAAGCCGAAGTGCAATACGATCCGAACTTTGAGATGAAGCTCAAATGGTTCTCCAGGCAGGCAACTTTTCGTCAGCGGGTCAAACTCAATGCCGAAGGAACGGTAACTGTCAGGGGCAGCATTGAATTTATGGCCTGCGACGACACGCGATGCACACCACCCACCGAGCAGGATTTTCAGTTTACGCTCAACCCGGGAGGCGTTCAGGCCTCAGGTCAACCAGCCGTTGAGCAGGCCGTTGCTCCACAAGGGCCGCTGCAGCCTGTTCGCTGGGCATTCTCGGCCGAAAAAGTTGATGCCGGCATCATTGAACTAATTTTTGATACACAGATTGAAGAGCGATTTCACCTGTATTCTGTGGACATTCCTGAAAACGGCCCCCTGCCCACAGCTTTTTCATTTGAGAACTCCGGCAATTTCGAACTGGTGGGAGAAGTGGTCGAAGCCATTGCACCCAGGATAAAATACGACGATGTATTCGAGATGCAGATCGGCACGTTTGAAGGGAAAGCTCAGTTCCGTCAGCGCATCAGGCCCCTGGCAGATGTGCCTTTTAACATCAAAGGTGAGATTTCGTACATGGTATGCGACGACAAAGGTTGTGTGGCGCTTTACGAAGACTTCGACCTGGTGTACGACGGGCAGCAGTTGTTGGTGGCCGGCGAAGCACCCGCGCAAGTTGTAAGCGAGGCCGGGCGCGCCGACATACTGGGTGGCGATTCCAACCTTTGGATTTTCTTCTTTGTGGCATTTCTGGCCGGTCTGGCTGCCATACTCACCCCTTGCGTCTTCCCTATGATACCGATGACGGTTTCTTTCTTCATGAAAGACAAGGACAAGAAAGTGCAGGGCAAGCTTCAGGCCCTGGTTTATGGCATTTCGATCATCGCTATATACACCCTGATTGGTTCCATCCTGGCTGTGGTAGCTGGGCCTGACATTGCCAACTGGCTCAGCACACACTGGCTGCCAAATATTCTGTTCTTTCTCATCTTCGTCATTTTTGCCGCTTCCTTTTTCGGTATGTTTGAACTCACACTGCCTCACTGGTTGATCAACAAAGCTGATTCGCAGGCAGATAAGGGTGGATATGTGGGGAGCATCTTTATGGCGGTTACCCTGGTGCTCGTTTCGTTTTCATGCACCGGACCAATTGTGGGCGCCATACTTGTGGAATCGGCAGGAGGTCAGGTGCTCAAGCCCATCATCGGCATGTTTGGTTTTTCGCTGGCATTTGCCCTGCCATTCACGCTTTTTGCTTTCTTCCCATCCTGGTTGAGCAATCTGCCAAAATCGGGCGGTTGGCTCAATTCGGTGAAGGTGGTGCTGGGCTTTATCGAGCTGGCGCTCGGGCTTAAGTTTTTGAGCGTTGCCGACCAAACCTACCACTGGGGCATCCTCGACCGGGAGATTTACATCGCATTCTGGATAGTGATTTTCTTCCTGATGGGCATGTATCTGCTTGGCAAACTGCGTTTTGTGCACGACGACGAAGTGCCTTACCTGAGTGTGCCACGATTGATGTTGGCCATCATCACCTTTACATTTGTGGTGTATCTCATTCCGGGCATGTTTGGAGCCCCGCTCAAGGCATTGTCGGGCTACATGCCTCCCATGGCCACCCACGATTTCGACCTGAACAGGATCATACGCGAGCAGGCCAGGGCGGCCGGTGGTGCAGCGCAATGGCAAAGCAGGCTCGAACAATGTGAGCCGCCCAAATATGCCGATAAACTTCATCTGCCCCACGGACTGGAAGGTTACTTCGACTACGAACAAGGTCTGGCCTGCGCCAAAGCGCTCAACAAGCCCATCTTCATCGATTTTACCGGACATGGCTGCGTCAACTGCCGCGAGATGGAAGCCAATGTGTGGAGCGATCCGAGGGTGCTGCAACTGCTTCAGGACGAGTATGTGATTATTGCCCTGTATGTGGACGACAAAACCAGCCTGCCCGAATCGGAGTGGGTCACCTCCACTTATGATGGCAAGGTGAAAAAGACCATCGGGCGCAAATGGGCTGATTTCCAGATCAGCAAGTTCAACGTAAACGCCCAGCCGTTTTATGTGATTATGGGCCACAATGGCGAGGTGCTGGTGCAACCCCGTGCCTATGACCTCAACCGCGATGCTTTTGTCAGGTTTTTGCAGGATGGGGTGAAGAATTTCCGCGAAGGCACCTCTGTTTTCCGTATCCCTTCATAACGCGAAAGAATGTGAATAAAAAAGGGCTGTCTCGCATGGGACAGCCCTTTTGTTTATGGGTATTCTTCCGGTGATCAGGCCTTGCTTGAGGCAAAGTAGTGATAGAACCAGGTGATGGTTTCGATGCCTTTGTAGAAATTTTCGAGCGGGTAGTTTTCGTTGGGCGAGTGGATGGCATCCGATTCGAGGCCGAATCCCATGAGGATGGTTTTGAGGCCAAGTATTTGTTCGAAGGTCGAAATGATGGGAATACTTCCGCCGCTGCGCATGGGTACGGGCTGTTTGCCAAAGGTTTGCATGTAGGCCTTTTCAGCAGCTTTGTAAGCCGGCAGGTCGATGGGGCACACGTAGGCCTGTCCACCGTGCAGGTATTCCACTTTAACTTTAACCGTTTTTGGTGCGATGCTGGTGAAGTGATCGGCAAACAGCCTGCCGATTTTTTCGTGATGCTGGTTGGGCACCAGGCGGCAGGAGATCTTGGCATAAGCCTTGGATGGCAGTACGGTTTTGGCGCCTTCGCCGGTGTATCCACCCCAGATGCCGCATACATCGAAGGTGGGCCTGATGCCAACCCTTTCGATGGTGGTGTAGCCGGTTTCGCCCCTTACTTCTTCGAGGTCGAGGGCTTGTTTATAGGCTTCGAGACTGAACGGGGCCTTGTTGAGCAGCTCACGCTCTTCGGGGGTTGCTTCGAGCACATCGTCGTAAAATCCTGGGATGGTGATGCGGTTGTCCTTGTCGAGCATGCCTGCGATCATCTCGGCAAGGGTGTTGATCGGGTTGGCCACGGCGCCGCCGAAAAGTCCGGAGTGCAGGTCGCGGTTGGGGCCGGTCACTTCCACCTGCCAGTACGAAAGTCCGCGCAGACCGGTAGTTATCGACGGAATGTCAGGTCCGATCATGCTGGTATCCGATACCAGGATGATGTCGGCTGCGAGCATGTCTTTGTGCTCGGTGCACCATTTTCCAAGGTTGGGCGAGCCGATTTCTTCCTCGCCTTCGATCATGAATTTTACATTGCAGGGCAGGTTGCCTGTGGCCACCAGGGTTTCGAATGCCTTGGCGTGCATGAAGGCCTGACCTTTGTCGTCGTCGGCCCCACGGGCGTAAATCTTGCCATCGCGGATCTCCGGCTCAAAAGGCGGACTTTTCCACAACTCAATCGGATCTACGGGCATCACATCGTAATGTCCGTAAACCAGCACAGTCGGCAGGGCAGGGTCGATGATTTTTTCGCCATACACCACCGGGTTGCCATCGGTGGGCATCACCTCGGCACGGTCGGCTCCGGCTTTGAGCAGGCTGTCGCGCCAGTACTCAGCAGCACGTATCATATCTGCTTTGTGTTCGCTCTGCGAGCTGATGGAAGGAATACGGATCAGACCGAAAAGCTCCTCCAGGAAACGGTCTTTGTTACTTTCGATGTAAGGTTTAATATTTTCCATGTTGCGGTTTTTGCATTTGGCGCTAAGGTAGCCATTTGGCCGAAGTCAGGCAAACTCAGGGGGTCTCGTCAACAGTCTTTTAAACATTTTTTCAAAATGCCTGTGCAGATTGCGCAATCAGAAAATATCATTGACAAAGCCATCCGGATTGCGTTCAAGGCCGGTTATCTGCACGTCGAGCCAGGTCCATTTTCCTTCGGGCAGGATCCAGCTTACCCGCACACGCGAGGGCAAATCGATTCCATCAAAGCGCTGCCATTCGTAAGCTTCGGTGACCCATTCGTATCGCTGCGGATCGTTTTCGTTCATCAGCCGCATGGCCGAGAGCATCAGAAATCGCCCTTTTTCGTCGAAGGTAAATCGTGCCGATGCCTGCATGTCGTGGATTCGGATGGTGGCAACGGCGTTTTGGTTATCAATCTCCTGCCAGCTGATATGATCGCTGAGCGCTGCCCAGGGATACCACACCAGTTCGCCCAGGTAGCGGATCAGGCTGCCATCGGCGGTGGCTGGCCCCGTTGCTTTGACCAAATCCACCAGCCCGTTGGCCCGGATGTGCATCTCGGCTTTGCCTGATGCAAAAAGGTCGCGGCCTTGTATGTGGATCAACGGACTGACATTTAGCTTCACTTTCCAGATGAAAGCCGGTTGATGCACAAGTGCGTATTGCTCGGCCTGCGCCTCAAACCACTGTTTTTGAGAAGGTTTCAGCTTCATTTGCAGCTTTTGGCTCACCTTGATTGCACTTACCTCCGTGCTGAAGTCAGCCCCGCTTTGCCTGAGCCAATTGCGCACAGCTTCGGGCAGGCTGTCGGTCATATGATTCATTTTACCTGCATCGGCTTCATAATGGTTCCGGGTAGCCAGCAGTTCGTGAAGCTCATTCCGGTTGGCAATATCCATCCTGTGCATGCCAAACCACATCCAGGCAATGGTCAAAATCAGCAGGTTAGGTATCATGCCATATTTGGCTGCCTGCCACGAAAACAGGATGAGTACCATCGAAACTGCGGCTCCGGCCAGGCTCACAAATGGCCAGGCTTCGTGACCTGCCCAAAAAAGCAGGGCAGCTGCAACAAAAAGCAAAGCCGACACCAGCCAGCCCATTCCGGCGGCTCTGCCGATGCTTAGTTCAAGCTCTTCGATCCTGACAAGGTCAAAGGCTTTAAGAAATCCCATCAGGTGAATGCTCCCATGCACCAGGATAAGCAGTGCGAAAAGGTGTCTGAACATATTGTCAAGGTTTAGCGTGAAAACAAATAAAATCTCAGGCCAATGGCTCCAAACGAGGTTCCGGGCATTTCGGCATCCGTTGGGTTGTAGGGATCGGTGAACACACGTGAGCCGCGGTAAAGCGATCCGTAAAGCCCAATTCTGGGCTTGCCGTTTTCGTTGAGCAGGTTGCCCTGAAAACTAAGCGTGGCGCCCGAGCTGCGCTTGTTTATGCTGTAATCGGGCAATAGGCCGTGCTCCACTGCATGCAGGTGATTGAATTGCAGGAGGTAACCCGCCGAAATTCTGAGTCCGGCCTGTGGAAGCAAGCCTGGTAGTACCGGAAATCCAATGGTAAAAGGTATGTTGAGTTGGTTCAGGCTGATATCTCTCCGGCCTTCGTAGCCCCAGTCGGCGTCGTGGTAAGTAAAATGCTGACGGTTGTTCATGAGCTCGGCCCCAGTCTCGAACTCAACCGGTCCAAGGCTTTGCGCTGCGCGTAAGCCGGCGTGAAAGCCCGCACGTGTTGCCCCGGTGTACGCATCAGCTTGTTTGTCCAATGCCGACATGTCGGTGTTTTCGGTCATGCCGCCCAAGTTGATGCCTGCCACTGCGGAAATTCTGGTTTTGGTGGTTTGCTGTCCGGCACTGCACGAAAGCAGCAGGACCGGAAAAAGAAAACGCAAAAGATGTTTCATGGTATGTATGATTTAGTTTGTTGAAAATCAGTTATTAGACATTCAAAGGCCTTTAGCATTCCACGGGTGAACCGTGGAAGCACAATCTTCATCATTGCCTGCATCATATGATTCATTGTGGTTTGTGGTTAGTCCAATGCGATTGAATGAAAAGCTTTCCTGCCGCATCCTTCGTAATCTTTGCCTGCCAGAGGTAGTTTTTCGGCCAGTGGCGAAACATAGCTGCGGCGCGATATAGAATTCTCAGACTCAGGCGGTCCGGTCTGGGTTTCCAGCCATCGGTTGGTTGCAAAACGAGGTGGAGGGTGTCGCCATCACGTCGGGCCTTGATGGTGCCGCCGATCATTCCGGCTGATTTGTGGCCGCTGAGTGTGAAGCGGGATTCGTAAGGGGTATGCCGCTGGAAAAGCACATTCAGAGGTGGCATAGCCTGGTCAAGATGCATCGTAACCGGATAATCGGCTCCATACCAGGTTGCGGATATAAGCTGGCCGGAAGCGTCATGGTTCAGCTCCACGTCAGTGTTCTGGTGTATTGTATGAAGAGGCAATGTGCTTTCGGCTGCCGGAAGAAAGCTTGCAATCACCGGTCGCATGCTGTAGCGGGTAAAGTACATGCGTTTTCCATCGATGGGAAATGCCAGTTTGTCGGCCTCATGCAATCTACCGCCGATTCGGATGTGCAGCTCAGTGTTTTTGCGTCTGACAAAATAAAAGTCGTGAAGCAGCAGAAAGGGTAAAGCCTGGGGTTCGGATGCGGCAAGTCCCATGGGTGCGAGCAGGCTGAAAGGCTTACGCTTTTTGTGGCCGTGCTCTGATACCACAACAGAGACCTGCCTGTCAAAGGCATCCCGAAAATCATATGAAGCAGTGATTCCTGTGGTCGTCATCCGGAACTCAGCTTCGGCAAACACGGTAGGAACCAGCTTCGACAGGCCTTTGCCGGCAATGCGGTAGGTCGTGGAATCCGGTTGCAAGCGGGGGTCATGATACACATCTACCCGTCCGTCCAGCCTCCAGCCAATGACAAGGTGGGCTTCGTTACCATCAGACAACCTCATCACCTGTGGTTCGAAACCCTCGTAGATTGAATCGGGGTCGTTTGTAAAATTTACCAGCAAGATGCGTTTGATGGGGTCGAACCTTATTGCAAATGGGTAGGGGATCTCATCGGGCTTATGGGCTTGCCGCACTGTCTTGCCCCAGGAAGGCAGAGAAAATATCACCGAACATAGCGCGACAAGGATAATCATTTGAACTTTGAGCGGCCTTTGTGTTGGCATGGGCAGAGGTTTTGGTTTCTGCCGGCAAAACTACCCGTGCCGTGGCCAAATGGGGTCTCAACTTGCTTTTACCTGGTTTCATTTTGTCGCCGGACTGGTATCACTTTTTTTAAGACATTGTGAATCAGGTTTGTATGAGGAATGTATTTTTTGAGGATTATAATATGGAAACGCGTGGAATGTGTTTGTGATGCCGCCCCTACGGGGCTATTGACGTGTCGCCCCTAACGGGGCTATTGACGTGTCGCCCCTACGGGGCTATTGACGTGTCGCCCCTACGGGGCTATTGGCGTGTCGCCCCTACGGGGCTATTGACGTGTCGCCCCTAACGGGGCTATTGACGTGTCGCCCCTAACGGGGCTACCGATATGTCGCCTTTTTTGACGGGATGTTGGATAAAAACAGAAAGGTCGCATCCCAAGGGAATGCGACCTTATGTATAACACGTGGATGTGACTTATTTTTTATCTACTTCTTCGAAGTCAACATCGGTCACTTCGTCATCGCCACCACGGTTGCCGGTGTTGGTTCCGGCATCCTGATTCGGTGCCTGCTGCTGTTGTTGCTGGGTGGCCCTGTACATCTCCTCGCTTGCGCTTTGCCACACGGCATTGAGCTTGTTCATTGCGCTGTCGATGGCGCTCAGGTCCTGGCTCTTGTGGGCATTGCGAAGTTGCTCGAGGCTGCTTTCGATTTCAGCCTTTTTGTTCGAAGGCAGCTTGTCGCCGTATTCTTTCAGTTGTTTTTCGGTCTGGAAGATCAGTGCATCGGCTGCGTTGAGCTTGTCCACCCTTTCTTTTTCGCGGCGGTCGGCTTCGGCATTGGCTGCGGCTTCTTCCTTCATCCGTTTGATTTCCTGTTCGGTGAGTCCCGAAGAGGCTTCGATGCGGATGCTTTGGGATTTGCCTGTGGCCTTGTCTTTGGCCGACACATGCAGGATGCCGTTGGCGTCGATGTCGAAGGTTACTTCGATCTGTGGCACACCGCGCGGTGCCGGTGGGATGCCGTCGAGGTGGAAGCGGCCGATGCTCTTGTTGTCGCGGGCCATGGGCCTTTCGCCCTGCAGGATGTGGATTTCTACCGAGGGCTGGTTGTCCGATGCTGTCGAGAACACCTCCGATTTGCGGGTCGGGATGGTGGTGTTGGCTTCGATCAGCTTGGTCATCACACCGCCGAGGGTTTCTATACCCAGCGAGAGGGGGGTTACGTCGAGCAGAAGCACGTCTTTAACCTCGCCTGTGAGTACACCGCCCTGGATGGCAGCGCCAACGGCTACTACTTCGTCGGGGTTCACGCCTTTCGAAGGTTCCTTGCCAAAGAAGTCGCGCACAATCTGCTGGATGGCAGGGATGCGAGTGGAACCACCAACAAGAATTACTTCGTCGATGTCGGAAGCCGACAGGCCGGCATCCTTGAGCGCCTGACGGCAAGGCTCGATGGTAGCCCTGATCAGGTGGTCGTTGAGCTGCTCAAATTTGGCACGGGTCAGCTTGCGTACCAGGTGTTTCGGCACACCGTCAACCGGCATGATGTAAGGCAGGTTGATTTCGGTCTCGGTGGAGCTCGAAAGCTCAATCTTGGCCTTTTCGGCAGCTTCTTTAAGGCGCTGCAGGGCCATGGGGTCCTTGCGCAGGTCAACGCCTTCGTCTTTCATAAACTCCTCGGCCAGCCAGTTGATGATGTTCTGGTCGAAGTCGTCGCCACCGAGGTGGGTGTTGCCGTTGGTCGATTTTACTTCGAACACCCCGTCGCCAAGCTCGAGGATCGAGATGTCGAACGTACCGCCGCCAAGGTCATATACAGCTACTTTGATGTCGTTCTTCTTTTTATCCAGACCGTAGGCTAAGGCTGCAGCTGTGGGTTCGTTGATGATGCGGCGCACCTTGAGACCGGCAATTTCTCCGGCTTCTTTGGTGGCCTGACGCTGCGAGTCGCTGAAATAAGCCGGCACGGTGATTACAGCTTCTGTAACAGGCTGACCCAGATAGTCTTCGGCTGTTTTCTTCATTTTCTGAAGAATCATAGCCGAAATTTCCTGAGGGGTGTACATTCTGTCGTCAATCTGCACACGCGGGGTGTTGTTGTCGCCGCGCACAACTTTATAGGGCACCCTTTCAACTTCTTTGGTCACACGGTCGAAGGTCTCGCCCATAAAGCGTTTGATCGAAAAGATGGTGCGCTTCGGGTTGGTGATGGCCTGGCGTTTTGCCGGATCGCCCACCTTGCGCTCACCGCTATCTGTAAAAGCCACAATCGAAGGTGTGGTGCGGCGTCCCTCGCTGTTGGGGATCACCACAGGCTCGTTACCTTCCATTACGGCCACACATGAATTTGTCGTTCCTAAGTCTATTCCAATAATTTTTCCCATATTGTTTCCTCCTGAATTAAATTTCCCTTCCGCCGTCAATGATTATGCCAAGCAGGTCTTCATCAGGCTGAAAATCAATATTCAGGGGTGCTTTTTATCAATAAAACCAATTTTGTCTTATTAACTAACTGTAAACCAGCGTGTTAAGATTTGGACAGATATAACAATTCCCCAATGCTGTAATGCTGACAAAAAGGCAGAAACGCATAAAAGCAAGGGGCCGGAATCCGCGACATTGGCTGACAAATGGCAGCGGTGAGGTCAGGAAGAAGGGTCAGGGGACAGGTTTGATTTCGAAACCCCAGTTGAAGTCTTCCACCAGTTTCACTTCGCTCTGCACCGACAGTCGGTAGGTACGCACCACAGTGCGGCGCGACGAAAAGATGCCGGTACCGTTGTTAATGTTGGTAAACTGCGGCCGCTCCTGGACCACGCTGTTGCTGGGGCTGTTCACATCGATGTAGGTGCTGAGCTCATCGCCCGCACAGGCAATGACCACGTCCACCGGGCCGGCAAAGCGGCGTACATTCAGCTGATTGGTGAGCTGTCCGCCCAGGCGGTTATAAAATTCCTGACCCAGGTAGCTGATTTCCATGTTTTCGCCACCACCAAGGGTTTCCGAACGTCGCATCCCAAGGTTCCATTCCATGGTTTTCTTTACCGTATCGGCTACACCTGGTATAAGTTCTTCGTAATGAAACACCAGTTTCACTTCATACCGCTTGCCATTTTCGGCCGAGTTCCATCTGATGAGTGCGGGTGTGGTTGCAGCAAAGTTGATGCGGTTGGTGGGCTGCAGAATTGCAAAATCCCTAACGATGTTTGCAGTCGATGTCACCGGTTCCCCGCTGGGTTTGTTGATTGTGAGGGTGTAGGTGGCATTGGGGTTGAGGGCGGCTTTGGTGTAATAAACTTTCTGGCTGGGGAAATAAAACACCGAGTCGCCGGCCAGTTTGTTGTGTATGGTGATGGTGTCGAGCGTGATGGGTGGGAGCGTATTGCTGCCCACTTTACCCTGGAGCTGCACCTCGAGCTTGCCGGGATAATTGCTCGAATCGGGGATGCGGGCAATGAGCAGGGCGTTGCCCGGCCCCAGAAAAGCCTTGGTTATCTTGATAAAGGTAGTGTCGGCGCCTGCCTCGAGCATGCCGTAAACTATGGTAATATCTTTATAGTCGGCAAAGTTGTCCACATCGGTACTGCACGCACTTATGAGTAATGTGGTGGTCAGCAAAACAATGCCTGCAAGTCGGTAAAACATAAGATTAAACATTCATTGAAGGGTGCAAAAGTAACGTTTATCAGTTTGTTTTGTTGCGGCTGGTCAATTATCGGCCGGCCGGCTCTTGTTAAAGGGCTTTTATTTGCCCTACCTTTGCCGGCAGTTTCAACACCGATTAAACATGTATCTTTCAAGAGATATTCCAAAAATCACCACCCATGTGCTTCAGGAGATGAAGCTCAAGGGCGAGAAGATAGCCATGCTCACGGCCTACGACTATTCCATGGCCAAGATTCTGGACGAGGCAGGTATCGATGTCATCCTGGTTGGCGACAGCGCCTCGAATGTGATGGCCGGACATAAAACCACCCTGCCCATCACCCTCAACGAGATGATCTATCATGCTTCGTCGGTGATGCGGGCGGTCAAGCGTTCGCTCGTGGTGGTGGATATGCCTTTCGGGACTTACCAGGGCAATTCGAAAGAGGCGCTGCAGTCGGCCATCCGCATCATGAAGGAATCTGGCGCAAACGCGGTCAAGCTGGAAGGCGGAGCCGAAATCGTCGAGTCGGTGGAGCGCATCCTGAGCGCAGGCATTCCGGTGCTGGGTCATCTTGGACTTACGCCTCAGAGCATCAATAAGTTTGGTACCTACGTGGTTCGGGCACGCGAGGAGCGCGAAGCTGAAAAACTGCGCAGCGATGCCAAACTGCTTGAGGAAACGGGGTGCTTTGGCATCGTGCTCGAAAAAATTCCCGCTGCCCTGGCGGCCGAGGTTACGGCCTCGCTCCGCATCCCGACCATCGGCATAGGGGCGGGCAGCGGCGTGGACGGACAGGTGCTGGTGTTGCACGATATGCTGGGCATCAACCAGCAATTTTCGCCCCGCTTCCTCAGGCGCTACCACAACCTGTACGAAGAAATACGCGGAGCCGTTGGCAGCTACATCCACGATGTAAAAACCCTCGATTTTCCGAACGAGCGCGAGCAATATTAATTATAGGTGAGCATCCCGCTGAGCGAAAGAATCCTGTATCAGGACAACCATCTTCTGATCATTAACAAACTGCCTTCGGAGCTGGTGCAGGGCGACAAAACCGGCGACCTCACCCTGCTCGAAGAGGTCAGAAACTACATCCGAATCAGCCGCAACAAACCCGGAGAGGCTTTTGTGGGCCTGGTGCACCGCCTCGACCGGCCGGTAAGCGGATGTGTGATCTATGCCAAAACCAGCAAGGCGCTCAGCAGGCTTACCAATATGGTCAAGAACAGGGAGATAGAAAAGACCTACTGGGCTGTAGTACGCAACGCACCCCCAAACACCGCAGGCCGCCTCGAACATTTTCTTTTGAAAAACGAAAAACTCAACAAATCGTTTGTGGTGGATGCCACCAAACCCGGCGCACAGCCTGCGCATCTGGACTACAAGCTATTGGATACCAGCAGGTCGTTCTTCCTTCTGGAAGTAAAGCTGCACACCGGCCGTCACCATCAGATCCGCGTACAGCTAGCTGCCATGGGATGTCCTATAGCCGGCGACCTCAAGTATGGCGACAGCCGCACCCTCGCCAAAGGAGCCATTGCCCTGCATGCCCGCAGCCTCCGGCTGATCCATCCTGTGAGCAAACAGGAATTGTTCGTGGAAGCCAATCCCCCTGCCTCACCACCCTGGAACTATTTTCAAATATTCCCGATTCAGGAATTTGGTGCCGGAAAATAGCTTTTATGTAAATAATTTATCTTTGTGCCATATTGACATATGATGACTGTCGACCTCTTCATCCCGTGTTTTATCGACCAGATGTTCCCCGAAACCGGGATGAACACCGTCAAGCTGCTCAAAAAGGCCGGTGTGAACGTGCATTACAATCCTGCGCAGACCTGTTGCGGTCAGATGGCTTTTAATGCCGGCTTCTGGGACGAGGCAAAGAAACTTGGTGAGAAGTTTATGGACGATTTTCCGCACGACCGGCCGATTGTTGCCCCCTCGGCTTCGTGCACAGGATATATCAAGAACTATTTCTCAGAGCTGTTTCACAATACCGGTAGTCATATGGAATACAAGCGCGTTGTGCGCAATGTATTCGAAATCAGCGATTTTCTTGTAAACAAGCTCGGCTTTCTCGACTTTGGCGCCACCTTCGCGCACAAGGTCACTTACCACGACAGTTGCGCAGCGCTGCGCGAATATGGCCTGACCGGCGAAGCCCGCATGTTGCTGGCACAGGTAAAAGGCCTCGAGCTGGTCGAGATGCCCGACAGGCATGTGTGCTGTGGTTTTGGCGGAACTTTTGCCGCCCGTTTCGAACCCATCTCGGTGGCCATGACCGAACAAAAAGTGCAAAACGCCCTGAGCACTGGCGCCGAATACATCGTTTCGACCGACAGCTCCTGCCTGATGCAGATGCATAGCTACATCCGGAAACAACAACTCCCCATTCAGGTTATCCATCTGGTTGATATCCTGGCCTCTGGCTGGTAATCCTTAATTCTATTGCCAAAAAGACCTCCGGTTGACGGCTGAAGCAAAGCAAGCACCAAAGGATTTGCGGAAGGGCCGTGAGGCTTTCGGCTGGTAATTCCGGTCTGCAGGTAAATTCTGCCCTAGTTGCTCAGGCATGCCTACCATTGAGTGTTGTGGTGACTTTGAGGGCGTGATCTGCAATTTTCTCGAGATAACCTGCCAGCTGCCTGAAATAGTTGGCCGAGACGAGCGGGTATTTTTTCAACCGAAGTTCGTCCACCTGTTTTTCTATGATGCTGTATCTGAGCTGGTTTATCTGTGCTTCGACTTCCAGCGCAGCCTGCATGGTATCGTTGGATGGCTGATTGATCTGTATTGCCATCAGCCCGAGTGCAGTTTTAACCCTTTCGTACAACAGCATCAGGTCGTTGCGCTGATCCTGTGTAAACCAGGCATTTTCTGCGTTTTTCCGCTCGATGGTGGCGTTGATTTTGAAACAGATGTCGGCTATGCTTTCCATATTGCTGATGGCGATGAGCACGGCGCTGATCATGCCTGAAGCCTCGTGGCTGAGCTTGCTCTCACCCAGTCGGGAGAGGTATTGTTGTGTGGTTTTTTCGAGCTCGTCGTTAAAGATTTCGCGCTTGCGGATGCCCTCTGCAATGGATGCAAAGGTTTCCTGATTTTTTTCGGTGAGCAGCAGGGGAAAAACTTCCAACATCTCGCCAACGGTGCGACTCATGGTTTTTAAGGGGGTATTAAGCTGGATAACAGCCAATTCCGATACCGGAGCTATGAAGCTGTCGGCAAAATAAAGACCAGCTTGTTCACCGGCTGAACTGAGTGGGATTAGTTTTTCGGCGGCTTTTTCGAAGAGTCTGGCAAAAGGTAGGAACAACAATGCAAAAACGATATTGAACAGGCTGTGAAACAGGCTCACCGACAGGGCCGACATCAGTTGCATATCGTTTGATTGCCCCTGATCCGGGAAAAGCGCCAGTTGCTGCACAGCTTCGACAGCCGGCAGGAAGAAAGGAATCAGCAACAATGCTCCGATCAGGTTGAAAAGCGTGTGTATCAGTGCAGTACGTTTGGCATTCCGGTTGGCAATCAGCGCCGCCAGGTTGGCTGTAACTGTGGTGCCGATGTTTTCGCCAACCACCATGGCCGCTGCAGTCTCAAATCCGATATAGCCTTCGCTGAGCAGGATGATGGTGAGGGTGATAGTAGCCGTGGACGACTGCACAAGCAGTGTAACCACCAGGCCCGTGATGCCAGCAGCCAGCAATGGGAACAAGCCTGCGGGTTCGATCGATCGCACGTAGTTGAATACAGGGCTTGAGGCATCAAGCGGAGGGAGCGCCTCGCGAAGCAACGACAATCCAAAAAACAGCAGGGAAAATCCGATAAGCAGTTCGGCCAGGCTTTTATGCACGGACCGTGATGAAAAAAACAGCGGGATGCTCAGTGCCATCAGCGGAAGAAGCAGGCCGTTGATGTTGAAGCTGAAGCCAAAAAAAGTGATCAGCCAGGTGGTAACGGTAGTGCCAATGTTTGCCCCGAAGACAAGTCCGATGGAATTGTACACCGGTATGAGACCGGAATTGACGAAGCCTACCAGAAGCACAGTGGTGGCCGAAGAGGATTGCAGCAGGGCAGTGAGCAGAAAACCTGTGAGCAAACCTCTGGCAGGATTGCCGGCTACCACCGAAAGCCAGTTGCGAAGCTGTCTTCCTCCGAGTTTTTGGAGCGATTCCGACAGCAGCTTGATGCCAAAAAGCAACAAGGCCATGGCGCCAAACACATCCAGCAGCACCAGAAGTGTACTCATGGGCAGTCGGGATTAGGCTCAGGGGGACATGATGAGGGCATGAAACCGGGCTTGAAGCAGGGTTTTCACTGCATCCAGAGGAAGCATGATTACCGGCTGTCCTTTTGATGGCGGTCCAAGCTCGTAAAGGTTGTATGCAAAGCCCAGCGTTCCTGCGCCGGCGATCAGGTTGGTGTTGGGCAGCACTTTTTCGACAAAAAAGCCTGCCTGCCGGAGGTCGCTTCCCGCTTCGAGGCCAGCCATTTTGCGCAAGGCCGTACTCAGCAATTCCGCCAGCGCCTCCCTGCTGTCGGGCAAAAAGATGTCGTCGTAGGCAAGCACCTGCCGGTTTCTGGTGTCAACAATGGCAAACTCGTTGTGCCGCCTCACCATTTGGTTGCCTGTGCTCACCACCGAAGTTTTGGCAATGCACATCAATGCTTCGCTGACAAATACCGGGAAGGAATTGGCGGCTTTCATCCAGTTGATATCCAAGGTGTTGCCTTCGGCTGTGGTGCTTGCCTGCCGGTAGCGGTCAACAAACGTTGCCACATCGGCCTGCATCATGGCCTCCAGCTCGGTTGCCCTGGTGTCCAGACCATAGAATGCGGCAAGTTGCGCATTGAGCGGATCGTCCGCATCTTTTGAAAACAAATAGTTGAGCTCAATTATTGCTCCTGTGCCCTTGTCGTTGGGGTGACGAAAACTGCCTTCTGCCTTTACCATCTGCCAGCGCTCGTCAAAATTGAATGGCTTTTTACGGAGTGTAAACTGCAGAGGAGCGCTTTCATAAAAAAGGCTGAAATCCAATGTGTTGTCCAGCCTGCGGGCCTGGGCTACCAGTTGTCCGTCGCTCCCACTAAATGTCAAAGCGCTTTCTGTCGTTTCACCTGTTTGCAGGAGGGCGAAGCCGGTTTTTCCTGACAGGTTCCACGAAAGGCCGGCAGTCTGATGTGCCGGATTGTGCACCAGTTGTATCGAAGTGTTTTCGTTTTGAAAAACAAAGACCTCAGTCTGCGCTTTTGCAAACTGAACCGTTATTGCGCCCGACAGGAGCAGGCACATCAGGCCTGAGGTCAGTTTTATTTTTTTCAGGGATGCCATAAGCATTGATTTCAGATTTACTTGCTGCCGGTGAAAGTGTAGCCGATGCGCTCGATGGTATTTTTAACAGCTTCAATATCAATATCCTCACCTTCGAGCATTACCTCCCTGCGTTCGAGGTTCACCTGCACATTCGTGACATTGCCAAGGGCTTTCAGGCTGTTTTCCACATTTTTTGCGCAGTGGTTGCACGTCATGCCTTCCACTCCCACCAGTATGCTGTTCTGTGTCATCGGAACTATTGTTTTGGGGTTTCTTTTTCGGATGTTTTGGATAAAGGTATTGGCTATCAATGCGATAAGTACAATTGCAGAGGTTGTGCCTAACCAGCCGGGCAACAAGCCATGCTGGTGATGGTGATGCTGGTGCATCACCTGGAACCAGGAAGCCGGCAGAAGGTTGATGATCATTCCCGAAAGCAGCGCTCCTGCGATGATGGTAAAAAGGTAGATCAATGTGGTTTTTCGGCCAAGTGCCTTGTGCAGCACGGTCAGGGAAGCGGCATTGGTGGCCGGACCGGCCATCAGGAACACCAGTGCGGCGCCCGGCGAGATGCCCTTGAGCATCAGCACTGCGGCCACAGGCACCGAGCCGGTGGCACAAACGTACATCGGAATGCTGGCAGCCAGCACCACCAGCATCTGCAGGTTGGGGTTGCCCACGGCAGTGGCAAAAAAGTCGTCGGGAAGCAGTACGGCAATGAGGGCAGCTATGAGGAGCCCATACACCAGCCACCGGCTGATGTCGGCCATAAAATCGACAAAGGCATAGCGGAGCATATAGCCCAGCTTCCGCGGAATTGCTTCTTCTTCAGTTTGTTGTGTGGAAGCGGGAGGGGTTTTGTCGAATTTACCTGTGAGCACACCTCCGGCAAATCCGGTGAGCAGTGCCACCACAGGCCTGATGATGGCCATGGGCAGGCCAAGCATGGCATAGGTGACCAAAATGGAATCGACGCCTGTTTGGGGCGTAGAAATCAAAAACGAAGTGGTTGCGCTTTTTGAAGCGCCGTTTTGGTGGAGCGATATTCCTGCAGGCAATACGCCGCACGAGCACAAGGGCATGGGCACGCCCAGCAGACTGGCATTGAACGACGCCCTGGCCGGCGAGCCTCCCATGTATCTGATTAGCAGCGTTCGCGGAAAATAAACCCTGAGCACACCGGCTGCCAGAAAGCCCAACAGCAGGTAAGGCGCCATGTCAACGGTGAGATGCCACAAGGTAGTCAGGTAGTTGATGAGCAGATCCATAATGCAGGGTCTTTGGTGGCAAAAGTAACCATTTCTGCACTTGCCTTATTGCCCTGATATGTCGCTCAGCTGAAGGTCGGGCACATGGGGTTTAAGTTCTTTAAACAGATCTTCCAACAGCTTTGCGCGGTGCGGATCGCGCCACAAATCGGCCGACGACTGCATGAGGCCAAGCCTCAGATCGTGTTCGTCAATCTGGCATTCCTTGTAGCGGGCCAGAGCATAAAACCACTGGAGGTAAGGGATATAGCCTGCCCTTGAGGCCCGCCCATGCTCGAGCCGCAACAGGTCGTATCTCTTTACGGTACGGATAATATCGCGGTATCGTTCAAGCCGCAATTGCGCCAGCAGCAGAGACGAAAAAAACAGGTGCCACCTGAACTGGAACAGCTCTTCGCGGCTGTCGTCGAGAAACTGCCTCGCAAAGGTCAGCGCCTGCGGGGCTTTGCCGTTGAATACAAGGCTTTGGATATAGAGCGAAGCAAAGCCAATGCGGTTGTGCGGACTGATGGCATTGCGGTATTCGCCCATGTGGGCGCGCAGCAGGTCGAGCGATTCGGCGTATTTTCCGCTCCGCAGCAACACGCTGCACAGGTTGGTCAGGTAAAACAGGAAGTCGCTGCCCTTGTGCCGCACCGACAGCCTGCCGTAATACAGAGCCAGCTCGTTGTCGTTCAGGCGCGAGTGCACCAGCAGGCGGTTGGCATAATAGTTTGCCAGAATCCGCCTGCTGTAAATGATGCCCTTGTGCATGAGCTGATCGAGTTGGGAATACAGCTCCAGCAGTTTGGCGTATTCCTTGTAATTGTAATACATAAATGTCAGGCGCACGATGGCATAGTATCTGTTCAGTCCATCGAGCGTGGCATCCTCAAAGATGTTGATCAGCCTTGTTTCCCATTGTCTTGAATCGACCGACGAGCGGGCATATTGGTCCACAATGTCGCGGGTGGCTTCGTGCAGTTCCTGGTTGATGGTCTTCGAGCGCAGCCAGGCTTCCCTGTTGGTTTCCAGGTAGTTGTTGGTGGCTCTGAGGTAGTTGTGCCGCATCCTGATGAGCAGGTAATAGCGGTAGTTTTGCACGAGCTCATAAAACCGCACAAAATAATAATCGGTTGTTCGGCTCACCCGGATCATGCGGAGCATCATTCGCTCATCTGCAGCATCCAGGGCGTCGGTCATGATTTTTTTGTCGAGTTCCGCCAGTTTTTCGAAGTATGCATCGGCATCGATGGCCAGGAGTTTTTCCTCAATCCATTTTTTCATGTACGAATAGTGGCGTTTGTCGATGCTGCGGTCGAATCCGGCAAAATGCTCCGGCTTCAGCACGGCCTCACGGAGCTGGCGGAGTATCGAGAGGTTTTCGCCGGTTTTAAACTGTTGGATATTTCGCAGGTATTCCAGCTCATGGGGCATAAGCCTGGCGGCAAACAGTGCGAACGACTCGCGCTGTGGGTTGCCCTGCGTTTCAGTGTTTTTCAGCTTTTCTGCTCTGCCAGCCATTCGCTGGGGGTTTTTCCGGTAAACGATTTAAACACCCTGTTGAATGTGGGCTTGCTGTTGAAGCCGCAGTTGTAGGCAATGCCAATCAGGCTGAGTTTTTTGCCCTCTTCGGTCAGGGCTTGTTGTTTGAATTCGTCCACGCGCCAGCGGTTGACAAACTCAAAAAAGTTCATCCCCATTTGTTGGTTCAGTAGTCCGGAGAGGCGTTGGGGCGGCTGTCCGACCATGCGTGCCAGCTGGGCCAGGGTGAGTTCGGGGTCGGTGTGGGGCTTTTTGGTTTCCATGAGCCGCAACAGGGCAGCCACTTCCCCCTGCTCCGGACTGGGTGTGGCAGTGGCGGATTCGTTCAGGCTGTCGAGGTCCACTTCGGGTTTGTTGCGCGTAAACACATCGCCCTGTCTGAACCCAAACCAGCCGAGGTAAATGGTGTAAACGGCAGCAAACAGGTAGCCGGTGGCCTGCAGGCTGCCATAAGGCATCAGGTTGAACAGGTAATCGGCAACATACAACAGGCTGATAAGCGCATAAAACACAATGGCTGCAATCAGCATCTGGCGAAGCCAGGCGGGGTCTTTGCCCTCCAGGTTGCCGTAATAACGTTCGAGCGTGGCGCGGTGCCTGCGCAGCTGAAACAAACAATACCAGTAATAGGCCTGCGTTGAAGCGAAAATCATGGCCACCACCACCGGAAACATCAATTGTTGCCTGAAAGCCTCTGTTTGTTCCTGGGCAATGCGTTGTTCGGCCGGAAGTACGTAGTTTTTAGCAACGAAAAGAACCAAAACCAGCACAAACGGCAGCAAATGAAGCAGATGCATTGGTTTCAGCTTCGATTGAGGGTGGGTGAGCAGGCGTACATACTGCCACATCAGTGGGCCGTGAAGTAAAATTGGCGGCGTGGAAGTGTGCAGAATAAAAGCAAAAGGATAGCCCGCCTCGCGGTTGACTACCTCGAGCAGGCCCAGTAGAATGGTGATGCCATTGACAAGAAAAACCACCGATAATGCTGAATCGGCGCGGCTTCTGTCCTTTTTGATCTGCAACAGCCAGGCCAGAAAAAACGCCATAAATGCGCCTATGGCCAGAAAAAACTCCATGACAGGACAAACTTTGATGTTGCAAAATAACCAAAATGCTCGCCTGCTCCGCAATTCAATGCTCAAAATAATACCCGCAAACCATGCCCTCGCCCTGCATCGTGAAAGTCATCATCCTTTGCCCGACATTTGTTTTCGTTTGGCTTTACCGGTACCAGGTCTTTACATGTTTGAGCAAAACAACCAAAACAGCAAAATATTTCTCCGCCACCGACAATTCTCTGCGCGAAATCAACATAGCGTTGTATATCAACTAAATATCTACTTCATTGGAGATAAGTCTGTCTCCGGACCTGAATCGAAACAGGAATGGGAGAATGCGCTGAAAGTTTTAAAGTTGTACCTTGGTGTTACTCATCACAAACTCAGCAAATACATGGCGGACGTATTTATTTATGTCAACCAACTTGAACAATAGAATTTTCACAAAGCAATTAAGCTTCAACAAAGAACTATTGGCGATGCAGCGCTTAAATCAAGCGTTTTTCCGCCCCGATCTATCCGCTGTGTCTAATACAGCGCTCCGCAATCTGCCACTGCCCTGAGCGGCTGACGGCTCATGAACCGCTGTAAACAAATTATCACACCCATCCTAAGAAAAAAAACCACCGGAGCAGCCGGTGGTTTTTTTTGTTTGTCGGTCAGACGATTATGTTTTACACCAGTCCTGTAAAGCCCATAAAGGCCAGGGCCAGGATGCCGGCTACCACCAGGGCAATGGGTACACCGCGCATGCCTTCGGGCACTTCCATCAGGTCGAGGTGTTCGCGAATGCCGGCAAAGACCACCAGCGCGAGCGAAAATCCTGCAGCATTGCCAATGGCAAAGGTGACGCCTTCGAGCAGGTTGAAATTTTTCTGGATGGTCAGGATGGCCACCCCAAGTATGGCACAGTTGGTGGTGATCAGCGGAAGGAAAACCCCCAGGGCCGAGTAGAGGGAGGGGCTTACCTTTTTCAGGATAATTTCGACCATCTGCACCAGCGAGGCAATAACCAGGATGAACACAATGGTCTGAAGGAACTGTATGCCAAGCGCCTGCAGCAGGTAGGTCTGGATAAGCCAGGTGACGATGGTGGCAACGGTCATTACAAAAAGCACGGCCCCACCCATGCCGGCTGCGGTGCTGAGCTTGTTCGACACGCCTACAAAGGGGCAGATGCCCAGAAACTGTGCCAGCACGATGTTGTTGATGAAGATGGCCGATATGATGATGATAATGTATTCCATGGCTGCAGTGTTTATTTGTTAAACTTCCGGCTGAGGGCAATCAGGTATCCCAAGGCGATGAAGGCTCCGGGGGCCAGCACAAAGACCAGCATAAGGTCGCCAGGGATGAGCTTGATGCTGAACAGGGCGCCGCTGCCCAGCAGCTCGCGCACCCCACCCAATATGGTTAGTGCAAGGGCAAAGCCCAGACCCATGCCCAGGCCATCAATCACTGCATCCGGCACCTTGTTTTTCGAAGCGAAGGCCTCGGCACGTCCCAGCACAATGCAGTTGACCACAATGAGGGGGATGAACAGGCCGAGCTGTTCGAAGAGCGCCGGCACATAGGCTTGCATCAGCAGTTCGACCATGGTCACAAACGAGGCGATGATGACGATGAAGGCCGGGATACGCACCTTGTCGGGGATCAGGTTTTTGATGGATGCAACCACCAGGTTCGACATCACGAGCACAAAGGTGGTGGCCAGGCCCATGCCCAGTCCGTTGATGGCCGAGGTGGTCACACCCAGGGTAGGGCACAGCCCCAAAAGGAGCACCAATACCGGGTTTTCTTTGATCAGGCCTTTGGTGAAGTTTTGCATTCTGTTCATCAGTGCTGTCCTCCCTGATTTTTGGTAAGTGTTTCGTGTGCATGAAGCACGGCATCCACAAAAGCCCGCGAGCTGATGGTTGCTGCCGTGATGGCATCCACCTCGCCCCCGTCTTTCTTTACCCTGATGTTGTTCGTTCCGGGATTTTTCCCTTTAAACTGCAGGCTCCAGTCCGATTTGTTTTGCTGCATCTTGTCGCCCAGTCCGGGTGTTTCTTTGTGTTCGAGTACGGCCGTATTGTTGATGGTGCCGTCGGGCAAAAAGCCCACCATCAGCCTTACCAATCCGCTAAAACCCTTGTTGGTGTAAGTGTTCACAGCCACGCCAACCAGTTGGTCGCCCTGGAAGGCGTAAAACAGGCTCAGGGAGTCGGTGCCGCGGGCGGAGATGGCTTTAGCTGCCTCGATGCGGTCGAATTCGGGCAACACCTGTCGTATGGCATCCTCCTGCTTTTTTTTCTGTGCAGCTTCGATGGGCGCTTTGGTGATGTTGTACACTGCCCCGAGGCTCAGTGCTGCCACCGAGGCCACAGCCAGCAGCACGATCACCATATTCAGAAAAGTGGATGCTAATTTCTTTGCCATTGTCTTAGTTTTTCAGTCGTTCAAGCGGTTGCTTTTCCAAAACGTTTGGGTTTCATCGTCATGTTGATGAGCGGTGTGAATGCATTCAAGATCAGGATGGCAAACGAGATGCCTTCGGGGTAGGCTCCCCACAGCCTGATGATGATGGTAAGCAAGCCTATGCCTACACCATAAACCACCTTGCCTTTCATGCTCATGGGCGACGAAACCATGTCGGTGGCCATGTAGATGGCGCCCAGCATCAGGCCGCCGGTGAACAGGTGAAATGCAGGTTCGATATAGTGTTGCGGGTCGATAAGGTGAAAGATGCCGGCAAACACATACACTGTGGCAATGATAGAGACCGGCACCTGCCAGTCGATCACCTTACGGATGACCATAAAGATGCCGCCGAGGATCAGGGCCATGGCCGACATTTCGCCCAGCGAGCCGCTCATATTGCCGGTAAGCCTGTCGATGTAATCCGGCATATGCGGGTCGGCCATGATCTGGTCGATGGTTTTCCCTGCGCCAATGCCTTCTTTGAGGATGCCCAAGGCAGTCGGGCCGGTGATGGCATCGGTAAGCTGGGGAGCAAACAAAGGTTTGGGCACCGGCCACGAGGTCATTTGCACCGGGAAGGAGATGAGCATAAACACACGTCCGACCAGGGCAGGATTGAAAGGGTTGCGGCCCAGCCCGCCAAACGACATCTTGCCGACGCCAATGGTTACCAATGCGCCAATTACCAATATCCACCAGGGCAGGTTGGCGGGCACATTAAAGGCCAGCAGCACCCCTGCGACCACTGCAGAACCGTCGTTGATGGTGAGTGGTCCTTTGATAAGGTATTTCTGTATCAGCCATTCGAAAAATACACAGGCGGCTACCGAGATGGCCAGCACGCGGATGGCATCAAAGCCGAAGAAATATACCGACACCAGCATGGCCGGCACCAGGGCAAGCACCACGGTGTACATGATTTTGCTGACGCTCTCGTCGCCATGCACATGGGGTGAGCCGGAAATGATCAGTTTGCTCATGCGTGTTCTTATTTTCGGTTTCTTATCAATTGACCTGTGCGGAATTTACCCAGCCTCAGGTAGTCGAGCAGCGGAATGTTGGATGGACAGGTAAACTGGCACGATCCGCATTCGATACAGTCCATAATCTGCTCACGTTCAGTGTCTTCGTATCGTTCGAGCTTCGAAAGCCTGGCCAGCAGGTAAGGTTCGAGACCCATGGGGCATACGGTAGTGCATTTGCTGCAGCGGATGCAGGCCTGGGGTTCTTTGCGGCTGCTCAGCTCGCGGGGCATGATCAGGATGCCCGATGAACCTTTGACGACAGGCACTTCGGGTGTGGTCATGGCCTTGCCCATCATAGGGCCGCCGTTGATGATTTTTCCGCTGTTTTCGGGCATGCCGCCAGCAGCCTGGATAAGGGCCGAAACTGGGGTGCCAATGCGAACCAGGAAATTGGATGGTTTCGTTAGCCCGAGACCGGTTACGGTGACCACCCGTTCGATCAGCGGTTTGTTTTTGGTCACGGCTTCGTACACTGCAAAGGCGGTGCCCACGTTCGAGACCACGCAGCCCACTTCGATGGGCAGTTTGCCTGAGGGGACTTCGCGATTTACAAGGGCTTTAATGAGTTGTTTTTCACCGCCTTGCGGGTATTTTACTTTCAGTGCCTGCACGCTGATTCCGGGGTGTGCGAGGGCCATGGCAGCCAGGTGGGCTATGGCGTCGGGTTTGTTGTTTTCGACCCCGATGATGGCTCGTTTCACCTCGAGGGCAATCATCATCAGCCGGATGCCCTGCATGATTTCCTGTGCTTTTTCGAGCATCAGCCTGTGGTCCGAAGTCAGGTAGGGTTCGCATTCCACACCGTTGATGAGGAGGTAGTCGGCTTTTTTGCCCGGCGGCAGCATGAGTTTGACATGTGTGGGGAAGGTGGCGCCCCCCAGCCCTACAATACCGGCTTCTTTCACTTTGGCGATGATTTCGTCGCGGCTGTAATCGAGCCGGGTAACCAGCTCATTGGTGGGATTGATGCCTTCGGCCCACTTGTCTTCGCCGCTCACCTCAATATAAATGGCGGGCCGCCTGTAGCCTGAGGTGTCGGTGGCTTCATCCACTTTCACCACCTTACCTGTGGCAGGAGCGTGCAGGTTGGCCGAAATGAAGGCTTCGGCCCGAGCAATGAGCTGGCCTGTTTTTACCTCATCACCTTTTTTGACGATGGGTTTTGGCGGAGCGCCCAGGTTTTGGCCGAGTGGCACAACGAGCTGGGCTGGCAGAGGCAGGTTCACGATGGGCGCATTGGCCGACAGCTTGTGCTCCTCAGGATGAACGCCGCCCAGTGCAAATGTCTTTAGTTTCATAGGTTCTGAAGGTCTTATGCGGTGGGTTCGGACGGTTGATCAGTCTGGCCGGCATCGGGCTTGGGTTTCACCACCCTTTCGGCTTTGCGTGCGGCTGCGGCTTCGGCGGCCACAGCGCCATCGCCGGTTTCTACTTTAAGCTTCCGTGCCGGGAAATTGATCTCGTGAATGGCATTGGTAGGACACACCTCCACGCATTTGCGGCAGAGTTTGCATTTTTCGGGGTCAATATAGGCCAGGTTATCGGCCATGGTGATGGCATCGAAGGGGCACACCTGGAAACATTTGGAGCAGCCTATGCAGGCCACCTCACAGTTTTTGCGGGCAATGCCTCCTTTGTCCTTGTTGACGCAGCTCACAAAGATGCGGCGGTCTTTCTTGCCGCGTGGCCTGAGCTCGATGATGTTGCGTGGACAGGCTTTGACACAGGCGCCGCAGGCCACGCATTTGTCGTTGACCACCGGCAGACCGGTCACAGGATCCATATGGATGGCATCGAAATCGCAGGACGCCACGCAGTCGCCCAGGCCAAGGCAGCTGTACTGGCATCCGCCTTCGCCCCCAAAAAGGTTGTGTGCAAAGGCACAGGACGAAGCGCCTTCGTAAGTCACCCGCGAAGGGTGATTGGTATGGCTGCCGTTGCAACGCACCACTGCAATCTGAGGTTCCTGCTCGGCAACTTCGAGTTCAAGTAGCGCTGCCACCTGCTTCATCACGGCATTGCCGCCCACCGGGCAGTTCAGCCCGTCGAGGCTCTGGCGCTCGCTCGCCGATTTGACGCAGACCTCAGCAAAATTGCGGCAGCCCGGATAGCCGCATCCGCCACAATTGGCCTTCGGAAGCACCTCGTCCACCTGGTCAATGCGGGGATCTTCGATGACTTTGAACTTCTGAGCTACAAAGTAAAGTATCACTGCCATCACTCCACCTAGCAGGCCGAGCAAAAGCAATGCGTTGATAATGATATCGTTCACGGCTCTGGATGTTTGGTTACACAATCCGGCGCTGTTTACTGTTCACGCGTAAACAGCAAAGCAAAAATAGGAAGTTTGGCAGGATAGCTATATAATTCGATCCTGCACAAAAAGGGTGGATAATAGCTTGTAAATCAGTAAAATACAAAAACTGTTTTGCATGACATTTTTCATATGTCAAGCAAAACAGATTGATAATCAGTAGGCTGGAAAATTGTTTAGAAGTGTTCTAAATTAACAGATTATCAGCAATTTAGAACATATATAAATATAAGCATGTATGCCGGAGGGTGAGTGGCGACGGGCTGTTCACTGTTCGCATACACGCAGGGGACTAACGACCAGGCGCCGTTTGCTTACCTGGCATAGAAAACAAAGGTTTTGTCCAACCTGTTCCGGTTGAGATAAAGGATCAGGTAATATGGCACAAGCGAAGCCAATGCGATCAACGCCGCTTTGCCTTCGCCAAAACCAAGGCTGGTGAGCCCGAACAGCAGGACCATCAGCAGCAGGAAAGGCAGGATATACCCGAAAAAGACCGCCAGGTTGCCCAGGTTCTTACGCATATAAACCGTCACCTGCTGGCCTTCGGCGTAGCTCATGCCCGGTGTTTTGAGCGCATCAACTTTTTTTTCTTCCATATCGGCCATGGTGCATGCCCCTTTGGCATGGCAGCCACTGCATGCCGATTTCGACAGCACCATCACTTCCACATGTTTTTCGTGCACTTTGGTCACGATGCCGGGATGTTCGATGAGTTCGGTTGTTGTTGTCATGGGGTAGAAAGCGAGACGGGTAATATTTTGCCGTTGAAATACTTATGGCCGTTGATTGCGAACCATGCCACAAAATCGGCCATTTCGCCTGCCGAAAGCGGGGCCTGATAGCCCGGGAAGGCTTCGTTCAGCATCTCGGTCTGGGCTGCTCCGGGGGCCAGGCAGTTCACTTTGATGCCTTTGGGCCTGAGTTCCTCGGCCAGGCATTCGGTGAGTATGGCCAGGGCGCCTTTGCTTGCGCTGTAGAGCGAGAGTCCGGGAAACTTGGCGCTGCCCTGAAATCCTCCCATGCTGGCGATGTTCAGGATGTGCGCTCCGGAGGATAGCTGGTTCAGGAGTGTGCGGGTGATGGTGAAAGGGGCTTTGGTATTGACCTGAAAAAGGCGGTCGAAGTCTCGCTCATCAAGCTGTTCGAATGGTTTGTTGATCAACAGTCCGGCATTGTTGACCAGCAGGTCAAGCTGGCCGAAATGTGCCTCAACGGTTTGGCGGAGCAGGTGTTCAAAACCAGGTTGTTCCAGGTCGAGTTGCAGGGGGATCAGATTACCCTGAAAGTTTGATTGGGCCAGCAGTTCCAGTGGCGCCACATTGCGCGAGGCGGCGATCACCCGGTGATGCAACTGCAAAAAGCGGATAACAAGCTCATAGCCAATGCCTCTGCTGGCGCCGGTAAGTACGATGTTCATGGATTGGGCGTGTTGTTGAGTCTGCTGCGTTCGAGCTGGCGGTTCATTTGTTGCACATCCACAGCGCTTATGGTGAGCACACCGTTTTCGTCCACCGTGATGGAAACGTTGATGGGGGCATCATTCTTGAAAGGTTCGAAATTCATGTAGGCAATTCCCTTGAGCGGGGTGCTACCAAACTTTTCCGAAATTTCGCGGGCTTCCTGAAAGTCTTTGCTCAACGGGATACGTGCCTGACGGGCAATACGCTCAGCTTCCTTCATGGCTGTCTGGTAGTCGCCATTGTAAACCAGCAACAGGGAGTTGAAGCCTTCGTCGGGATTGCTCACCGAGGTAATCTGTGAGAAAGCCTGATCAAGCTGCATGCCGTTGGGTGTGCTCAGCCCCAGCTCGATGGCCCATCCCGGCAGGTCGGTGATGTTTGGGTTTGTGTTGCCTTTGGACAAGGCCCTGCCATAAGTGTCTTTGACCATGCTGGTTTTGCGCCTGAATTCTTCGTCGCTGATTTCGCCTGCCGCACGCTGTTTTTCAAGCTGGTCCAATTCGTCCTGCATGGCCTCAAGCAGCTTTACCTGCTGGCCCAGGTTGTCCATCTGGCTGTTAAAACTTTTCAGCTCACGCTCAAATTTTTCGGTTTCCGATTCCTGTTTCGGTGGTTCGCACGCCACCAACAAAACGATAAGAATAAGCAGCGATAATTTAGCTAAATACTTGATAATAAGATTGAAATGTGGCATGATACCTGGGCTTTTCAGTTTTCAAAATTAGGTTTTTTAGCTGTGCCCCGGGGAAAATACATGTCAGCAACATGGGGCTATTCTGAAAAAGGGTATGAATTTTGCTTGAATGCATGCGGACAATCCTCTGCAAAACATGCTAATTTTACTGCGCAAAATAAAAATTTACATGCGTTTTGCCCGCATTTTGCTGCTCTGGGTGGCGGTAATGATTTCTGTAAAGGATATTTCAGCGCAGCTGACTACTTCCGGTGGACAGACGGGCTGGGTGAAGCTGATGCTTCAGTCGGATGCCCGGAAGTTGCTCAACCACATGTCGCCCATGGTAGAGGTGGATCTGCCCACGCATCGCGGAGCATTGAATCACAATCAGTTGCAGGGCACTCTCGCCGGTTTTTTCAGGCAATACCCGCCCAAGGCCATCACCATTGACCAACAGGGGGCACTCAACCACCGCAACGACTTTTTTATTGGGACTTATACAAGCGGCGAGCAAAACTACCGGCTATACATTCAGGCCGAAAAGCAGGACGACGGACACAAGATTTTTTTCCTCAGCATACAGCCGAAATGACGCCCGAGAACCAAATTGATCATCTGATATCACTGGCCATTGCCGAAGATTTTGGCGATGGCGACCATACCAGCCTTGCCACCATTCCTCCGGATGCCATGGGTAAGGCATTTTTGCTTGTGAAGGAACCCGGAGTGCTGGCAGGCGTTGAGGTGGCCCGAAAAGTTTTTCAGAAGGTAGATCAGAATATTGTTTTTGAGCCCTACATGCACGACGGTCAGGAGGTGCAACCCGGCGACCGTGCTTTTGTGGTAAGCGGGAGTGCGCGGTCCATACTTTCGGCTGAGCGGCTCGTGCTCAACTACATGCAACGCATGAGCGGAATTGCCACGCGGACCAGGGAATACGTCAGGCTCATCGCAGGCACCCGGGCCAGGCTGCTCGACACCCGAAAAACCACCCCGAACAACCGCATCTTCGAAAAGATGGCGGTGGCCATCGGCGGAGGCCTCAACCACCGTTTCGGCTTGTTCGACATGATGATGATCAAAAACAACCATGTGGACTTTGCAGGAGGCATTGCCAAAGCCATCCTTGCTGCACGCACCTACCTCGAAGTGAATGGAAAAAACCTCGACATCGAGGTGGAAGTGCGCAATTTCGATGAGCTGCAGTCCGCTTTGCAATGTGGCGGTTTCCGGCGCATCATGCTCGACAATTTCAGTCCTGCCGACCTGCGCAGGGCGCTGCAAATGATTGGTGGCCGGTATGAAACTGAGGCTTCCGGCGGCATCACTGCCGGCAACATTGCCGAGTATGCCTTCACAGGTGTCGATTACATCTCGGTGGGTGCACTCACCCATCACATCCGCAGCCTCGACATGAGCCTGAGGGCAATCACCTGAACGCATGGGATACAGGGATTATTACCAGCGGATTGCAGCCGCCGCAGAGGGTCTGATCGGGCGCTACGTGCACCACAAAGCCCGCCTCAACAACTTTCTCAGTCGGATAAAATTGCCCGGATTTGGCGGAATCAGCCTCCAGCAGGTGCTGAGCCTGTATGCACGGGGCTTGTTCGAGGGTGCGGTGTCGCTCCGGGCTTCGGCAGTGGCTTTCAACTTTTTTCTGGCCATCTTTCCATTCATCCTTTTTTTGTTCACCCTGATTCCATATGTGCCGGTCAAAGATTTTCAATCCAACTTGTTCCAATTGCTGGCCGGGGTGATACCGTCCGACACCTTTGCCATGGTCGAAAGCACCATCTATGGCATCATCATGAAGCAAAATAGCAGCCTGCTTTCGTTGAGCTTTTTCCTCACCTTTGTGTTCAGCACCAATGGCATAAGCGCCATCATCGATGGCTTCAATGCCAGCATGCACACCACCGAAACACGTTCGTGGATTCAGCAACGGCTGCTGTCGTTTGTGCTGGTCATTGTGCTTTCGGTTATGCTTATCCTTGCCATCGCATTGCTCACCACAGGGGGGTATATCATCGATTGGTTAATCCAAAAGAACTGGATCAGCGGACAAATTACCATACTGGCGCTATGGCTTGTCAAGTGGCTGGTTTCCATTGCCCTGGTGTTTTTTAGTACTTCCATACTTTATTACTTCGCCCCGGCAAACCGCAAGTATTTTTATTTTTTCAGTCCGGGCGCTATTCTGGCAACTGTGTTGCTGCTGTTTGGCACCCTGGGCTTCAATTACTACATCACGAATTTCAGCAGCTACAATGCCCTTTATGGCTCCATCGGAACACTTATCATCCTGCTGATGTGGATTTTCTTTAATGCGTACATACTTTTGATTGGCTACGAACTTAATGCCAGCATCATGCGCGCAAAGCGCTCATTTGAAAACCAGACCAATGAAAGCTGAGCTGGCGCCTGTACTGATGGTCGAGCTGCACGCATCCACCTTTGTGAAGCGGGATGAGGATTTGATTCGCACATTTGCTCCGGTGAAAGTGTTTAGGTTCAGGCGCAGGAAAGGACCGGGCATCTTGTGGGATTTGCTGAGGTTAAAGGTGTTTCTTTTGAGGAACATCTGGCAAAGCAGCTTGATATACGTGTGGTTTGCCGATTTTCATGCGGTGCTTCCGGCGCTTTTTGCCCGCCTCACCGGGCGAAAGTGCGTGGTGGTGATTGGTGGTGTGGATGCGGCTTATCTGCCTGAATACAAATACGGTACGAAGACCCGCCTGCCCGGACGCCTGAGTTTGTGGCTCACCGTGCGGCTTGCGCATCGCCTGTTTGCTGTTTCACATTTTACCCTCAATCAGTTGCAGCGCAATGTGTCGGCCTGTGCTGCCGCAAAAGCTGTGGTGGTGCACAATTGCTACACGCCTGAGGCCATTGTTGTGCCGCAACCGCAAAACCGCAGTCTGGTGCTTTGCGTGGCCATGGCCCATTCACGCAATACCATTTATATAAAAGGTGTGGACGTGTTTATGAAGGCGGCTTCGCTTTTGCCTGAACTCAGTTTTAAGGTGGTGGGGCTAAGTGGCGAGGCCCTGGCCGAGGCAAAACGTATGGCCGCACCCAATGTGAACCTGACCGGGCCGGTTTCATTCGACGAATTGAAGCAGATCTATCTTCGCACCAGGGTGATCTGTCAGTTCTCGCGTCAGGAATCCTTTGGCATTGCTTTGCTCGAGGCGCTGGCCTTTGGTTGTGTCCCCGTGATTGCCAATCGTTGCGGTCCGGCCGAAGTGTTTGCAGGTTCCGGTGTGCCCGCCATAGACCAATACGAACCCGGGCAGGCTGCAAGCGCTATACGTGCCGCCCTGCAGATGACCGGGGCGCAACTCAGCGACATTCAGCAAAGGGTGTTGCCTCGCTTCGACTGTGCCAAACGACAAAGGCGCCTCAGGGAGGAGATTGAACTTTTGTTGAGTAAATAAGCTGCTGTTTATCAGTTTTTTGAGATTTCAGCTGACAAAATAGCCCGCTGATCGGCCATCGGGCAGGCTTGATTTTTTGTCGTAAATTCGCCCCCGCCAAAACGGAAAGAATGAAACAGCCCTATAATCAGCATATTGTATTTATTGGCAGTGGCGCTATTGCCACGGCCCTGGGCAATGTGCTGGCTTCCGACGAGGATTACGAGGTAGTGTTGTTGTCGCAGGAGCCAGAGGTGATCGAATCTATCAATACGGAGCATGTCAATGCGTCATATTTCCCGAATATTCAGCTCTCGCCTTTGCTCAAAGCCACGGATGACAAACAGGTTTTGCAATCGGCCGATGTGGTATTTCTGGCCATACCTTCAGTGGCGGTGGTTTCGTACCTTGATGCGCACAAAACCTTGCTTTCACCTGATGCAGTGTTGGTCAACCTGGCCAAAGGCTTTGGTCCGGAGCGCAGCCTGCTTCCCGATGCCATAGGCGCAATCGTGCCAAACAAACTGGTTTCGCTCAAAGGGCCTTCGTTTGCACGTGAAATTCTGAACCGTCAGCCCACGGCGCTCACCGCTGCTTCTGTTCATCACGACACCCTCGCGCTCATGAGCGAGTTGTTCGACAACAGCCCGGTTTATCTGGACTTCAGCAACGACATCCGCGGTGTGGAATATGCCAGCATCCTGAAAAACATCTACGCCATTGTGATCGGCATAGTGGATGCAAACTTCGATTCACCCAATCTGCGTTCGCTGGTCATAGCCCGGTGCATCAACGAGATGCGCAGCTTGCTGGTGCGTTTTGGCGGAAAGGAACAAACCATCTTCAACTACTGTGGTTTTGGCGACTTTTCGCTCACCGCACTCAACGACCTGAGCCGCAACCGCACCCTCGGATTGCTTATCGGCAAGGGATTTTTCACCCACGGCATCAGCGAAAAGGTTGTGCTCGAGGGAAGGATAGCAACCAATGTTTTTTATGAGCTGCTTGCCGGTATGGGGCAGGACGAATCTGACTATCCTATTGTGGCTGAACTCTATAAGGTGTTCAATTCGGCCTACGATATCAAGAAATTTGTAAAAAACATCCTCGAACGGAGCTGATTTATTTCTTGCTGACCAGCCGGTCGAGCAATTCAGCCATGCGCTTTGTCAATGCCCTGCGCGAATACTGTTCGATATTGACCGAGGGCCAGGCGTCGCCGCTTTTGAACCAGTGGTAGGCTTCAGTTAATGCCTGTTTCAGGGTTTCCACCTCGCCAAAAGGCACCACCCAGCCGGCTTTGGTTTGCCGGATGATTTCGGCCACATCGCTTTCGGGCGGACAAAGGGCCAGGATGGGCCTGCGGGCTGCAAGGTATTCGAACACCTTGCCTGTCAGGATATATGGCGCATTGTCGATGCGGTTGATGCTTAGCAGCAGGACGGCTGCCGATTGCTGTTGCACGGGTACTTCGGTATGGGGCACATAACCTGTAAGTTTCAGGCAATCTTCCAGGCCGTGTTTTTTGATGTCGGATAAAATGCCGGCATCAGTCTTTCCCAGAAAATGCAGTTTGAGGTTGTGGTTAAATTCAGCATCTTCTTTGCGCATCTCCTGCAATACCGGCCAAAGTTCCGAGGGATTCTGGTCGGGCAGAAAAATTCCGGAATACATGATTGTAAAACCGGCAGGTTTGATGTCGCCTGTGGCCGGCAGGTCGGCCTCGTCGTATCCGTTGGTAATCACCTCCACGGGGGTGGAGGTGAGCCGGCCGTAGTCCTTCTGCATGGTTCTCCCCACTGTCACAAGCAAGTCGCTGTTTTCCATGCACTCCCGCTCCATCCGTTTGTGGCGTTTCAGTGCCGTTTTTCCTACCCTGAGCTTATCGAAATAGTAGATGCCTGTCCACGGGTCTCTGAAATCGGCCAGCCAGGGCAGTCCGGTTCTGGCTTTGAGACCAAGACCAATCCTGTGCAACGAGTGCGGCGGGCCGGTAGTTACGATGGCATCCACAGGGTGCTCGCGGAGGTATTTTGTAAGGAACCTCACAGATGGTTTAATCCAGCACATGCGGGCATCGGGTACAAAAAGGTTGCCGCGGATCCACACCGAGAGCTTCTGGCTCAGGCTTTGGTATTCGTTGGTATCCGACTGCAAAAAGCCGTGCTGGAATTTTGCATTACGGGATTTACCTGTAAACAGGTTATAAAGTTGGTAAGGTTCGAAGATCCTGGTTTTCAGTATTTCCAGCTCATCAGGTACGTCGCGGAGCAGCGAGCTGTCTTCATAAGGCATCTCAGGATTGGCAGGGGTGTAAACGACGGGTTCCCAGCCGAATTCGCGCAGGTATTTCACGAATTTCAGCCAGCGTTGCACCCCCGAGCCTCCCGAGGGCGGCCAGTAGTAGGTGATGATCAGGACCCTTTTCATGCCTGATTTTGGCGCAGTTGTCTGACTTTGGTGAACAACCAGCCCAAAAGCAGCAAAATCAGCAGGCCTGAGGAGGCCAGCGAGATGGCCTGACCGGTTCGCCAAACTTTGGGTTCAAACTTCATCTCCACCTGCGATTCGCCGGCAGGCAACCTCAAACCACGCAACACATAATTGGCCCGGATCAGCGGCTTTTCCTCACCGTTCACATAAGCTTTCCAGCCGGCGGTGTACCAGATCTGGCTGAAGACCACAAACGACTCCTTCTCAAGTTCGGCTTTGTAAACCAGGTGATTAGGTTCATAACTTAGGAGTTCGACCTTCCCGCTGAGGCTATCGGAGGCGGGCAGGCCTGCAAGCAGTCCCTCAAATTCCCGGTGCACGATGGCAACCTTATCAAGTTGATGTTCGCTGATGGCGTCAATCTCGTTGTTTGGATTATCCACCCACACCAGCGAATGCACCGGCCAGGCATCGCCGTAAGCGTAGGGGTTGGTGATGGGAGAAGCGTCGGGGTTGAAAATGATGTATCTGGTATTGAGCATGTTGAGTGCCTGCCAGTCGCGCATAGTTTGCTGAATCGAGGCCAGGGTAGGGTTGTTGTTGAGCGTGCGGGCAATGGCTGATATCTCTGGTTGAAGGTGATGTTCAATCAGATCCTGATAGCGTTGCAGTTTGGCGCCATGGTACCCTCCTACCGAATGATGGAAATAGGAGGCTGTGGCATCGTTGAAAGTGCTGTGGGTCAGATCGAGCACGCGCTCATTGGGTTGTTGCCTTTGCAAGATTTCGCGGTTGGCTGTGGTGGCCTCAAAAGGATTTTCGAATTTACGGCGGGGGATAAAGTCGCTGGCATTCAGGTAGCGTGTATCCACAGGCACCATATCGAGCAACACCAGCACGGTTAGGGCTGCTGTGAGCCATTGTGCTTTGATTTTTTGTCTGGTGAAAGCGAAAATCAAGGCGGCGGAGAGGGTAATGAACAGGAAGCTCCGTATGGCATCTTTTTTGAAGATGGCCACACGCACTTTTTCGAGCTCCTGCATGAACAGGTTCACCTGACCGGCATCGGCGGGGTTTTCCTGCCGGAGGCGGGCAAACTGCTCGAGTTCGTATTGGCTGAAAAAGTTGAAAAACACTGTGGGCATCAGGAAGAACAACAGCGCCAGGCCGCCCGTAGCGCCATACGCGATATACAGCCATTTATTTTTCTGACCGAGCAGCCCGGGATTTTTATACACTTCCCACAAAGCCAGAAATCCGAGCAGCGGCATGGTGAGGTCGGCAATCACCAGCGTCATCGACACTGCCCTGAACTTGTCGTAACCGGGCACATAATCGAGGAAAAAGTTGGTAAATGGCATGAAATTCTTTCCCCAGCTAAGCAGGATGGAGAGGATGGTTCCGGAAAGCAGGATCCATTTGTACCTGCCTTTGACCACAAACAGTCCGAGCACAAAGAGGAACACCACTATGGCTCCGGTATAAACCGGGCCTGAGGTGCCGGGTTGGTCGCCCCAGTAGGCATTCTGCTGAGCTAACGCACGCCTGAACTCCCGGCTGGCCTGGTCGAGTGCAGGATGGTCGGAGCCGATGGCTTTGGTAGCTCCGCCTTTGGCATTGGGGATCATCAGCGACCAGGTTTCGCCAATGCCGTAACTCCAGTGGGTGATATAGCTTCGGTCGAGACCTTTGGTCTGGTCTTCCACGTTCTTCGTAAGCACTGGTTTGCCCCGCATGCTTTCTTTGCCGTACTCCCAGGTTGCGTAGAGGTTGGTGCCCACCGTAAGCGCTGCGACGATGGCGGCCGTGAGCAGCACGCCAAAGGCCTTGAAGAACTGTGGCAGTGTTTTGAATCGGATGGCATCAGCCAGTTGAAATATACCCAGCACAACCACCAGCAACAGAAGGTAATAAGTGATCTGCAGGTGATTGGCCTCGAGCTGGAGGGCCAGGGCGATGGCTGTGAGCAATCCTCCTTCGGCATATTTGCCTCTGAATGCCAGGATGATGCCGGCCAGAACAGGCGCCATGTACCCGATGGCATTGGCTTTGGAACTATGACCGGCATTGAGTATGATGAAAAAATACGACGAAAAGCCAAAGGCCAGTGCACCGGCAATGCTGAGCCAGGGATCCACACGCATCACCAGCAACAGGATGTAAAATCCGAAAAAGTACATGAACACGGTCGAAGCCGGATAGCTCATCCCAAGGTTGATCACCTTTTTCACATGCCTAATCAGGTTGCCGGTGTAAACCACAGAGATCTGCCAGGAGGGCATGCCGCCGAACATCGAATTGGTCCAGAGCGGTTCCTTTCCTGTTCGTTCCCTGAAGTCGCTGATTTCTTTCGACATGCCTTTGTACATGGCGATGTCATGTTGTTCAATCTGTTTGCCTTCGAGCAGTGGGTGAAGGTAGGCAAAAGTGACCATGACAAAAACCAGGATGGCTGTATAGAAGGGCCAGCCCGACCTGAGTAACTGGGGCAGTTGCTTCATCTGATTAGGGTTTATCGTCTTTAATTTCTTCGAAATCAACATATTCTCCAACGTCATCAAGCTTTCCGGATTTGTTCTTTTGTGGCGGGTTGAAGTCGGAGGTTTGGTTTTGGTGATATTGCTGCTGTTGCTCCATATGTCTGGCCATGCGTTTAATCCATCGGCGCAGGAGCCAGGGCAGGAGGTAGGTAAAACCCAGCCTGAGGAGGTAGATTCCCAGGATAAAGTAAAAGAGAAAAGTCAGGAATTGTTCCATAAAGTTTAAAAAACGGGCTGTGGCAGCCTCGCGAAATTAAAACTTATTATCGGAGCATGAAGCCTGAGGCACAAAAACAACGAAGGCAATGGATGTACCATCGCCTTCGGTAAGTCTTTATGTTGAAAACGCAGGGATTATCTTTCGTCAGAAACTGTAAGTTTTTTTCTTCCCTTGGCCCTTCTTGCCTTGAGCACGCGGCGTCCGTTTGCAGTGGACATGCGTTCCCTGAACCCGTGTTTATTTCTGCGCTTCCTGTTCGACGGCTGATAAGTACGTTTCATGGTGTCTTATTTTGGGAGTGCAAAGGTAGGGATTTATTTCATACCACCAAACTGTACCTGCGATTTTTTGCAAAAATATCTTGTAATCAGTGTGTAAAAAGCAGGCGCGCTGCCGTGAACCCGGGCCACGGCAGCGCGCGTGAAAGCGATGTGCGGACTAGTTTTTGGCCGGAATATGTTTCAGGGTTTCCACCAGGTAATCCCAGAACAGGCCTACGGTGCCGATATGCACTTTTTCGTCGGGCGAGTGGGGGTGCCTGATGGTGGGGCCAAACGAGATCATGTCCCAATGCGGATAGGCGCCTGCGAGGATGCCGCATTCCAGTCCGGCATGAATCACCTTGACTTCCGGGGTTTTGCCGTATTTGTCGGCATACACCTTTTTCATGGTGGCCAGGATGGGCGAGTTCACGTTTGGTTTCCAGCCGGGATAATCGCCCGAAGAGTATGCATGTGCACCTGCATCGGAAAATACCTTGCGGATGTTTACGGCAAGTCGGGCTTTGCTGGCATCGTCGGAGCTGCGTTGCAATGTGGCGATGATGATTTTATCGCCGCTGCTCTTTACGATGGCCAGGTTAGTTGAGGTTTCGACTACCTCGGGCATATCCGGCACCATGCTGATCACCCCATTGGGGCAGCGTGCCACGGCCTCAAACAGGCCTTCCTGTGTTTTGGCGTCAATCACCTTTTCGGGCAGTTCGGCGGACTGGGCGGTAATGCTGAGCCCAGGGTCGGCTTCCTTAAATTCCTCTTTCGAAATGGCTTCGAATTCTTTGACAAAAGCTTCAAAGTCATTCGCATGGCTTTCGGGCACAACCACGGTGGCAAAAGCTTCGCGTGGGATGGCGTTGCGCAGGCTGCCGCCTTCGATCTCGCTCAGGCGGAGGCCAAACTTATCGGCTGCCATGAGCATGAGGGTGTTCAGAATTTTGTTGGCATTTCCGCGTCCCAGATGTATATCGAGACCCGAATGGCCGCCTTTGAGGCCTTTCACAGCCAGCTTGTATGCCTTGCTTCCTGCGGGCACCGGCTCAGATTGCGGGCTGAATTCTCCGGTGGTGTCCACCCCGCCGGCACATCCGATATACAACTCACCTTCGTCTTCCGAGTCCATATTGAGCAGGATTTCGCCTTGGAGCAATCCGGGTTTAAGCATTTTGGCGCCGGTCATGCCGGTTTCTTCATCAATGGTGAAAAGCGCTTCCACAGGGCCGTGGGCTATGTCGGTCGATTCGAGCACAGCCATGGCAGCAGCCACACCTATGCCGTTGTCCGAACCCAGGGTTGTGCCGTTGGCTTTGAGCCATTCACCGTCCACTATAGTTTCGATGGGGTCGTTTTCGAAGTCGTGGGCTGTGCCGGCATTCTTTTGCGGCACCATGTCGAGGTGGGCCTGCAACACCACACCGCGCATATGTTCGCAACCGGGGGTGGCCGGTTTGCGGATAATCACATTGCCAACTTCATCCACAATGGTTTCCAATCCAAGTTGTTCCCCGAATTCTTTCATGAAGCTGATGATGCGGCCTTCTTTCTTCGATGGGCGCGGTATCTGGGTCAGGCTGTAAAAGTGCTTCCAGACATTTTTAGGTTCAAGATCAGTGATTTTTGTCATTTCGCAAATATTTAAATGTTTTTAGGGGCTAAAGATACGTTTTTTGACTGTTGCGCTTTGCGTAAACCGGCAAAAGCAAAAACCGCCCCGGTTTTCGGGGCGGTTGAAGGCATCAGGTGATGAAATTTCAGTTTTTCTTGTTAGGCAGGTCGAGGCCGTAACCACGTTGTTTGTCCACAACGCGCAGCACCACCGACATGATCATGGCCAGCACGCCAAAGCCCGCAAAAATGAGTTCGGGCACGGTGTAATCGTACCTTGCGTTGACATCGCCTGCAGCAATGGCTTCGGCCACACCAGGATTGGCCGCACTCAGTGCCCAGCCGATGAGGATAGGCACGGCCAGCAATCCGATATTCTGAATCCAGAAGGTGAGCCCGTATGCCGAACCCAGATAGCGGTCTTCAACAATCTTGGGAATGGATGGCCACATCGAAGCCGGCACAAGCGAGAAAGCAATGCCAAGGATGACAATGGTGCCGTAGGCCACCGGCTGGGTGAAACTGGCAGCAGGCACAAGGGCAAAAATCAGGTGCGAAACGGTGAGCAAGATCGAGCCGTAGAGCATCATGGTTGCGCCCAGACCTTTGCGGTCGAGAAAAGCGCCGATAAAAGGAGTGAGAATCATTGCCCCGATGGGGAAAAACGAAAACATGGCTGCTGCATCTTTAATAGGTATGTCGAGTTTGGTCGATAGCATGTCGGTGGCAAACTTCTGGAATGGGAAGATGGCCGAGTAAAACAGCACACAAAGGCTGGCAATGGCCAGAAAGCCGGGATTGCGCAGGATGAGTCCGAGGTCGCTCACACGGAAAGCTTCTTCGGGTTCCACGGAGGCATCTTCGCCTATCTCGCGGTCGAGTTTCAGATCCATGAAGGTGTAAATCAGTGCGGTGAGGAAACCAACCATCAGGAATGCCACGCCATAGAAAATGGCTCCGGTCACGCCGCTTTGCTCAGCAAAAATGGGCGAGAGCCTGAATACGGCAAAAACGCCAAGACGGGCAACTGCCATCTCAAGTCCCATGGCCAATGCCAGTTCCTTGCCTTTGAACCACTTAACGATGGTTTTGCTGACGGTTATACCGGCCATTTCAACACCGACCCCAAAAATGGCAAAGCCAAAAAATGCGAGCTTGGCGCTGGCAGGTACAGCTGTCCAGAAACCGTTGAGCCAGGCGTGTAAACCTGTTGCTGCAAAGCTGTCGGTGAGCGCATAGTATTTGATGAATCCGCCCAGCACCATGGCAATTGTTGCGGTGAGAATAGTGAAACGGATGCCCATCTTATCGAGAATGATGCCCGAGAGGATGAGGAAAAACGCGAAAACGTTCAGGAAAAACTCCGATCCGCCAAGCATGCCAAAAGTTTCGGGCGACCAGCCGTGATTGCGCTCGAGCAGGCTTTGCAGGGGCGCTGCCACATCGACAAAAAAGTAGGCAAAAAACATGGTGAGCGAAATCAGGGCCAGCACAATCCAGCGTGCGGTTTTGGATTCGCGCAGCGATTTTTTGATGGTTTCAGTCATTTTGTGTGGTTTTTGGGTGTTTGAACTAAAATATATGAATAAGAAGTTTGGTTTCGAACCAGGGTTCTTCGAACCAGTCTTTAAGTGCGTAAGTGTTGGCGATGACTTTGCGGGGCAGCTGCCGGATTTCGTTTTCCACCTCACCACCCTTGAGATAAATGATGCCATTGGCCTTGTTGTTTCGCCCCGACCGGGTATATTTGTCGTGCACCCAGCCATATAGCTCAGGCAAAGTGGTTACTGCCCTGCTCAGGATAAAATCGAATTTCATGTCAAGCCCTTCAGCCCTTGCCTGAATGGCTTCCACATTGCTGAGCTCCAGTTTTTTAGCGACTTCGCCGACGGCCTTGATTTTTTTGCCGATACTGTCCACAAGGGTAAAGTGGGCTTCGGGAAACATGATGGCCAGGGGAATGCCTGGAAATCCGCCTCCGGTGCCCACATCGAGCAGGCGTGTGCCCGGAACGAACTGCACAAAACGCGCAATAGCCAACGAATGAAGCACATGACGTTCGTAAAAATGGGCCATGTCTTTGCGCGAAATGAGATTGATACGGGCGTTCCAATCCTCGTAAACGGGCAAAAGGGCTTCGAACTGTTGCTGTTTTGTGGGTTCAAGTCCCGGAAAATACTTCCTGATCAGCTCCATGCAGTGATGGTTTTCAAAAGCGCGTAAAGGTATAAAATCGTTCGTTTCGGCTGTTTCACACTTTTTAATAACAATACCGTGTCAGTAAGTGCTTGCCAGCCTGGCCTGCAATATTTCTGCGATTGTGTAGTTTTGGCCATGTCAGGAGATTGCCCATGAAAAACGTTTACCTCTTATTGTCTTTCTTTTGTCTTTATTCAGCTGCTCCTGTTTTGGCGCAATGGCCTGCTGCGGATCAATATATCAACCGCTTCAGTGAGATAGCCATGCAAAAAATGCGTGAGTACCACATACCGGCTTCCATCACCCTTTCGCAGGGTATCCTGGAATCGGGCAGCGGCAGCAGTGTGCTGGCCCGCGAAGCCAACAACCATTTTGGCATCAAGTGTCACAGAGGCTGGGAAGGAAAAACCTTTTATGCCGACGACGACGAGAAGAATGAGTGTTTCCGGGCCTACGACAATCCTGAGCAGTCGTTTCACGATCATTCCCTGTTTCTTACCACCCGTCCGCGCTATGCGCCGCTTTTCGAGCTGGATGTGATGGACTACAAGGGCTGGGCCTATGGGTTAAGCAAGGCAGGCTATGCCACCAATCCCCGCTATCCGGAGCTGCTCATACGCATCATTGAGCGCCATCAGCTATACCGTTTCGACAGCCTGGCCATGCGCAGCATCGAGGCCACTCCACCACTGGTGGTGCACAAAGACGACCACCGTTTTCTGCCTGTCAGTCCTTCGCAGTATGAAGTGGTTGGTAAATCAAAGCTGGGCAGGTTCATCTTTGAAAACAACCGCCGTAAGCTTGTCTTTGCACGTGAGGGCGACAAGGTAGCCTCTCTGGCATCGGAGTTCAATATCTACAGCTACCAGATACGTAAATACAATGAGCTTTCGAAGAATGAGGAGCCCGAACCTGGTCAGATGATTTATCTTCAGAAAAAATCCCGGCGTTCGCACAAGCACCGGACGCATGTGCTGCGCGAAGGTGAAAGTCTGCACGGAGTGTCGCAGCAGTATGGCATCCGCCTGCATCGCCTCCTCAAAATGAACGACCTTCACGAAGGATCGGAAGTGAAGCCGGGCACTGTGCTTCGCCTCCGATAAAATGAAAAAAGGCTGATGCGTCGGGGCATCAGCCTTTTGTGTGTTTATTCAGCCGGGCTTCAGATCGAGGGTGCTTCCTCCTCAATGATCACACCCAATGCTTCAATAGTATATTGCCATGCGTCTTCGGTGATGCTGTCGATGTACTCCTGCGGACGACCGGCATCTTCTGCATAATGACGGAGCAACTCGGCGCTGATGAGTTCGCGCTGGGCCGTTCCCTGCACCCATGCCATCTTTCCGGCAGCATCCATGGGCACGTAAAACTCATGGTCTTTCATGTTGACCTGGATGGTTTCGCCATTGCCCAGGTCAAGCGTAAGCCAGCAACCGGTGTGCTGACAAACCTCAACGATTTTGCCGTAAACCTTGACTTCGATCGGGTTGTCTTCGCTGATCAGCCCGGCAATCTCGGCCACTGGCACGGCGCCATCTTTGGTGATGGCTTCGCCGAAGCTACCTGTTGAAGGCAGCGCTTCGGTGGCATGGTCATGGTCGTGGTCGTGATCGTGGCTGTGGCGGTTTCCGCTGCAGGAAAAGAGCAACGGAAAGCTGATGAATGCAAGGATTAGGGTTAACTGATTGATTTTCATGGCTTATCTTGGGTTGATGGCAACTTTCTTGGCTTCTTCCAGCGAAATATAGCCCAGATCGTTGCCAAAATGATTAGCCACATAGTTGATCACGGCAACGGCTTCCTCATGGGTGTCCACCTGGTGCGGCATGGGTGCATTGTATTGTACACCTTTAATTATACTGCCACCAGGAGCGCCATTCAACACCTGGTTGATGGCAGCCAGTTTATCGTTGCGCAGCAAATCGGAATCCACAAGCGAGGGGAATGCACCGGGAATGCCTTGTCCATTAGCCTGATGGCATGCGATGCATTTTTCGTTAAAGATTTTTTCGCCGAGGGCAAAGTCTTTTTCGGGGCTTACCTGTTCAACTACGGCTGTTTCTTCCTTGGTTGCCTGTTCCTGCTGGGCGCTCTGCTGGCCGCCGCCGCAGCTGCTGAGGGCAAATGTCAGCATGAGCGATGCCGACAGAAGGGTAAAGAAATTTTTCTTCATGGTCTGGTGATTTTTGGTTTTCATTTGCGGTGCAAATTTAGGTTATTTTGAATGTTTCTGAATTGTGGGCTGAAAGATTTCAGCATCATCTATTGTTAGCGTTTAAACAACCAACGGCTGATTTTGTTGGCTCAACATGTACACAACCTGTGGCCGGGCCTGAAGTTTTGTGAGTTCTGCCTTGCCGAACGCGGGCTAATAAATCTGAATCATTGGAAGTTTGTAAAATAATATGCTAATTTTGCACCCTCAAAAAACTGAGGTAAGCAAATCGAAAACAAATAAATATCAGCAATGCAGAACAAAGGAGCGATCAAAGTTTTTGCAATAGCGCTGGCGCTGGTGTCGCTTTACCAGCTTTCGTTCACTTTTGTGACCGCAAGGGTAGAGCGCAAGGCCAGGGAGTATGCGCAGAGTGAAGCGGCCAGTGCGCTTGCAAAAGAACTTGCCAAGGGCGATCAGGTGCTTTACAAACATTTACTGGACTCCATCGTGCAGGCCAGGGAAACTTATTATCTCGACTCGATGGCAAACCAGCCTGTGTACAACCTGCTCATCGGAAAGTACACTTACCAACAGACTAAGGAACGTGAGATAAACCTGGGGCTTGACCTCAAGGGCGGGATGAACGTGGTACTCGAGGTCTCGGTGCGCGATATCATCGATGCTTTGTCGGGCTACAGTCAGGATCCGGTTTTCCGTCAGGCCATGAATCTCGCCACCCAGAAACAGAAGAATAGCCAGAAGGATTTTGTGACCCTCTTTGGTGAGTCGTTCAACGAGATTGATCCCAACGCCAGGCTGGCGGCCATCTTCCTGTTCGAGTTCAAGGACAAGGGGATCACGGTAAATTCCACCAACCAGGAGGTGCTCGATGCCATCCGAGTGGAATCAGAGGCCGCCATCGACAGGTCGTTTCAGATCCTGCGCACACGTATCGACCGGTTTGGTGTAACCCAGCCCAATATTCAACGTCTTGCCACTTCGGGCCGCATTTTGGTGGAGCTGCCAGGTATCAAAGACCCGAAACGTGTGCGCAAACTGCTTCAGGGGACTGCCCAACTTGAATTCTGGGAAACCTATAATTTCTCTGAACTTTACACCTACTTCGACGAAGCCAACAAAAGGCTTGCCAAGATAAACACTGATGTTGCGGAAGACACCCTGCAAGCCACAAGAGACGAACAGGTGGCTCAGAACGATTCAACATCCGAAGTGCCTGAAGAACAAAAGTCGGATACTTTAAGTCTGGTTGACCAGCTGAAATCGGACACCACCGCTGCGAAAGATAAAAGCTTTGCCGAATATGCCAAGGAGAACCCGCTTTATGCTTACCTGATGCCCTCGTATGTGCAGGATGAGCAGGGAAGGTTTTTCCCCGGAAATACTGCACGTGTTGGCACAGCGCTTGTAAAAGACACAGCCCGCATCAATTATATGCTCCGGCAGGTGCAGGGTATTTTCCCGCGCAACATGAAGCTTGCATGGACGGTAAAACCCCGCGGCGGCAGCGCCACGCAGGCCGGCGTGCTCGAACTGGTTGCGCTCAAGACCTCACGCGATGGCAAAGCTGCCCTGGGCGGAGATGTGATTGTTGATGCCCGCCAGGATTATGATCAGGCCGGAAGGGTAGAAGTGACCATGCAGATGAACAGCGAGGGTGCCAAGATCTGGAAGCGCCTTACAGGTGAAAACATTGGCCGTCAGGTTGCCATTGTACTCGACGACTATGTGTATTCTTATCCTGTAGTAAACGACGAAATTCCCAGTGGTCGTTCCTCCATCAGCGGTGGTGACATGACCATCGAAGAGGCTCAAGACCTAGCCAACATCCTCAAGGCCGGTAAGTTGCCCGCACCGGCACGCATCCTCGAAGAGGCTGTTGTTGGCCCTTCGCTCGGACGTGAAGCCGTCAATGCAGGATTGTGGTCGTTCGTCATCGCTTTCGTCATGATCCTGCTCTACATGTGGTTCTTCTATGCCAAAGCCGGTTTGGTTGCCAACTTCGCATTGCTCACCAACATCTTCTTCCTCTTCGGTGTACTCGCCTCGCTTGGCGCCGTGCTCACACTCCCTGGTATTGCAGGTATTGTACTCACCCTGGGTATGGCTGTGGATGCCAACGTGATCATTTATGAGCGCATCAAGGAAGAGGTCAGCATGGGCAAAGGCCTGCGCCTGGCTATCGAAGATGGTTATAAAAATGCCTATTCAGCCATCATCGACGGTAACGTAACCACCTTGCTCACCGGTATTGTACTTTATACTTTCGGTACCGGTCCGGTTCAGGGTTTTGCCACCACCCTTATCATTGGTATCCTCACCTCATTGTTTACCGCCATCTTCATCTCGCGCATTGTATTTGAGCGCCTGCTCGAGAAAAATGCCAATATTACTTTCAGTACCAGCATTACAAAGGATTTCCTCAAAGACGTCAACATCAATTGGTTGGGCCTGCGCAAAAAAGCCTACATCTTTAGTGCTGCATTGATTGTGATCAGCCTGGGATCGCTCATTTTCCGCGGCCTGAATTATGGTGTAGACTTTACTGGTGGTCGCACTTATCTTGTACGTTTCGACCAGGATGTGCGTGTAACCGACGTGCGGGCTGCTCTCAGCAAGCAGTTTACCGATGCTATACCTGAAGTGAAAACCTTCGGTCCGAACCGCCAGGTGAAAATTACTACCAAGTACATGATCGAAGACGACACCCGTGAAGCAGATTCGATCATTCAGGTGATGCTCTACAATAGCCTCAAGGATTTCTTCAGCAGTCCCATCACATTCAACCAGTTCACTTCGGACGAAGAGACTTCCGCTGAAAAACTGGTTGGTATCCTCAGCTCGCAAAAGATCGGACCTACCATCGCAAGCGATATCCGTAACAAATCCGTTCTGGCCGTAACGTTTGCACTGATTATCATCTTTGCCTACATTGCCATCCGGTTCCGTAAATGGCAGTATGGACTTGCCGGTCTGATCGCCCTTGCGCACGATACTCTGATTGTCATTGGCTTATTTGCCTTGTTCCACCACATCCTGCCTTTCAGCCTCGAGGTTGACCAGGCCTTTATTGCAGCCATCCTGACCATCATCGGTTACTCCATCAACGACACGGTGATCATCTTCGACCGCATCCGCGAGAATATCGGTCTGCATCCGCGCAAATCGCTCAAAGAGAACATCAACCTCGGTCTGAACCAAACCCTGATGCGCACGATCAATACCTCAGGAACCACCTTGCTCGTGCTGGTGATGATTGGCCTCTTTGGAGGTGAGGTGATCAGGGGCTTTGTATTTGCGCTCTTTATGGGTATTCTCGTCGGTACTTACTCTTCAGTATTCAATGCCAGCCCGATTGTTTACGACTTGCTCGGCGGACCGAAACAAGAGGAAGAGGCTGCCCGTCAGGCCGAAGAAAAGGCTGCCAGAAAGAAGTAATTCTTTTTCGAGATACAACAATATATCCGGCAGGGGCATTCCTGCCGGATTTTTTTTGTGCCGCTGCCGGCGCTGTTTGCTCCAGGGCTGGTGCCGCAAACTGCCAAAAAACATACCTTTGCCTAAAAATCGGAGGGTTATGCTTCTGTTTTTTGACCTTGGAACCGGCGAAATCCTGCTCATCTTATTGGTGCTGTTCATCGTGGTGGGGCCACGTCAGCTTCCAGAGGTAGCCCGCACAGTGGGTAAAGCCATTAATGAGATGAAGCGCGCATCGGCCGGATTCAGAAGCGAGATCCAAAAGGAAGCCGACCGCCTGGAACGTGAGTCAGGTTTGCGCGAATTGAAAAAGCCTTTGCACGAAGTTGCCGATCAGGCATCGCTTTTTAAAAACAACGTAAAGAATGACGACCAAGGGCCAATACAACTACATGATGATACAGGTGCCATACCTTTTGGCTCAGCTCCCGGGCCGGAAGAAGCACAAAGCGAGGGCATGGATGCCAATAAAACATGATTCGTTTCGTTCAACGCATGGAAATATTAAATCCCGAATGAATACCGTTTTCAAGATAACATTGTTGCTTGCCTTTAGTTTTCTGGCCCATGTGGCTGTGGCACAACGCTCGCTGGTGCGCAGTGCCGACGAAGCTTTCGACCGCAAGCAGTATAGCCTGGCCATCGACAGGTATAAGAAAGCTTTTTCCAGGGTGAAGGACAAAGACGAGAAAAACCGCATCAGCTGGCGCCTTGCCGAGAGCTACCGGCTCACGGGCAATTTCAAACGCGCCGAAGCCACCTACCGTCGTGTCATGCGTTCGGACCTGCCCGAGCGAAACCCTTCGATATATCTTATTTACGCCGATCTTCTCAAAGCTATACAGAAATACCCCGAAGCCATTGAGTATTACAACCTGTATGCCAAAGCTGTACCCGACGATCCCCGTGGACCGGAAGGTGCCGCGATTGCAGCACAGATTGAGGAATGGATAGCCAATCCCTCGCGTTTTGAGGTTACTTTGGTTCGACAGCTCAACAGCAGGGAGTCGGACTTTGCCGCCACATGGGCATCCTCGGAATATAATGAGATCATTTTTACATCCACCCGCGATGGATCAACCGGAAAGGAGAAAGACCGCTGGACCAATCAGAGCTTCAGCGACCTTTACACCAGCCGGCTCGACCGCAATGAAAAGTGGAGCACCCCCCAGCCGTTCGACAACACCGAAACCATCAACACCAAGGCCAACGAGGGTGCGCCTCATATGAACAGTGCATTTAATACGCTTTATTTTACCCGTTGCAACAACTCGCCCCAGCAGGCCTCTGGTTGTCAGATCATGGTATCCAGCAGGCAGGGCCGTTCGTGGAGCCAGCCTGTCCCACTTCAGATCCGCGGGGTGGACAGCCTTGATATTATTGGCCATCCAAGCCTGAGTAAAGACGAGCTGACCATTTACTTCTCAGCTGACCGCAAAGGCGGATTTGGTGGAAAAGACATCTGGATGGCCATGCGCGACAACAAAAGCCAGCCATTCGGACGGCCCATCAATCTCGGCCCTGAGATCAATACGCCCGGCGATGAGGTGTTTCCTTTTCTTCGCAACGACACCAGCCTCTATTTTGCCTCCAATGGTCATCCAGGCATGGGTGGGCTCGATATTTTCGTCAGCAGTCCTGACGAAAACGGCCGGTGGGGCAAACCCCGCAACATGAAATACCCGATGAACTCGGTGTTTGACGACTTTGCTGTGATATTCCATCCCACCGAGGAGAAGGGCTTTTTTTCGAGCAATCGCGACAACATCAGGGGAGTGGATAACCTGTTTTACTTTATCGAACCTCCGGTGCTCTTTACATTGAGCGGTACTGTGAAAGATGAAAAGACCCTGCAGTTTGTCGAAGATGCTACCGTCAAGCTCATTGGCTCAAATGGTACTTCGGTGAGCACCCGCACCAACGACAAGGGGTTCTTCAAGTTTGGAAACTCACAGGTTGACCGCAACACCACATACGAAATTATCGTCGACAAGCCCAACTACTTTACAGCCAGTGCTGTAGAAACTACCGTGGGTTTGGAGTTTTCCAAAGATCTTGTGAAAGATTTCCTTTTGTCGCCCATTCCTCAGGCCCCTATTGTGCTGCCGGATATTTTGTACGACCTGGCCCGCTGGGAGCTCAAACCGCAATTCGAGGATTCGTTACAGGGGCTCATCCTCACACTTCAGCGCAACCCAACCATTGTCATAGAGCTTGCCTCGCATACCGACAGCCGCGACACCGAGGAACGCAACGACATCCTGTCGCAACGCCGTGCCCAATCGGTGGTTGATTACCTCATTGCCCGGGGCATTGAGCCTGAGCGTCTTGTGGCCAAAGGCTATGGCGAGCGGGTACCCCGCAGGCTCGAAAGAGATATGGTAGTCAATGGGTTCACCTTTAAGTCAGGAACCGTGCTCACTGAAGAATATATCAACAGCCTGCGAAGCAACGAAGAAAAGGAAGCTGCGCACCAGCTAAACCGTCGCACGGAGTTCAGGATTCTGAGCAAGGACTATGTGCCTAAACCTACCAACGAGCCTGTGGGTACCGCAGTGCGCATTGTGCTCAATCCCGAGGAAAACCAGGTGTCGTTCAACACCAATGCCGACGGGGCCATCGTGGTACCTTGCCTGATTGACGGCTATAACGAGAATTTTGTATTTATTCGCAACCAGGCAGCGCAAGTGTCGCTTGAACGCGCGCTCGATTGGTTGCGCAAAGGTATCCTCAGTCGTGATAATCTTGAAGGTGATGCGGAGCAACTTATAGGTGCAGGCCGTATTGCCGACGGTGCTGTATTCCGGCTCAAAGAGATTCGAATAGCCAACAGAACGATCACCGACGTAGCGATTACGGTGAATCACAAATCGGAAGCTCCTCTGATTTTCGGACATGCGGTGCTCAGCAGGATGGGCGAATATGAGATCGATGCCCGTGGACGCAAGCTGATATTCAAATAACATGAACGATCACCAGCGCTATCAGCAAAGAGGCGTATCGGCGGCCAAAGAAGATGTGCACAGGGCCATACGTAATCTGGATAAAGGCCTGTATCCCAATGCGTTCTGCAAGGTGATGCCGGATGTGCTCGGTGGTGATCCCGAAATGTGCAACATCATGCATGCCGACGGAGCCGGCACCAAATCCGCCCTGGCTTACCTCTATTGGAAAGAAACAGGCGACCTGAGCGTGTGGCATGGCATAGCCCAGGATGCAGTGGTGATGAATACCGACGACCTGTTGTGTGTGGGTGTAACCGATGGCATGCTGCTATCGTCAACGATCGGACGCAACAAGCACCTGGTGCCGGGCGAAGTGATTGCCGCCATCATCGAAGGCACCGAGCTCTTTCTGGAAAAGATGCGATCTTACGGCATCGGTATCTGGCTGAGCGGAGGCGAAACCGCCGACCTGGGCGACCTTGTGCGGACAGTGGTGGTTGACAGTACCGTTGTAGCCAGGGTGCCGCGAAATAAGGTGATAGAAAACCGCATCAAACCCGGAAACGTCATTGTCGGCTTTGCCTCCTTCGGTAAGGCCACTTACGAGGATGCCTACAACGGCGGCATGGGCAGCAATGGCCTGACTTCGGCCAGGCACGACGTTTTTGCGAAATATCTTGCACAGCGCTATCCCGAAAGTTTCGACCCCCATGTGCCTGCCGAACTTGTCTATTCAGGGCCATGGGAACTGACCGATCCAACAGAGATACAGGGAGTGGATATGGGCAGGCTGGTGCTTTCGCCCACCCGGACTTATGCGCCTCTGGTACGCCAGATCCTGGAAAATCATTCTGGAGCCATCCACGGCATGATCCATTGCAGCGGAGGCGGACAAACCAAAGTGCTTCATTTTGTGCAGGATGTACACATTGTAAAAGATAAACTCTTCGGATTGCCACCGCTTTTCAGTATCATCAGGGAGGCTTCGGGCACACCCTGGAGCGAGATGTACCGGGTATTCAACATGGGTCACAGGCTGGAGATTTACACCGATGAAACCTCGGCTGGAGAGATGATCAGCCTCGCCGGATCTTTTGGCATCGAGGCTAAAATAGTTGGCCATGTTGAACCATTCAAAGGAAAAAAGCTGACCATCAGCAGCGCTTTTGGCGAGTTTGTGTACTGAGCACAGCTTATTCAGATACAATTTGTTGGTTTCCTGCAGCCTTATCATGATCATGATGGTGCAGGGTTTGTTGCACCCGCCCAAAATGGCTAATTTTGCAGGCCAAAAGAGAGATTGTGGAAATAACTGATAAGCTGGAAGATATCCGCCGCAGATGGGAAGAAATGGGCGAACAGCTCAACGATCCGGCTGTGATGGCCGATATGAAGCGGTATGTGAAGCTGAACAAGGACTATAAAGACCTTGAACCTGTGGTCAGGGCTTTTGCCGAGTACAAGGATGTGCTCAGAGGCATGGAAGATGCACGCGAGCTGATGCGCACCGAGAAGGATGAAGATTTCAGGGCCATGGCCCGTCAGGAACTCGATGAGCTCGAAGCGCGCAAGGAGCAGCTGGAGGAAGAAATCCGGTTGATGCTGATTCCCAAAGACCCTCAGGACAGCAAAAATGCAGTGGTCGAGATCAGGGCAGGCACCGGTGGCGACGAAGCCAGTATTTTTGCCGGCGACCTCTACCGCATGTATATCAAATATTGTGAGCGCAAAGGCTGGCGCACCGAGCTCGTGGATATGAGCGAAGGCACAGTAGGCGGGTTTAAAGAAATCATATTCAATGTGATAGGCGAAAATGCCTATGGCATCCTGAAGTTCGAAAGCGGAGTGCACCGGGTGCAGCGTGTGCCCAAAACCGAGACCCAGGGCCGCATCCATACCTCCGCCGCCAGCGTGGTGGTCTTGCCCGAAGCCGAAGAATTCGACATCGAACTCAACGAAAAAGACATTCGTAAAGAAACTTTCTGCTCTTCAGGCCCAGGCGGTCAATCGGTAAATACTACCTACTCAGCAGTGCGTCTTACCCATATCCCCAGCGGTATTGTGGTTTCGTGTCAGGACGAGAAATCACAGATCAAGAACCTGGCCAAAGCCATGAAAGTGCTTCGCACCCGCCTGTTTGAACGGGAATACAGCAAATACCTCGAAGAGATAGCCTCAAAGCGCAAAACCATGGTGAGCACCGGCGACCGTTCGGCCAAGATTCGCACCTACAACTGGCCGCAGGGCAGGGTGACCGATCACCGCATCAACCTTACCCTATATAACCTGCAATCTATCATCGACGGCGATCTCGACGAACTGATCGAAAAACTCCAGATGGCCGAAAATGCGGAGCGATTAAAAACTGAGCTCGAAAATACCTGATCACACCCTGATAGCCCCCAAATCCACCATGAACCAGCAAGCCCTTGTTGAGCAAATCATCCGCAAGCAATCATTTCTGTGTGTCGGACTCGATACCGATGCAGGGCGCATCCCGGCCATCCTTGGTAAAGAACCCGATCCTGTGTTTGCCTTCAACAAGGCCATCATCGATGCCACAGCGCCTTTCGCGGTTGCCTTTAAACCCAACACAGCATTCTACGAAGCAGGAGGAGTCAAAGGTTGGGCCAGCCTCGAAAAAACAATTTCCTATATCAAACAGCAATATCCCGACATGCTCGTGATTGCTGACGCCAAACGGGGAGACATTGGTAACACTTCGGCCAACTACGCCCGCGCTTTTTTTGAAGTGATGGATGCCGATGCTGTCACAGTTGCCCCTTACATGGGGTTCGACTCGGTGAGTCCGTTTCTGGCCTGGAAAGACAGATGGACGGTGCTGTTGGCTGCCACATCCAATGAGGGGTCGGCTGATTTTCAGCAGCTTGTGGACGAGCGTGGCCAAAAACTCTATGAGCAGGTGGTACGCAAGGCGTGCTCATGGGCTGGTCCGGACCAGCTGATGTTTGTTGTAGGTGCCACAAAACCAGCGGAACTGCGCATAATCAGGAACCTTGCACCAGAGTATTTTTTTCTTGTGCCCGGGGTGGGTGCCCAGGGGGGAAGCCTGGCCGAGGTTGCTGAATATGCCATGACCAGGAGGTGTGGTATCATCGTAAATGCTTCAAGGTCGGTTATTTATGCCTCGAATGGCGCCGACTTTGCAGAAGCGGCAGCCAGCGAAGCCGCGAAGATGCAGGCAGAGATGAAAACCTTGCTCGAAGAAAAGGGGGTGGTCTAAAAAATAATGTTTTCCGGAACGCCCCTGACGGGGCTACCGATATGTCGCCCCTACGGAGCTGCTGATATTTGGCCCCTGACGGGGCGGAGAATTTTAAGAAAAAAAGCCGCTTTAAAGGGCGGCTTTTGTTGTTTTAGATTCCTTCGAGTATGGTCGTCCAGCCAAATTTGTCCTCAATTTCGCCGTACTGAATACCCTTCAGTGTTTTGTAGAGCATTGTTGACCAGGGTCCTGCGGTTTCGCCGTAGTAGTATTCCTTTTTCAGTTCCCGGTCGTAAATCGACTTGAAGGGGCTGATGATGGCGGCGGTTCCGCAGGCTCCGGCTTCTTCGAAGGTTTCGAGTTCTTCCACCGGCACGGGACGGCGTTCTACTTTCAGGCCAAGGTCGGCTGCGAGGATTTCGATGCTTTTGTTGGTAACTGATGGAAGGATGGTGCACGATTTAGGCGTAATGTAGGCCTTTTCGCGTATGCCAAAGAAATTGGCCGGACCGGCTTCGTCGATATATTTTTTCTCTTTGGCGTCGAGAAACAGCACCGAAGCATATCCTTCGGCATGTGCGCGCTCGGCTGCCCTGAGGCTTGCAGCGTAGTTTCCGCCAACTTTGATATGGCCTGTGCCGAGCGGCGCGGCGCGGTCGTAATCGCGCACCAGTTGCACCTTGACCGGATTGAAACCTTCTTTGAAGTAAGGCCCTACCGGGGTTACAAAAACTACAAACATGTACTCTTTGGCAGGTTTGACACCTACCTGCGCGCCCGAACCAAACAGCAATGGCCTGATGTAGAGCGAGGAGCCGGTGCCATAGGGCGGAATGAAACGCGCATTGAGCCGCACTGCCTTGTTGATGGCTTCGAAAAACAGCTCCTCGGGCGGGATGGCCATCATGATTCCGCTGGCCGACATCCGCATGCGGCGGGCATTCTCCTGCCAGCGAAACAACCTTACCTTGCCATCCGCACCCCGATAGGCTTTCAGCCCTTCGAAGGCTTCCTGGCCATAGTGAAGGCCCGTGGCGGCCATGTGGATGCTGATGTATTCGCTGTCGCTTACTTCCAGCTCGCCCCACTTGCCGTCGCGGTAGGTGCACCTCACATTGTAGTCGGTACGGAAATAGCCAAATGGCAGGCTGCTCCAGTTAATATCTTCAATCGTGTCCATAAGGGGATTATTTGTTTTCATGTAGCTAAGTTAGAGAAAATATGTCAGCCCCCTCATCGGATTGTGAATAAATAAACAATGAAAAAGTTATCGGCAACTCTTTTGCCGCTATTCCCGCAACACAGTTTTTCTTCACGAAAAGAAAGGAAAAAGCCATGCGGCAACCAACGCAAAGACCAATGCGGGCAAAAGGTTGAGCACCTTTATCTTGCTTAATTCCAGAATATTGAGGCCGAGGCCGAGCAGGATGATGCCTCCGGTGGCAGTGAGTGTGCTGATCATCAGTTCGGGCATGGATGCACCAAACCAGGCAGCCAGCAGGGTGAGTCCAGCCTGATACAGGAACAGGGGAACGATCGAAAACACCACCCCAACACCCAATCCGGAGGCCAGGGCCATGGCGCTGATGCCATCCATGATGGATTTAATGTAATACAGCGACCTGTTTCCGTGAATGCCTTCTTCCACGGCCCCGAGAATTGTCATCGAACCCATGCAGAAAAGCAGAAAGGCTGTCATCAGCCCCTGATTGAAACGGCTTCCTCCCGCACCTGTGCGTTTTCCGATCTGGTTTGCGAGCTTGTCAAAAAAGCTTTCAAGTTTGAGCAACTCGCCAACCAATGCACCCGGAATGAGGCTGAGCACCACCAGGATCCACTCCTGTGCCCTGAAAGCCATGACCATGCCCAGGGCAAGGGTAAACAGCCCGATGGCTTGAAACAGTGTGCCTGTATATCGCTCGGGCAGGCGCGCATGCAACATCAGTCCGGCAATGCCTCCGGCAAGCACCGCGAGTACGTTGACAATTGTTCCGAGAATTATCATACCGGCTTGTTTTTTTGGGGTTATAGTATCCGTTCGAGCTGGTGCCAGCTGATGCCGAACTGTTTTTTCAATGCTGCGATTTTTGCTTCGGTTTCGGCTGCATTGGTAGGATTAGGTGATTTGACTCCGGTCAGAAGAAGGTTTTTTGGGGTATGACCCATATCGATAAACTCCTGGATATGAGATTTGTACCCGTGCTTTTCCATAATCAATGCCCTGAGGGTATCGGTCAGAATCTCAGCCTGGCGTTCCCAAAGGATGCCATAACTGAGCATGGGCAGGGTGCCTGGGGGCAGCATGGCGTTGCGTACCTGTTTGTGGCAGCAGGGGGCACACACTATGAGTTGCGCTCCTGCCCTGATACCGGCCCCGATGGCATCGTCGGTGGCAGTGTCGCAGGCATGCAGGGCGATGAGGACATCGGTTCCTGTGGCATCGAAGCCGGCAATTTGGCCCTGAACGAACTTCAGCCTGTCGAAACCGGCTTCGGATGCAATCTGGTTTGTTTGATCTACCAGTTCGGCCCTCTGCTCTACACCGGTCACCTCAAGCTGCCCGGTATAGTTGGCGCTCAGGTATTCGTAAATAGCAAATGTGAGGTACCCTTTTCCGGCTCCCATGTCAACCACCCTGAGCTTGTCTTTCTTCAACAAAGGCTCAAGCATGGGCTGCAGGATGGTAAGATATTGGTGTATCTGTTTGAATTTGAATTGCATGGAAGGCAATACCCTGCCCTGAAGGTCGGTAATCCCAAGGCGCAACCAGTGGATTCCTGCGCTGTCGATGAGTCGTTTTTTTGGTCTGTCGTGACTCAGATCGGCTTGCCTGGCTTCTTTGAGCGGTTTGGCAATCAGTTTAGCGTTTCCTTTGAGATTGCTGAGTAGCTGAAGGTGTTCGCTGGCAGTGAACAGATTGGCTTCCAGGAAGTTGCTCTTAAAATAGCTGATACACAACGCCACAGCCTCCTCCGTGGGATAGTTTTTTACTATTTCCCGTCTGTCGTAATGCTCGGTGGTCTGGAGCATGCGTGTGCCTTTGATGTGTACAGGACGCACGCTCAGGCGGCGGAGTTCATCCTGCTTGCGCCTTGGTTTGCTCAGGACAAGCTTGACGAAAGTAGCATCGGCTACTGATTTTGCCAGGGTATTCCACAGGCGATCACTTGCGGTTGTCGATTCCATCGCTCGTTTGCTTTGGGCAGATGCGAAATTATTCCTTTTTGGGCTGCATCGGATTTGACATTTTGTCAGTGCAGCCAACTGGCACAAACTTTGCGTGTTCAGGCCCAAAACCTAAATCTCCGGAAACATGCACAAAGGAACCATCGACGTCAGAACAGAGAACATTTTTCCCATCATCAAGAAATTTCTTTATTCCGACCACGAAATCTTTCTCCGCGAGCTGGTAAGCAATGCCGTGGATGCCACCCAGAAGCTCAAAACCCTCTCTTCGGCCGGCGAAGTGAAAGGCGAGCTGGGCGACCTTACCATACAGGTTGAGGTGGATAAGAAAAAGAAAACCATCACTGTGCGCGACCGGGGTATCGGCATGACGCGCGAAGAGGTGGAAAAATACATCAACCAGATCGCCTTTTCGAGTGCAGAAGAGTTTGTGGCACAATTCAAAAATAAATCGCAGGCCGAGGCCAATGCCATCATCGGGCACTTTGGGCTTGGATTTTACTCGGCCTTTATGGTTGCCGAAAAAGTGGAACTGTTTACCCTGAGCTACCGCGAAGGCGCCGAACCGGTGAAATGGGAATGCGACGGCAGCCCGGAATACACCATCACTGAAACCAAAAAATCTGATCGGGGCACCGAAGTCGTGCTGCATATTGACAAGGAAAACGAAGAATTCCTTGAAGAATACAAGATCAGGGAGCTGCTGAACAAATACTGCAAGTTTTTGCCTGTGCCCATTCAGTTTGGCACCCGCAAGGAAGAAGAACCCATTGAAGGCGAAACCGACAAGGATGGAAATCCAAAGACCAGAACGGTCGAAAAACCCTGGATTATTAACAACACCTTCCCGCTCTGGAAAAAATCGCCATCGGAAGTCACGGAGGAAGAATACAGGAAGTTCTACAACGAGCTGTATCCGTTCAGCTTCGAGGAGCCGCTGTTCAATATCCACCTCAATGTGGATTATCCTTTCAATCTGACAGGGATACTTTATTTTCCGAAGGTGAAGCACAACTATGAGCTTCAGCGCAATAAAATTCAGCTCTACTGCAACCAGGTGTTTGTGACCGATTCGGTGGAAGGCATCGTGCCCGATTTTCTCACCTTGCTCCATGGGGTCATCGATTCGCCCGACATTCCGCTCAATGTGAGCCGCTCGTTCCTGCAAAGCGATCAGAATGTCAAAAAGATATCGGGCCACATCACCAAAAAGGTTGCCGACAAGCTGGAAGAGCTCTTCAAAAAAGACCGCGAAGCCTTCGAGAAAAAATGGAACGACATCAGAATTTTCATCCAGTACGGCATGATATCCGAGCCGAAATTTTACGAGCGCGCCGAAAAGTTTGTGCTGCTCAAAAACGTGGAGGACAAGTACTTCACGCTCGAGGAGTATAAAAAGCACATCGAAGACAAGCAGAAAGACAAAGATGGTGCCCTTGTGGTGCTCTATGCCGGCAACACCGACGAGCAGTACGGCTACATCGAAGCTGCCCGTGAGCGCGGATACGATGTGTTGGTGATGGATGGTGTGCTCGATGCCCACTTCATCAATACCCTGGAACAGAAAATGAGTAAGATCCGCTTTGTGCGGGTGGACAGCAATACGGTGGACAAGCTCATCGAAAAGGAAGACGACAAGCTGCCCAGCAAGCTCAGCGAAGCGCAAAAGCAGAGCTTAAAAGCTGAATTCGAGGCTGTTGTGGACAAGACCCGTTTCGAAGTTCTGTTCGAGCCCATGAGCGAAAGCGATGCACCCGTGGTCATCACTCAGAACGAATTCATGCGCCGCTACAAAGACATGTCGGCTGTGGGCGGCAGTCCGATGATGGGCCTGGGCGACCTGCCGGAACAATACAACCTGGTAGTTAATGAGAACCATCCGATTGTAGCAGGCCTGATGTCGAAAGATGAAGAGGGGCGTAAAAAGTTGGTAAGCTATCTGTATGACCTTGCCCGTTTGTCGAAAAATCTGCTCAGGGGTAAAGAGTTGAACGACTTCATCAAAGCCAGTATGGAAAATCTGGCCTGAGGATACCAGTTTGCCTGAAGGCCGGCCCGGTTTGCGGCCGGCCTTTTTGTTTACGTGCTGAACACACATTTGTTATATCTTAGCCCGTTCATAAAAAATGACAGCCATGAAAAAAACCCTCATCACCATTGGTGTAATCGTTGTTGTAATCCTTTTGTTTTACAGCTTCTTCAAGAACACCTATAATAACATGGTGCGTCTTGGGGAGCAGGTGGATGCCCAGTGGGCTCAGGTGGAAAACGTGTACCAGCGCCGGGCCGACCTGATTCCCAACCTGGTGAATACGGTTAAAGGTTTTGCAGCCCAGGAGCAGGACGTCCTGATTGGGGTGGTCGAAGCAAGGGCCAAAGCCACCTCGGTAAACCTATCGGCCGACAACCTGACCCCCGAAAACCTCAAGGCATTTCAGGAAGCACAGGCCGGCCTCAGCAGCGCATTGGCCCGCCTGATGGTGGTGGTGGAGCAATATCCTGAACTCAAGTCGAATCAAAACTTTCTCGAACTTCAGTCGCAGCTCGAAGGTACCGAAAACCGCATTGCTGTAGAGCGCATGAAATTTAACGACACCACCAGGGAATTCAACACTTTCATCAAGTCGTTCCCGCAGAACCTGCTGGCAGGCATGTTTGGTTTCGAAGCAAAGCCATATTTCGAGGCAAAGGAAGGCGCTGAGGAAGCCCCAAAAGTTGAGTTTTAGTCAGGAAGCTGCCATGCCCGGAGCCAGGAATTTTTTTAGTCCCGAGCAAAAGGAACAGATCGTGGATGCCATCCGCCAAGCGGAGCTGTCCACCTCGGGCGAAATACGCGTGCACCTCGAGGAGAGGTGCGAGGGCGAGGTGCTCGACCGTGCGGCTTACCTTTTTGAAAAGCTCGGTATGATGCAGACAGCCGAGCGCAATGGTGTGCTCATTTATATTGCTGTCAAAGACCGTAAGTTCGCCGTCATTGGCGATGCAGGCATCAATGCTGTGGTGGAACCCAATTACTGGGAAGATGTCAGGCATATGATGGCCGAGCACTTCAAGCGGGGCAAATATGTGGCCGGATTGATCAAAGCCATCGGGCGCATTGGCGCTAAGCTCAAAAAGCATTTCCCATATCAAGACGACGACACCAATGAATTATCCGACGAGATATCGTTTACCAAGGCTTGAGTTACCGCTTCTGCTTGTTTTTCTGCTGCTTGGTGGCTTGCTTCGGGCGCAATTGCCTTCGCCACCCGACCCACCCCGTTTGGTGGTTGACATGGCCGGCATTTTGAATTCGTCGGAACAGCAGGCGCTTGAGCGTAAGCTTGTGGCCTACGACGACAGCACCTCAACACAGATTTTGGTACTCACTGTGCCTGATCTTCAGGGGCTTGACCCGGCCGACTATGCCTTCCGCATTGGCGAAAGCTGGGGTGTGGGCCGTAGAGGATTCAACAATGGGGTGGTCATTCTTGTGAAACCCAAAACCGAACGTTCACGTGGTCAGGCTTTTATAGCCACAGGTTATGGCATGGAAGAGAAAGTGCCCGATGCACGTGCCCGCCGCATTGTCGAAAATGAGATGATTCCTTATTTCAGAAATGGCAATTATTACCAGGGAATTGACAAAGCCGTAGATGCGATCATTGCGCTTGCTGCCGGCACTTATCAGGGCACCGGAAAGGAAGAACCTCTTCCGCCTGCGCTTGGACTTGTACTGCTGGCGTTCATCCTGTTTGTGGTTTTGCTGATCATCTTTGGCAATAAGAGCAACCATATGAGCGGCGGCCGGATGAAAAGCCCCGACCTTTGGACCCTCATCTGGTTGGCATCGATGGCCAACAAAGGTCATTCGGGCAGTTGGGGCAGATTCTCAGGAGGTTCTGGTGGTCGTGGTTTTGGGGGTGGAGGTTTTGGCGGTTTCGGTGGCGGAAGCTTCGGGGGCGGGGGAGCCGGAGGAAGCTGGTGAAGGCTTGCCCGATTTTAAATAGCTGAAAAACAGCATTATGGCTTCAAAAGCCATTGAATGCCCAGTATTTCGAAAAAAAAATTTTCAATGTGCATACCTAAATTGTGGTATGTTGATGCTGAATTGTATTTTTGTGTTAAAAAAGTCTAAATAAGCTTTTTTATCAACCACTGTCTCTGATACACTCACAACATATTCTGAATGAGCACTTTGTGTTTATTTGCAACAAACATCAACAACTTAAAAATCAAACCAGCATACTTATGTTGAAAACGCTACCATCCTTCGGGAGAGTGGGAATGCTCAGGCGTGCCATGATTCTGACCATGGCCATGCTTTGGCTTTCCGTTTTCCGGCTGGGGGCACAAACCCCTGAGGCGGAAAAAAACTTCCAGCAATGCAAAGCCTGTCACAACATCGAAGGCCCTAAACTTGTAGGTCCCAATCTTGCCGGCGTTACCCAGCGCCACTCGCAGGAATGGCTGATCAGCTTCATTCGGAACTCGCAGGCAATGATACAGGCCGGCGATCCGGAAGCTGTAAAAATATGGGAGGAATACAACCGCATACCCATGCCATCGCACGATCTGACGGACGAGCAAATCATCGACATTCTCAAGTATATCGAGAATGGTGGAAAAGTTGCCGATGAATACCTTACCGCCCAGTCGGAAGCCCAGGCCGAACAGGCAGCGCTTGCAGCCCAGATTGCTGCCGAGCAGGAAGCACGCCAGCAACGTTTGCTCGAAATTGAGCGCGATGCCAACCGCAATTTTGGAACAACGTTCTTCATTTCGCTCATTGTCCTGCTTGTGGCGCTCTTCGATCTCTTTGTCACCAAGGTGGTCAAAGCCCGGTTTGTGCACATCACCATGAGCCTTGTGGCAGTGTTTATTATCCTAGAAATCACTTACAAAGAAGCCACAGCGCTCGGCAGGCAACAATACTATCAGCCAACACAGCCAATCTGGTTTTCGCACAAGGTGCATGCCGAGCAAAACCAGATCGACTGCAAATACTGCCACACGGGCGTGGATTATGGCAAACAGGCCGGAATACCCAATGCCGGTTTGTGCATGAACTGCCATAATGTAGTCCGTCAGGGCAAAATCACCGGCACCGAAGAGATAGCCAAAATTATCAAGGCATGGGAAACCGGCCAGCCCATCGAATGGGTACGTGTACACAACCTGCCAGATCATGTGTACTTCAACCATGCACAGCATGTGAATGCCGGCAAACTCGATTGCGCAGAGTGCCACGGTCAGGTGGAAACCATGCACGAGGTAATGCAGGTGAGCAATCTGAGCATGGGATGGTGTCTGGATTGCCACCGCACGAAGGAAGTTCAGTTTGGCAGCAACGGTTTTTATGAAACCTATGCCAAGTTGCACGAGGAATTCAAAGAAGGACGGATTCGCAGGGTAACACCCGATATGGTGGGTGGTGGCGAATGCATGAAGTGTCATTACTAAGCAAAACTCATCCTGATGGAAAAGAAATATTTCAGAAGCCTGGAAGAACTGAGCCTCGACCTCGAGAGGGAAGAGCAAAAGACTTATGGCGATAAAAAATTCATCATGCAATTGCAGCAGGAAAGCAAGTCGGCCGGGACTTCCCGCCGCGATTTCCTGAAGGCATTTGGCTTCACCATTGCCTCGGCTGCAATTGCCTCCAGCTGCGAACAGCCTGTGCGTAAGGCCATTCCCTTGCTGGTTCAACCCGAAGGCATCATCCCGGGCAAGGCGGTGTATTATGCCAGCTCCTATTTCGATGGTGTGGATTATTGCAGCGTGCTGGTCAAGGTGCGCGATGGCCGCCCCATCAAAATTGAAGGCAATAAACTCTCACCCGTAACCAACGGCGGCACGAGCGCCCGTGCACAGGCCTCGGTGCTCGATTTGTACGACGATATCCGTTACAAAGGCCCCAGAATGGCCGGCAACGATACCGACTGGGAAAGCATAGATGCTGAAATCGTGGCCAAACTGGAAACAGTAAAGGCTAAAGGTGGACGCATCGCCTTGCTCACGCCAACCATAGCCAGTCCCGGATCAGCTGCAGCCATCGCCGAATTTTTGAAAACTTATCCCGAAGCAACACACATCCAATACGATGTGCTTTCGGCCTCGGCTATGCTCAAGGCCAACGAAGCTACTTTTGGCAAGCCTTTCATCCCAGGCTACAGGTTCGACAAAGCCGACCTGATTCTCAGCTTTGAAGCTGATTTTCTGGGAACCTGGCTTTCTCCGGTTGAGTTTGCATCGCAATATGCCAAAGGCCGCAAGGTTGGGGAGGACAAAAAACATATGTCGCGCCACATCCAGGTCGAAGGCAACTTTTCGATGACAGGCTCCAATGCCGACGAGCGTATTTTGCTTCGGCCTTCGCAGCAGAAAGCTGTGCTCGCAGGTCTGCTTAATGCACTCAAAACCAAGGCAGGTATGGCAGCCCCGAAAAACGCTGAGCTGCCGGTGGACGTGAACCGCCTGGCCGATGAACTCTGGAACCATGCCGGAAAATCCTTGGTTGTTTGTGGCAGCAATGATACCGATTGCCAGCTTCTGGTCAACGGCATCAACCAGATCCTTGGCAACTACGGAAACACCATCGAAACCGATGTTCACCTCAAGCTCCGCAAAGCCGACGATAACCAGATGCAGACCCTGCTGTCCGAAATGAATGCCGGTAAGGTGGATGCCCTGATCGTGTGGGATGTGAATCCTGCCTACGACTACGCGGGTTTTGCCGATGCAATGAGCAAGGTGCCGCTTAGCATTTCACTGGCCGTGCACAAAGACGAAACAGCCGAAGTCTGCAACTACATCTGCCCCGACCACCACTATCTTGAAAACTGGGGTGACGTGGAGGTAAAGACCGGGGTGTACTCTACCGCACAACCTGCTATCCGACCCATTTTCAATACCAGGGCTGCACAACGGAGCCTGCTCAAATGGGCAGGGCAGGATCAGGACTACCGCGAGTTTCTGCAAAAAGTATGGCAAAACACGGTGTACCCCAGGTCGGGATATGCGGGTTCGTTTACCTCGTTCTGGAATAAGTGCATTCACGATGGGGTGTTTGTAACCGGAGAAAAAGAAAGCGTTTCAGCACCAAATGCCCTTGAACTGGCATCCGCCATCCAGGTTTACGATTCATCCGACGACCAGCTTGAGCTTGTGTTCTACACCACTGTCGGCGTAGGCACGGGCAAACACGGCAACAATCCCTGGCTGCAGGAACTTCCTGACCCTGTTAGCAAGGCTTGCTGGGACAACTATGTGGCCATTTCGCCCAGGCTGGCCGATGAGCTCGGTATCAAAGACGAGATGCTTGTGAATGTGAACGGCGTGGAATTGCCTGCACTCATCCAGCCCGGACAGGAATACAAAACTCTAGGCATTGCCCTTGGTTACGGACACGAAGTGGGCGGTGCAGCCTCCAAAGGTGTAGGCAAGAATGCGTTCCCGCTGATGAGCCTTGCCAACGGATTGCGCCAGTACGCTACCAAAGGTGTTGACCTTAAGGTAGTTGGTGGCAAGTATCCCGTGGCCCGCACACAAACCCATCACAGCATGGAAGGCAGGGCGATTGTGCGTGAGACCACACTTGCCGAATGGAAAGAAAATCCCATGGCAGGCAATGAAGTGCGCAAGGAAATTCAGGAACACCTCAAAACGCTTTATCCCAAGGCAAGCTTCGATGGTTTGCACTGGGGCATGGCCATCGACCTGAACAGTTGTACGGGTTGCAACGCCTGTGTGGTAGCCTGCTCGGCCGAAAACAACGTGCCCGTGGTTGGCAAGGAACAGGTGCTGATGGTGCGCGAGATGCACTGGATCCGAATCGACAGGTATTATACCGGCGATCCGGATAACCCGGCCATTGTTCGTCAGCCTGTCATGTGTCAGCACTGCGACAACGCCCCTTGCGAAAACGTCTGCCCGGTGGCAGCTACCACCCACAGCTCGGAGGGTATCAATCAGATGGCTTACAACCGTTGCATAGGTACACGTTACTGCGCCAACAACTGCCCATACAAAGTGCGCCGTTTCAACTTTTTCGATTACAATGGTGCCGATACATTCAAAGGCAACACATACGATAAGGTGGAAATGACGACCGACCTCAGGCGAATGGTGCTCAATCCCGATGTAACTGTCCGCGCAAAAGGGGTAATCGAGAAATGCTCATTCTGCGTGCAGCGCATCCAGGAGAAAAAACTCGAAGCCAAGAAAGAAAGCCGTCAGCTGCGCGATGGCGAAGTTGTGCCCGCCTGTGCACAGGCTTGTCCTTCGCAGGCAATTGTGTTCGGTAACCTCAACGACAAAGAAAGCAAGGTTTCGAAGCTGTTTGCCGACCAGCGCAATTACCACCTGCTCGAAGAGCTTCACACCCTGCCTTCGGTTGGCTACCTTACTAAAGTTAAGAACGCGAGCGTATAACCAAAAAACAAACCATAATGTACGTATCTCCAATCAGAGAACCGCTCATCAGGGGAGGCAAGACCTACAGCCAGGTGACCCGCGACATCCTGGCTCCCATGGCGGGCAAACCGTCGAAATACTGGTACATCGGCATTACCCTGGCAGGCATCGCAGCCCTGATCGGCGCCTACACTTCCTACCTCACGGTTTATAAAGGTATAGGTACCTGGGGTTTGAACAGAACAATTGGCTGGGGCTGGGACATCACCAACTTCGTCTGGTGGGTCGGTATCGGTCACGCCGGCACATTTATCTCGGCCATTTTGTTGCTTTTCAGGCAAAAATGGAGAACTTCCATCAACCGTTCGGCCGAAGCCATGACCCTCATTGCCATTGCTGCGGCAGGCTTCTTCCCCACCATCCACATGGGTCGTCTGCTGCTTGGGTTTTTTATCTTCCCTTACCCGAATACCCGAGCACTTTGGGTCAACTTCAACTCCCCCTTGCTCTGGGACGTATTTGCCATCACCACTTACTTTCTGGTTTCGCTGGTCTTCTGGTATGTGGGGCTTATCCCCGACATTGCTACCGTGCGCGACAAGGCTAAAAACAAGATTCGCAAGGCAATCTACGGTTTCCTGAGTTTTGGATGGACCGGTTCGGCCAAAAACTGGGCGCGTCACGAAACAGTCAGCCTGATCCTGGCCGGTCTGGCAGCTCCGCTGGTGCTTTCGGTACACACCATCGTAAGCTTCGACTTTGCCACCTCGGTCATTCCCGGTTGGCACACCACCATCTTCCCGCCTTATTTTGTGTCGGGTGCCATCTTCTCCGGATTTGCCATGGTGCTCACCCTGCTTGTCGTTGCCCGCAAAGCACTCAACCTCGAAGAATACATCACTGTGGCCCATGTGGAATCGATGACCAAGATTATCATCCTCACCGGTTCGATTGTGGGTATTGCCTACCTCACCGAGTTCTTTATTGCCTGGTACTCAGGGGTGGTTTACGAGCAATATGCGTTCGTAAACAGGGCATTCGGTCCGTATGCCTGGGCTTACTGGATTATGATGACCTGCAATGTAATCACACCCCAGCTGTTCTGGTTCAAAAAGATCCGGACGAACATGGTGGTTGTATTCATCATTTCGATCTTCGTAAACATCGGCATGTGGTTCGAACGTTTTGTGATCGTGGTCACCTCGCTCCACCGCGACTACCTGCCGTCAAGCTGGTCGATGTATTCGGCAACCTGGGTAGAGGTGGGCCTGTACATCGGCACACTGGGTATTTTCTTTACGGCTTTCCTGCTCTTTGTCAGGGTCTTCCCGGTGGTTGCCATAGCCGAAGTGAAGAGCGTACTCAAATCGTCAGGCGAAAATCAAAAGCATGATCATCATGAGCACTAAGAAGTATATCACAGCTTATTATCTCGACGAAGGCGACTTGCTCAAAGGTGTAAAACACATGAAAAGCAAAGGTTTGCAAGTGGCAGATGTATTGAGTCCGTTCCCGGTTCACGGCCTCGACAAGGCACTCGGTTTGCGGCGTTCGCGGCTAACGCGCGTTGCCTTTGCAGGCGGTGCCATTGGTGGCATCCTGGGATTTTTATTCCAGGCCTGGGTTTTCACCGTAGCGTATCCCATCAATTTCGGTGGTAAGCCGCTGTTTTCCGCCCCATCGTTTATGCCGGTTACCTTTGAGCTTACTGTATTGTTTGCCGCATTCTCGATGGTCATCGCCTATTTTATCAGCCACAATATCGGCCCCGGCGCCAAACCTCTCATCCACGACGAGCGCACAACCGACGACCATTTCCTGGTGGTCGTTGCCTTGCCTGAAGACGATGAGAAACAAATGGAACAAATTAAAACAGTCATGACCGAGGCCGGAGCCGAAGGTATAACCCTAAAAGACCTGAGCCATGAATAATACACTGAGCGTCAGCAAAAAAACCTACACCATCCTGGGGGCCATGATCGGTATAGGCCTCTTATCGATCCTGATGGCCTTCGTGATGGGCACCGATGGCAAGCGCATCGCAGCCAACTTTCTGCTCAACAATTACTATTTTCTAAATCTCGGTCTGATCGGATTGTTCTTCGTGGCCGTTCACGCCATCAGCGAGTCAGGTTGGCATACCAGTGTGCAACGCATAGGCGAAGGCATGTCGGCATTCATACCGGTAGGTGCGGCTTTGCTGTTGTTGTTCTTCCTTTTGGGCGGATTGCACAGCATTTATGTCTGGACGCACGAAGACCATTTGGATGAATTGCTGCTCAAAAAGCAACCCTACCTCAACGAACCATTCTTTTACATTCGTGCCGTAGTCATTTTGACTGCCTGGGCACTGCTCGCCCATTTTATCCGCAAATCATCCCTTGGTCTCGACAGCGGGAACATGAAATATTTCAGCCAGATGAGGGTGAGGTCGGCCATTTTTGTGGTGGTGTATGCCCTCACGAGCGTGGTTTCGGCCTGGGACTGGCTCATGTCGCTCGATCCCCACTGGTTCAGCACCCTTTATGGCTGGTATGCCTTCAGCTCGATGCTTGCCTCAGGCATTGCAGTGTATATCCTCATACTTTTTGTGTTGAAGCAGATGGGCTACATGGAACACGTCAATAAAGAACATCTTCATGATCTCGGCAAATACCTTTTTGGCTTCAGCATCTTCTGGGCCTATCTCTGGTTTGCCCAGTACCTGCTCATCTGGTATGCCAACATCCCGGAGGAAACCGTTTACTACTATTACCGTTTGAAAGATTTCTCCACGGTATTTTATCTCAATCTTGTGCTTTCGTTTGTGGTGCCCTTCTTTGCCCTGATGACCCGCAATTCGAAGCGTACCTTCAGTGTTCTGGTGCCTGTTTCACTGGTCGTTTTCATCGGTCACTGGGTGGATTTGTATCAGATGATTATGCCCGGAGCGGTTGGTGGTGAAAAAGCCGGAATCGGACTGCTTGAAATTGGGATGACGATTGGTTATGCTGGTTTGTTTATGCTCGTAGCGCTTTACACCATGAGCAAAGCTCCCCTCGTGCCGGAGAAACATCCTTACTACGAGGAAAGCCTTGATTATCACACAAATTACTAATGACAGCAGATTCGTTATGGTAAACAAGATCCGACAAATGAAAAACCTGAAATACCTCAGCCTGCTGGCATTGCTGGCCCTGCTTGCTAGTGCATGCAACAAGGACAAGAATCATCCCGGCTATATTTATTTTCCGGATATGCATTATCCTGTGGCCTACGAAACCTATTCCGAGAATCCTGTATTTGCTGAGGGCAAAACGAACCGGCTGCCCGCGGAGGGCACCATCTTTCGTGGAGGCCCCGAGCCTTACCCCTACAAGCCTAAGTCGTTCGAAGATCAGCAAAGAGCCGGCCTTGAGCTGACCAATCCCATCGTACTCGATGATCAGGTGCTTGCCAAAGGAAAAGAACAATACGATATTTATTGCAAGATCTGCCACGGCGAGAAGGGCAAAGGCGACGGTCACCTTTACAGCAGCGGGCTTTTTGTAGCCAAGCCAACCTCGCTGGTGGACGATTATGTGAAAAATAAACCCGACGGCGAAATTTATCATGTGATCACCATGGGTTCGCTCTCAGGCCTCATGGGCGCCCACGCGGGACAGATTTTGCCCGAGAACAGATGGAAAATCATTCATTACGTTCGTTCACTGCAAAAGTGATTGTAAATCAAAACTATAGCTACGTCAAAGCCTCCCGAAGTCCCTTGGGAGGCTTTTTGCTCACTAAATAAATATGACATCAACAAAAATTACCAAAGGAACCATAGCCACCCTCAGCTACAGTTTAAGCAATGCCACAACCGGTCAAACGATAGGCGAGTATAACGAGCAGGACCTCTTATTTGGCTACGGACTTTTGTTGGACGCCTTCGAGAAAAATCTGGAAGGTCGCGCTTCGGGTGAAGCATTCAGTTTTGAGCTGAGTGCCGAAGAAGCTTATGGGCAGGTTAATCCGAAGGCTGTGGTGTTTGTGCCCATCGAAAATTTCGCTGATGAATACGGAAACCTTGACTTTGAAGCATTAAAGGTGGGCAACATTTTCCCCATGGGGGATGCGCAAGGCAACAGATACTATGGTAAAGTGATTGAGGTACAAACAGATAAGGTAAAGCTGGATTTTAACCATCACCTCGCCGGGATCAACCTGCTGTTTACAGGCAAGGTTATTCAATGCCGGCAGGCCACCACCGAAGAAATTCAGGCATTCATTCAACCTTGAAAAAATACGGGCATATGAAAAACATTTTGCTTCTCACAGTTTTAGTGTGGATGATCAGCGGTTGTCGCACTGCCAATCGGCATGAAACATCTGGGAGCGATCGTGCAGCCGACAGCCTTTACCAGGCTCATTTGCAGCAGGGAAGGGAAGTAGTCAGGCTGAGCTTCGGGGCACTCAGCGCCAGGTTGCAACAAGCTATAGGTGAGCGAGGCACCGAAGGCGCCATAGCATTCTGCAATGTGCATGCCTTGCCCATCACCGACTCGCTCTCGCAGGCCATGGATGTCAGCATCAGGCGCACAGCCATGCGCTACCGCAACCCGGAGAATGCTCCGGAGCCTGATGACGAAGAAATCATGCGGAAGTTCGCAAGCATGAATCTTATGCAAGGCAGCCTGCCGGATACGCTCTTGCAAAACGCAAGCGGGCAATTTGTGTACCTGGCACCCATCCTTACTTTGCCGGCCTGCCTGCAATGCCACGGCCTGCCAGAAACGGATATTGCGCCACAAACCATGAGCCTGATCCGGACACTCTATCCGGATGACAAGGCCATCGCTTTCAGGGAAATGGAACTGCGCGGTATGTGGAAGATTACTTTTAAGAAATCTATCCGGAACAACCAATGAGCGAAAATGCCTGCGTGCATTGCGGCGCCGACTGTGGCAGCCATCCTGTGGTGTGGAACGAAAAAAATTTTTGCTGCCACGGATGCAGTACAGTATATCAGATCCTGCACGAAAAGGAGCTGACCCAGTATTACGAAATACAACCCATGGCCGGGGTGAAGATCGAAACCGGTCAGCCCCTCAAAAAGTTTGCCTTCCTCGACAATGAGGACATCGCTTCGAGGTTGTTGTTGTTCAACGATGGGCAAACAGCGAGGGTCAGGTTTTTTGTGCCTGCCATACATTGCGCCTCATGCATCTGGCTGCTCGAACACCTCGAATCGCTCAATGAGGGTATTGTTTTTTCTTCGGTCAACTTCCCCCGCAAAGAAGTTACAATCAGCTTCCGTCCCGAGAAAATCAGCCTGCGGCAGGTGGCCGAACTGCTTGCCGCCATTCATTACGTGCCCGAAATCAACCTGAGCCACCTTGATGCGCCCGAAAAGGTCAGGAACAACAAAAGCCTGTTGCTCAAACTCGGCATCGCATCCTTTAGTTTTCTCAACATCATGATGTACAGCTTCCCGGAGTATGTCCCCGGGGGCCACCTGCTGGAGGAAAACTTTAAGCATGTTTTTGGTTGGCTTAGTTTTGTTCTCATCCTACCGGTAGTGTTCTACAGTGCAAGCGATTACTATCTGGCTGCATGGAAAGGGTTGAAGCACAAGGTGATAAGCCTTGATGTGCCCATTACCCTGGGCATCATTGCACTATTCTTACAAAGCTCCTGGGAGGTTTTCAACGGCAATGGGATCGGATACATGGACTCGCTGGCTGGGTTATTGTTTTTCCTGCTCATTGGCAAATGGTATCAGGGCAAGACCTACGAAGCCTTATCGTTCGAGCGCGATTACCGGAGCTATTTCCCTGTGGCTGTTACACTTATGGTGGGTGATGAGGAGGTGCAGACCCCTATTGCAGCGCTGAAAAAAGGCGACCGGATTCGCATCCACAGCCAGGAACTTGTGCCGGCCGATGCCATACTTGTTGAGGGGCAGGGCAACATCGATTATTCCTTTGTTACCGGCGAATCGCTTCCGGTTGCAAGGGCAAAGGGCGATTTTATTTATGCCGGCGGTCGCCAGGTGGGAAGCTCCATCGATCTGGTTGTCGAAAAACCGGTGGAGCAAAGCTACCTTACGCAGTTGTGGAACCAAAGCAGCCGGAAAGATGAGCTGCATACCCTGAACAACCACATCAACAATGTAAGTAAGTATTTTACTGTGGTTGTGTTGGTTATTGCATTCGCTGCTTTTGCTTGGTGGCTGAGGATTGATTTTGGCAAAGCAGTGTATGTGCTGGCGTCGGTGCTTATTGTGGCATGTCCGTGTGCGCTGGCACTCACAGTGCCGTTTACATTCGGAAGCACACTCAGGGCCTTTGGCCGAAGGGGATTCTATCTGAAGAAGACTGATGTGGTTGAAGACCTTTACCGAACCAATACCATCGTTTTTGACAAAACCGGTACCTTGACGCTCAACCGCAGTGTGCATGTGGACTGGGAGGGTACATTGCCTGACAAATCCACACTCACAATGATTTATTCGGTGGTACGGCACTCCTCGCATCCACTAAGTCAGGCCATTGCCAAACATCTGGCCGGCCAGGAACAACTGGAAGTCTCCCGCTTCGAAGAGCTGCCGGGACAAGGAATCATGGCCGAAGCATCAGGAAAACGCATTACCCTTGGTTCGTCGAAGTTTGTTACTGGTCAGGAATCTGACGAAAGTGCCTCCGAAACAAGAGTTTATGTGGCTATCGACAACAGCCCTGTCGGATATTTTCGTTTTTCGAACGTTTACCGTCCGGGATTGAAAGCGCTCGTGGCTGAGCTTGAGAAGCATTACGAGCTCCACCTCATTTCGGGGGATAATGATGCGGAAGCGCAAAACCTCAGGGGGATTTTCGGCGAGCGTACAGCTTTGCGGTTCGGTCAGTCGCCAACCGATAAAAAGGAGTACATTCTCAGGCTCAAAGCACAAGGCAAGCGTGTAGCCATGATTGGCGACGGCCTCAATGATGCCGGTGCCCTGGCCGAAAGTCACACAGGGATCAGCATAGCTGAAGACGTGTTCAGCTTTTCTCCTGCCTGCGATGCCATCCTCGATGCCGGGCGCTTTGGCAGCCTGCACCGCTTTTTCCGCTTCTCCAGGCTGAGTTTCCGTGTGATCCGAATGAGTTTTGTGATCTCATTTCTCTACAATGTTATCGGCCTGAGTTTTGCAGTCAGCGGAAACCTATCACCTATTGTTGCGGCAATTCTTATGCCGGTGAGTTCGGTTTCGGTAGTTGCCTTCGATACCCTTTGCGTAATGTGGCTTGCAAACAGACACTTGCCCAGATAAAAAGGTTCGGGGGTCTTATTTAGAATTTTTCCAAATAACTTAAAAGGTGTTAAGTTTCGTTAACACTTTTATAAATTTGCTTGTGATAACCATAATCAAGCACCCCATTACCTAAAATGAGCGCAATAATTTTCCTGATTTTTCTTGGTATAGTGGTGGCCGGCGGATTTGTGGTTGCTTTTATTTGGGCTGTGCGAAGCGGGCAATACGACGACGATTACACCCCATCGGTGCGCATGTTGTTCGATCCGCGCAAACCAGGCCTTGGAGAGCCTTCAACCGAGCAGCCTGACCAACCGAACAACGAAAAACCAAACACAAATAACCAATAAAACCAACATCGCATGGAGCTGCAAAAGTTTACTTACGACAACCGGTTGGTGCGTATGTTTATGTACGCCACCATCTTATGGGGTCTGGTAGGCATGCTTGTAGGGCTGACCATTGCCCTTGAGCTTATCTTTCCGCATTTGAGCGCCAACATTCCATGGCTCTCATTCGGCAGGCTGAGACCCCTGCACACCAATGCCGTGATTTTTGCCTTTGTGGGCAACGGGATTTTTACGGCAGTTTATTACAGCACGCCAAGGCTGCTCAAAACACCTATGTACAGCGAATTGCTGGGCAAGATCCACTTCTGGGGCTGGCAACTGATCATTGTCAGCGCTGCCCTCACGCTTCCGCTCGGCTACACGGTCGGAAAAGAGTATGCCGAACTGGAGTGGCCGATCGACCTGGCCATTACTGTCATCTGGGTAGTATTTGGTATCAACCTGATAATGACCATGGTCAACAGGCGAACCAAGCATATTTATGTGGCCATCTGGTTCTACATCGCCACTTTTGTCACGGTGGCTGTGCTGCATGTTGTAAACTCGATCAACATTCCGGTGTCGTTTTTAAAGAGCTATCCGGTGTATGCCGGCGTACAGGATGCACTCGTGCAATGGTGGTACGGACACAATGCCGTGGCATTTTTCCTCACCACACCCTACCTTGGGCTGATGTACTATTTTATCCCCAAGGCAGCCAACCGTCCTGTTTACTCTTATCGTCTGTCGATTATTCACTTCTGGGCGCTCATTTTCCTTTACATCTGGGCCGGCCCGCACCATCTGCTTTACTCTTCCTTGCCCGACTGGGCTCAGGCGCTTGGTGTCGTATTTTCTGTAATGCTCATTGCGCCGTCATGGGGTGGGATGATCAACGGTTTGCTCACATTGCGCGGCGCCTGGGACAAAGTGCGCGAGGATCCTGTGCTGAAGATGTTTGTTGTTGGTGTTACAGCTTATGGGATGTCTACCTTCGAAGGGCCGATGCTCTCCACCAAATCGGTGAATGCCCTCAGTCACTTTACCGACTGGACGATTGCCCACGTGCATATTGGCGCCCTGGGCTGGAACGGCATGCTCACCTTCGGGATGCTCTACTGGTTGTGGCCTCGTCTGTTTAGTGTAAAGCTCTACAGCAGAGGACTTGCCAATGCACATTTCTGGCTCTCTACCACCGGTATGCTATTCTTTGCCATTCCGCTTTATTTTGCAGGCTTCACCCAGAGCCTGATGTGGAAGGAATTCACAGAAGAAGGCTTTCTCAAATACCCCAACTTCATTGAAACTGTGGTGCAGATTTTGCCCATGTACTATATCCGCGCCTTTGGTGGAACACTCTACATCACTGGTATTCTGCTCATGATTTATAACCTGGTCAAAACCACACAGGCAGGCAAGTTTGTACCTTTCGAAGAAGACCAGGCACCGGCCCTCGAGAGCCAGTCGCATGGCGTCGACCGCGGCCATCGTGTCATCGAAGGAAAGCCGGTACTTTTCACTGTGCTGGCCCTGGTGGCTATTCTCATCGGTGGCATTGTGGAATTTGTGCCTATGTTTATGGTGAAGTCGAATGTGCCAACCATTGCCAGCGTCAAACCCTACACCCCGCTAGAATTGCAAGGCCGGGATATCTATGTGCGCGAAGGTTGCTATCTGTGCCACAGTCAGATGGTCCGTCCGTTCCGCTCCGAGGTTGAACGTTATGGCGATTATACCAAAGCCGGCGAAACAGTGTATGATCATCCGTTCCAGTTTGGCTCAAAGCGCACCGGTCCCGACCTGGCCCGCGAAGGCGTAAAAACCAGTCCGGTGTACAAACCTGCCTCATGGCACTACAACCACTTCCTCGACCCGCAGCGGGTGGTTGCACAGTCGATCATGCCGCCTTACCCCTGGCTGATCAAAAACAACCTGGATATCAGCAGCACACCAAAGAAGATCAGGGTGATGCAAACCCTGGGCGTGCCCTATCCTGAAGGTTATGACCAAAAGGCCAATGACGACCTGATGAAACAAGCCCGCGAAATTGCTGCCAACCTCAAACAGAGTGGCATCGAAGTGGACGAAAACAAGGAAGTGATCGCCCTGATTGCCTACATCATGCGTCTTGGTGTGGATATCCACGAAAACAACGCACTCGGACAGAAATAATCTGACTTATGAAAATTGTCACCAAAGTCCTGGAAGGAGTGGCTGATATTCAGATATTTCCGATCATCGGGATGATTATTTTCTTCACCTTGTTCGTGGGCTTGATCGTGCATGTGGCAAGGATGAGCCGCGAACAAGTGGACGAATACAGCCACCTTCCGCTGGACGAGGAGGAAAATAATGACGACAATGTGCAAACGCATCAAAAAATTTAAAACATGACCAACACAGACAAACATATCAACAGCGGACAGGAGCACGAAGTTGACAGTGCAACCAACGTGCGCCTCATCAAGGGCCATGAATACGATGGCATTAAGGAGCTGGATAACGACATGCCCTCGTGGTGGGTGTGGTTGTTCATCATCACCATTGTCTTCTCGCTGGTATATCTGGTGAGGCTGTGGGTGTTTCGCGCCGACGACCTCATACAGGAAAAAGAATTCCAGCGCGAGATGGCAGCTGCCCCGAAAGTAAACCGGCCGGTTGAAGAGCTTGCAATGGTACTGCTCGAGGATGACCTTTCGATCAACAACGGCAAAGAAACCTGGACCAAGATCTGCGCCGTGTGCCACCTTGCAGACGGCGGCGGATTGGTTGGACCCAACATGACCGACAACTACTGGATCCATGGCAACCGGGTAGAAGACCTGTTTGATGTGATTACCAACGGCGTAATCGAGAAGGGAATGATTCCCTACAAAGACCAGCTCACACCCAGGCAGCGTCTCGAAGTCATCAGCTTCATCATGCTTAAGTTGCAGGGTACCACACCTGCCAATCCCAAAGAGCCCCAAGGCGAGCTGTACGAATGATTTCGTCCGGATCTCCTTATTCTTTTCATACTGTGATCACTATTCAAACTAAATATTAACAGCAATTCGGGTAACTCTCCCCGGCCGAGGAGGGTTACCCGATTTATATTTTAAGGCCATGACAACAACTAATAGTACCGACAACCAACAGGAAACCTTTCGCGACAGGCTTGGAACCGTGGGCGAAGGCGGTAAACGGGTATGGATATATCCCAAAAGACCCAAAGGAAAATTTTACACAAAAAGATGGATTGTAGCCATCATTCTGCTTGCTTTCTTTTTCATAGCCCCCTGGGTGAAATATCAGGGCGAGCAATTTCTGCTGCTCAACATTTTGCAGCGTAAGTTCATTTTGTTTGGACAAATCTTCTGGCCCCAGGATTTTCACCTCATTGTGCTTGGCCTGATCACTTTGATTGTCTTTATCATCTTATTTACAGTGGTTTATGGAAGGTTGTTCTGTGGTTGGGCCTGCCCGCAAACCATTTTTATGGAGTTTGTATTCCGGCAGATCGAATACCTCATCGAAGGCGATGCCCACAAACAAAAGAAACTGGCACGCCAGGGCTGGGATTTCGAGAAGATATGGAAAAAGACTACCAAACACGCTGTGTTTTATCTGATTGCATTTTTGATATCCAATACATTTCTGGCCTACCTCATTGGTTCCGACAGGCTTGTGCAGCTTGTGGCCGACGGCCCGCTGCCTCATCTGGGTACGTTTATTCCCCTAGTCATTTTTTCCGGGGTATTCTATTTCGTGTTTGCCTTTTTCCGCGAGCAAGCCTGCATCATTGTTTGTCCTTACGGGAGATTGCAAGGGGTTTTGCTCGACCGCAATTCGATGGTGGTGGCCTACGATTACAAGCGCGGCGAACCCCGTGCCAAACACAATCCGCTTGAAGACCGGTCAGTTACAGGCAAAGGCGATTGCATAGATTGCAAAAGCTGTGTAACTGTGTGTCCGACAGGCATTGATATTCGCAATGGCACACAGCTCGAGTGCGTCAATTGTACGGCTTGCATGGATGCCTGCGATGCCATCATGGATAAGGTAAAGCTTCCTCGTGGTCTGATTCGCTATGCTTCCGAAAAAGGAATAGCCGAAGGACACAACAAGCTCATCAATGCCCGCAGCATTGCATACACCGTTGTGCTGTTGCTTCTGGTTAGCCTCATGACATCGTTGTTCTTTTTCCGCAGCGAGGTGGAAGCCACTATGCTTCGCGTTCCCGGTACCATGTTTCAGGAATACGGCCCCGACAAACTGTCTAATGTTTATAAGGTGCAGCTGGTGAACAAAACCCGGCATGATGTGGAAGCAACACTTGAGCTCGAAAACCACAGCGGCGAAATCATCTTGATGGGTGGCCCGCTCAAGGTGCCCGGCGGAAGCCTCATTGAAGCCAACTTCCTGGTAGTCATTCCGCGCGATAGCCTGCGCATGAGCAGTACTCCTCTGGTTATCAGTGTAAAACATGGCGACAGGCTGATCGATAAAAATAAAGTTACATTTATCGGGCCTAATGACATCGACAAAAATTGAGCTTATGAAGTGGAACTGGGGGACAAAGTTATTTATCGGGGCTGCTTTGTTTATGATCATGCTGATTGTGTTTGGCGTGCTGATGATGCGTGAGTCGATTCCCCTTGTGGAGCGCGACTATTATCCGAAGGGGCAGGAGTTTCAAAAGCAGATCGAGCGTCGCGACAACGGGCTTCCATATGTTGATGCAGTGAATGTGGAAGTGTCCGACGGGCAGCTCCTGATGGTTTTGCCAGCTGAATTTCTAAAGGAGGGGCTCAATGGCAAGCTGTATATGTATAATCGCATGGACGACACAAGGGATGCGTCATTCGAGTTTGCATACCACAACGACAGTGTGTTTGTGTTTGAGGCCGGCGGGCTGAAGGGTCGGTATCTGGCCAAGATTACCTGGTCGTTTGGCGACAGGGAATACTATGTGGAAAAATCGCTCCTGCTGCCATGAACCTTAGCTTTCATTTGCTCACCGCACTCACCATTGGCCTGGTCGGGAGTCTGCACTGTATCGGAATGTGCGGGCCGATTGCCGTTGCGCTGCCGCTGGGCCGCAAAAGCTGGGCTGATAAGGTGTTGGGGAGCACATTATACAACTTCGGACGCGCGTTCACCTATGGCATTATTGGCGCATTGTTTGGCCTGCTGGGCAAAGGGTTACATTTTGCCGGTCTGCAGCAGTGGGCATCCATCGCCATGGGCGTGGTCATGATTGTGAGTGTTTTGTTTCCGGTGGTATTCCGCGAGAAAATCAAGCTGGCCAACCTTACATCGGGCTACTCGGTGCGGCTCATCAGCCGCTTCCGTGAGCTTTTTGGCAAACACTCGCACCGCAACCTGTTCATCATCGGATTGCTCAACGGCTTATTGCCCTGTGGGTTGGTTTACGTGGCTGTTGCCGGGGCGGTCAACACCAATGATGTCGCCTATGGGGCCTTGTTTATGATTGTTTTTGGCCTTGGCACCCTGCCGGTGATGATGGCTTTGTCGCTGGTTGGCAATATGATAGGAGCCGGACTCAGAAGCAGGCTGGCAAATGTAGTCCCTGTGTTCATCGTTATGCTCGGCATTGTGTTCATCCTGCGCGGCATGGCGTTGGGCATACCTTACATCAGTCCGAAAACGCAGATGCTCACGCCTGAGAAAGAGATGAAAGTAAAGGGTTCCTGCTGCACTCCCGCCAGGACGAAACCAATGCAAGCGCCTGTGAAAGATTAGCTTACAGAAGAAATCAGTAACGTAACCACTTCCAGAGTTCGCCCCAGCTCACTTTTTTGCCATACATCAGAATGCCGGTGCGATAAATTTTTGCTGCCAGCCAGGTGGTAAATATAAACCCGGCTACCAACACTGCCATCGAAAGTGCAAGCTCCCATACGGGAACACCGAAGGGTATGCGCACCATCATGACAATGGGCGAGGTGAGGGGAACAACCGATAGCCAGAAGGCAAGGCTGCTGTCGGTATTGTTTATCAGAAAGTTAATCATTACAATGCCCAGAATGAGGGGCAATGACACGGGCAGCATGAATTGCTGCACGTCGGTTTCGTTATCCACCGCCGAACCGATGGCTGCAAACAAAGCCGCATAGAGCAGATATCCGCCAAGAAAGTAAAATCCGAAGCTGAACAGCACGAGTGGGAAGTTGATGCTCCGCACCACCTCGAAAACCTCGGTCATGCCTTTATTAACCGCATCTATTTGTTCATCAGGTATTTGCGAGAGCATTTCACCGCTTATTGTGGTTTGTTGCTGCACCATATCGCCTCCGAAAATGGCCACAAGCACAAAGTAAATCCCCAGCGTCAGTAACACCCAGAGCAGAAACTGTGTGAGACCCACAAGGGCAATGCCCAGCACCTTGCCAAGCATCAGCTGAAAAGGCTTGACAGACGAAATGATGACTTCAACAATGCGGTTGGTTTTTTCCTCGATCACCCCCCGCATCACCTGCGAGCCGAACAGAAAGATGAAAAAATAGATCAGTATGGCGCTTATAAACCCCAACGCGGCCTGCACATCCGTGTAGCTCTTTTTCAGCTCGCCATCCTGCCCCAACTGGTAAGTGAGCACATTTACCGTGGTGCGGGCCTGACGTATCAGGTCGGGATCGATGCCGGAAGCCAGGAGTTTTCTGTTTTCAACCTCATTTTTAATCACATTGCGTACGTAGGAGCGTACTGTGACCGATGGTTGCTTGATGCTGTACAATTCAGCATTCGATGGTAGATTGAACTGGGTAGCAGGGATATACACCAGAAAATCGAACTTTCCGTCAATCACCTGAGCTTTGAGCGAGTCGAGCGGGGCATCCACAATGATAAAGCTCATCTGGTCGCCCGATTCGAACTTGCCGGCAAACCAGCCCGTTTCGTCGAGCACAGCCACGCTTTTTTTGCCCACATCCTGCAGGGTTGCCAGCAAAATGGGTACCACCATCAATCCTGCCATGAGCAGCGGCCCCAGAAAAGTCATGATGATAAAACTTTTCTTCCGCACCCTGATGAGGTATTCGCGCTGAAGGATAAGCAGTGTTTTGTTCATTCTTGCAGGGTTAATTAAAGCAGCGAGTTTCCGTTTACACCTTGCACCTGACGGATGAAAATCTCGTTCATCGAGGGCAAAACTTCCCTGAAGGAAAATACGGTGGTATGTTGCATGATGCCCGCCAGCAGGCTGTTGCCGTCCTGGGCTTGGGGGTTTCTCACTTTGAGGCGGATGAGTCCCGTGCTAAGCTGTTGATGCTCAATCACTTCATAGCCTGGGGGCAGGAGCGTCTCGGGAGCCTGACTCAGTTGGCCGGTTTCGAGTTCAAAGATATGTTCGCGATATTTTAGCTTAATATCGCCAACCCTGCCTTCCAGAATCTTCTTGCTGCGATTGATCAGGGCAATGTCGTCGCACAACTCTTCCACCGAAGCCATGTTGTGGGTTGAAAAAAGGATGGTGGCACCCTGTTGCCTGAGTTTGAGTATTTCTTCTTTAAGCAGGTTGGCGTTGATGGGGTCGAAGCCGCTGAATGGTTCGTCGAATATGAGCAGCTTTGGCTGGTGCAGCACAGTAACGATAAACTGAATTTTTTGCTGCATGCCTTTGCTAAGCTCCTCCACGGTGCGGTTCCACCAGTCCATAATCTCGAACCGTTCGAACCAATCTTTGAGGCGTTTTTTGGCTGTGGGCGTATCCAGTCCTTTCAGGCGCACCAGGTAGAGTGCCTGCTCGCCCACCTTCATTTTTTTGTATAAACCACGTTCTTCGGGCAGATAGCCAATGATTGCGGTGTCGTCGGGGCGAAGCGGAAGGCCATTGAGCAATACCCTTCCTTCGTCGGGGGCCGTGATCTGATTGATGATGCGGATAAGGGTGGTTTTGCCGGCACCATTCGGACCGAGTAGTCCGTAAATGCTTTGCTCTCTGACGCTTATGCTAACCTTATCGAGCGCTTTGTGGTTGGCGTATTGTTTGCATACGCCTTCGGTGACTAGAAAACCCATGGCAGTTTGTTGAGCGGCTAAATTAACCGAAAAGGTCTTTCATCCTGCCAAAAAAGCTTTTTTCTGCTGCGGTCGGGTTGGGTTTGAAGTTGTCCGACGACTGAAGCTGCTCCATGATCCGGCGCTCTTCTTTGCTGAGTTCGGTTGGTATCCAGACGTTGATATTGATGAGCAGGTCGCCTGTGGTGCGGTCGTTGAGCGAGGGCAGCCCTTTTCCTTTCAGTCGCAGCACTTTGCCGGGTTGTGTACCAGGTGCAATTTTGACCCGTGCGCGTCCGTCCACGGTCGGCACTTCGACACTTGCTCCCAGTGCAGCTTCGGGGATACTGATGAAGAGGTTGTGAATCAGGTTGTTGCCATCTCGTTCCAGTTCGGGGTGCTTTTCTTCCTCGATTTGTACAATCAGGTCGCCGGGAATGCCGCCCCGTGCACCCATATTGCCTTTTCCGCTGAGCGAGAGCTGCATACCCTCGGCCACGCCTGCCGGAATGCGGATGTTGATTACTTCCTCGTCGCGTACAACGCCATTGCCCTGGCAGTCGTCGCATTTCTGGGTGATGATGCGGCCTTCGCCACCGCAGGTGGGACAGGTCGAGGTGGTTTGCATCTGCCCGAGGAAGGTGCTCGTCACCCTGGTTACATGGCCGCTGCCCCGGCAGGTGCTGCAGGTGCTGTAGCTGCTGCCGTGCTTTGCACCGGTGCCGTGGCAGCTGTTGCATGCCACGTATTTGTTCACTTTCACTTTCTTTTCCACGCCGGTGGCAATCTCCTGCAGGCTTAGCTTTACCCTGATGCGCAGGTTGCTGCCCTTGTTTACCCGCCGGCCGGTGCTGCGGCCGCCAAACCCGAATGCCCCGCCAAAAATATCGCCAAACTGGCTGAAGATGTCGTCCATCGACATGCCGCCGCCAAAACCGGAAGCACCTCCACCAAGCCCTTCGTGGCCATACCTGTCGTACCTGGCGCGTTTGTCCGGATCGCTCAGCACCTCATATGCTTCGGCAGCTTCTTTAAACTTGTCCTCGGCAGCCTTGTCGCCCGGATTGCGGTCAGGATGGTACTTCAGGGCCATCTTCCGGTAAGCCTTTTTGATGTCGGCTTCGGTGGCGTTGCGGTCAATTTCCAGTATTTCGTAGTAGTCGCGTTTGGCCATCAGTGCATAGGGGTTTAAGTTTGACGAGCGTTTCAGCTGCCCACAATCACCTGGGCAAAACGAATGATCTTGCCTTGCAGGGTGTAACCTTTTTTAATGACGTCGATCACCCTTCCTTTTTGTTGTTCGTCGTTCACGGGGATGTGTGTCACAGCCTCGTGATAATCGGTATCGAATTGCTCACCCAGGGCCTTGATTTCTTCCAGCCCCTGTTGTTCGAGTATCCGTTTCAGGTTGTTGTAAATCAACTTGATACCTTCCAGGTTGCTGTCTGTATCGCCCGTTGGGAAGTTGTTGATTGCACGCTCAAAGTCGTCCACCACTGGCAGGATGGCTTTGATCACATCCGCCGATGCAGTTTTGCTGAGCTCAATTTTTTCCTTCAGGGTGCGCTTGCGGTAATTGTCAAATTCCGAAAACAACCGGAGGTATCTGTCGTTCAGTTCGTTGTAGTTTGCCTGCAATGCCTCGAGCTGTTGGCTGACATCTTCCTTTTTTTCTTCCTGGGGCATGTCAGCTTCGCCGGCCTGATTGCCGGACTCCCTGTTGTCGGCAACCGGCTCTGTTATTTTAGGTTCTTCCTGTTTGGTTTCTTGCTTATGCTTTGTCATATATTTTTTTGTGCCTGGTAACGCAAATATTTTGCCATCCTGTGTGCAGCTTGTCAATTTGTCAGTTGTGAATTCGTTCGATGTGTGCGCCGAGTGCCTTGAGGCGTTGTTCGATATGTTGATATCCGCGGTCGATCTGCTCGATATTGTCGATGATGCTCACACCATTGGCCGATAGCGCTGCAATGAGCAGGGCAACACCGGCTCTGATGTCGGGCGAGCTCATGCGGATACCTCGCAGAGGAATGCGGCGGTCGAGGCCGATGACGTTTGCCCGGTGCGGATCGCACAGGATGATCTGGGCGCCCATGTCGATGAGTTTATCCACAAAAAATAATCGGCTTTCGAACATCTTCTGGTGGATGAGCACACTGCCTTTGGCCTGGGTGGCCACTACAAGCACAATGCTGATCAGGTCGGGCGTAAATCCCGGCCAGGGCGCATCGGCTATTGTCATGATGCTGCCATCCATGAAGCTTTCCACTTCATAGTGTGCATGCCGTGGTACGATGATGTCGTCACCCATGGTTTTAATGTGTATGCCTAAGCGTCTGAATACCAATGGAATGATGCCCAGATGTGCAATGCCGGCATTTTTAATGGTGATCTCCGAAGCTGTCATGGCGGCCATACCGATGAAGCTTCCCACTTCGATCATGTCGGGCAACAGGCGATGTGTGGTGCCTTTGAGCTGTTTCACTCCGTGCACGCGCAGCAGGTTCGATCCGATACCCTCAATATGTGCGCCCATGCGCACCAGCATCTGGCTGAGTTGCACCAGGTAAGGCTCGCAGGCTGCGTTAAAGATGGTGGTGGTGCCTTCGGCCAGGCAGGCGGCCATAAGCACATTGGCAGTGCCTGTCACCGAGGCTTCGTCGAGCAGGATATAGGTGCCTGTGAGCTTGCCCGTAAGCTGGTAATAATTATGGCCATGGGCTTTAAGTTTGGCGCCCAGGCTGACAAGTCCGTGAAAATGGGTATCCAGCCGGCGCCGGCCAATCTTGTCCCCGCCAGGGAATGGGGCGTATGCCCGGCCGAACCTCGCGAGCAGCGGTCCGGCTATCATGATGCTGCCCCGCAGACGGGTGGCCGTCTGATAAAATGCAGGTGTATCGAAAAAGCTGAAATCTATGTTTCTGGCACACAGCCGCACACGACTACGTTGCGGACGCTCCACCTCAACACCCATGTCGGCCAGCAAACCAATCAGGTTGTTGACGTCCACAATGTCGGGCAGGTTATCAATCTCCACAGGCTGATCGGTGAGCAGGCAGGCACAGAGCACCTGCAAAGCCTCGTTTTTTGCGCCCTGGGGTTCAATCGAACCGCTTAATTCGTGACCTCCCTCAATCCGAAACGATTCCATGCTTTCTTGTTTTCGTCAAATAAATAAAAAAACCGGACAGTGTTCAAACGGCCCAAAGCCGCCTGCTGGCAGGTCCGGCAGGAGTTGTTCAATACAATAGCATCAGCAAAGATGACACCTTACTTATGTTTCTTTTTTTGCCCGCCCTGAAACTGTTGTTGCTGTTGTTGTTTTTTGTTGGGCTTCTTTTTTTTCATTCCTGTGAGGGTCGAAACGGCCTGCGGACCCGTTTTGGTGATCAGCTCAGCAGCGGTCTGAAGTTTAGTGTTTTCAGGAAGGGTGAGTTGGCCGCCTGAGAGGTCGTGCAGGTCTTTCAAAATAACTGCATCATTCACGGCATCTTTGTTGTAGGTCAGGTAAAGCCGTTTCATCTGGTTGGCCAATGCGATGGCAAAAGCCTCACGCTCGGCCGGATCAGTAATGCCTACGCCTTCGTTAATCATTTTCAACACGATGGAACCGTAATGTCCGTGCCGCCGTTCATTTTTGGCGTAGCCGATATGTTTCGGTTGAAGCCGCATGCTGCTTCGCTCGGGCACAGGGTAGGGGCTTTCCACATCGAGCTTGAAGTCGCTCATGATGTGCAGGTGATCCCACAACTTGTGCAGATAATCTTCCGACTCTTTCAGATGCGGATTAAGCTGCGCCATCACTCCCACAAGGTAGTGGGCTGCCATGGTGCGTTGCAGCCTGTCGTCAATTTGTAGCAACTTGTTGATCATTTCCTGGATGATGCGTCCGTATTCCGAAATGACCAGTTTGCCGCGCGAGGTATTGTATTCCATGCTAACCTTATGTTCTTGATTCCGGGGAGGAATTTGTTGCAAAATTACGCTTTTTATATCCAAAGGCTTAATTTTCTGCGATTAATGTCGCAATTCTGCCTCAGCCAATAATCCGGAGTTTGGCAAACTTGAGCAACAATTGTTTGTTGCCGATGCCGTTGAAGTGTACCGTCGCTTTCATGTTGGCTCCGGTGCCTTCCACGCTGACCACCTTTCCGCGACCGAACTTCTGGTGTTCCACCTGCATGCCTTCTTTCAGGTTCGAAGTGTCGGAAGCTTCGAAGTCCTGTCCGCTTTCTGCCCTGGTCTCGCTGGAAGGCCGGGCAGGCTGCCGTTGAGCGATGAAAGTGGTGGTCCGGTGTGATTCAGGACTGGTTTTTGCCAGTTTGCGTGGTGTTTCCAGATAGGCAGGGTCAATTTCTTCCAAAAAGCGGCTTGGTTCCGAAAGGCTCAGGCTGCCCCAGCGGTAGCGGGTTTCGGCATGGCTCACGGTTACTTTTTTCATGGCCCTGGTGAGGGCAACATAGAACAGCCTGCGTTCCTCCTCGAGCTCGGCACGCGTTCCGAGCGATTGAATGGAAGGAAAAAGGTTTTCTTCCAGTCCTACAATATAAACATACGGAAACTCGAGTCCTTTGGCAGCGTGAATGGTCATCAGGCTGACGTAATCGCCTCCTTCTTCGTCCTTTTTATCCGCATCCGTCAGCAAAGCCACCTGCTGCATGAAATGCCCAAGCGACCTTGCGGGCCGGCCATCTTTGCCCAATTCGTCGGGATCTGGTTCGCGTTCGCTGAACTCCTGAATGGCATTGAGCAGCTCTTCGATGTTCTCGATCCGGTTCACCGATTCAATGGCATCTTCCTCTTTGAGCGCATTGATGATACCTACCGACTTGGTAATATGACTGGCAAGCTCGAACGCATTTTTGCTTTCAAGCTGAACAATAAAGCTGCGGATCATGGTCACAAACTCCTGCAGCTTGTTCACAGTGCCACGGTTAAAGCCCGAAAGCGCATCGGGATGACGGTCGATCAGCTCAAAGATGCTCATATTGCGCTCATTGGCAAGCACCTGCAGCTTTTCGATGGTAGTTTTTCCTATTCCCCGGGCAGGATAATTGATGACGCGCAGGAGGGCTTCTTCATCATTGGGATTGATTACCAGGCGGAAATAGGCAAGCAGGTCTTTGACTTCCCTGCGGCTGTAGAACGAAACCCCACCATAAATTTTATAGGGTATGCCTTGTTTTCTCAGGGCTTCTTCCAGGGTGCGCGATTGTGCATTGGTTCTGTAAAGAATGGCAAAGTCCTTGTTTGGCAGCTGCTTCGACATTTTCAAACCGAAAATGCTGTTTGCCACCAATGTGCCCTCTTCGGTGTCGGAGGTTGCGCGCAACACTGTGATCAGTTCGCCCTCCTCATTCTCGGTCCAGACCTTTTTTTTGATCTGGTCTTTGTTGTTTTCGATCACCGAGTTTGCTGCATTAACGATGGTTTTGGTAGAGCGGTAGTTTTGTTCGAGCCTGAAAAGCTGGTAATCGGGGTAATCTTTTTTAAAGTTCAGGATGTTTTGGATGTTGGCCCCGCGAAATGCGTAAATGCTCTGGGCATCGTCGCCCACCACGGTAAGGTTCTCGTGTGCGGCTGCCATCTGCCGTATTATATGGTATTGGGCAAAGTTGGTGTCCTGATATTCATCCACAAGGATGTAGCTGAAGCGGTGCTGATATTTGTACAGCACATCTGGAAAATCGCGGAAAAGCAGGTTGGTATTGAACAACAGGTCGTCGAAATCCATGGCGTTGGCCCTTTTGAGCCTGGAGTTGTAGGTACGGTAGAGCTCTCCGGTGAGGGGCCTGCCGGCAGCGTGGTCGGCATTGACGATTTCGGTATCGGCCAGATAATCTTCCGGTGCATACAGGTTCGACTTGGCATTCGAAATCCTGTTGAGCAGATACGATGGGTGATACACCTTGGGGTCGAGCTGCAGTTCGGTCAGGATTTTTTTTATGAGCTGCTTGCTGTCGTCGGTGTCGTAAATGGTAAAATTATCCGGATACCCGAGATGGTGCCCTTCGGAGCGCAGGATTCGGGCAAATATGCTGTGAAAGGTGCCCATCCACACATTGCGTCCTTTGGCCGGCCCGATGAGCTGGATGATGCGTTCCTTCATCTCGCGGGCGGCTTTGTTGGTAAAAGTGAGCGCCATGATGCGGAATGGGTCGGCGCCTTTTTGCAGCAGGTAAGCAATGCGGTAGGTAAGCACACGGGTTTTACCTGCGCCTGCACCGGCTATGATCATCACCGGGCCTTCGGTTTGCTCCACAGCTTTGCGCTGTGCATCGTTGAGATGTGCGAGAATGTCAGTCAAGCTTGGGAATTTTTGAGGGGCAAATTTAGTCAAAATAGGGGGTGTTTTGGTTTGTAGCTCACCCTGACGAATAAGTTCTGTCACGGGGCAATCGCCGGGTAGCATGGCTGAATAATCTACGGATGGCAGCATTGTCGTGCACACCTTTAATAATACTATGACGGGTAGAGCAACTGATCTGCCTTGCGAAATGCTGTACAAAACATAGTTCCTGACCATGCTTCCGGAAAAAACCAGCAGGTTGTTTGAAAAAAAAGTGCAGAAATATTTGAAAGACAAAAAAAAGATGTAATTTTGCAGCCCCAATGAAGTGGGACATTTGAAGTAACTGGAAACGATTTAGTTAGAAGGAACCTGAAAAGCTTAACCGTTATAGGTTCTGACGCAAAAGCCAAGCATCCTCGTTCTTACAGGGCTTTTGCGGGGTTAGCAGCCTAAAACCCCATTAGGCTTTTCACCTCCTGATAGCTATTTCCCAACAAGAGTTGAAGATTTAAGATACTGTAGATCAGTTAAATAAGATTTTTAGTCCTATCAGGTAAGGAAGAAAAGAACAAAATTAATCGTTACAAAATGCCAACAATTCAGCAATTGGTGCGCAAAGGACGCCAGAAACTGGTAGACAAGAGCAAGTCACCTGCGCTTGATTCCTGCCCGCAGCGCCGTGGCGTGTGCGTGCGTGTTTACACTACAACGCCCAAAAAACCCAATTCGGCCATGCGTAAAGTGGCCAGGGTACGTCTCACGAACCAGAAAGAAGTCAACGCCTACATTCCGGGCGAAGGCCACAACCTTCAGGAACACTCGATCGTGCTGATCCGTGGTGGTCGTGTGAAGGACCTTCCCGGTGTAAGGTATCACATTATTCGCGGAGCGCTCGATACTTCGGGTGTGGATGGCCGCCGCCAGAGAAGGTCGAAATACGGCGCCAAACGTCCGAAGGCTGGCAAAGCTGATGCCGCAAAAGCTCCGGCAAAGAAAAAATAAGTCCATTTAGCTCAACCACATACAAGCAATGAGAAAAGCTAAACCAAAGAAAAGAATCATTCTCCCCGATCCGAAATACAACGACGTATTGGTGTCGAAGTTTGTGAACAACATCATGCGCAGGGGCAAAAAGAATGTAGCTTACAAAATTTTCTACGATGCACTGGATATCGTGGCCAAGAAAACCAACGAGGATCCCGTGGAAGTATGGAAAAAGGCTCTGGCCAACGTTACGCCTTCGGTAGAGGTGCGCAGCCGCCGTATTGGTGGTGCCACTTTCCAGATTCCCTCCGAAATCAGGCCGGCCCGTAAAATGTCGATCGGCATGAAAAACCTGATCGGCTTCTCGAAGAAACGCCACGAGAAATCTATGGGTCAGAAGCTTGCCGGCGAAATTCTGGCAGCCTACAAAGAAGAAGGTGCAGCCTTTAAAAAGAAAGAGGATACCCACAGGATGGCCGAGGCCAACAAGGCATTCTCGCACTTCCGTTTCTAATACCTAGAAAACCAAGCGAATCTATTCACTGAAATGTCACTCGATAAAAACACCATAGATAAACTCCGTCTTACCCGCAATATCGGCATTATGGCCCATATTGATGCGGGTAAGACCACTACTACCGAGCGAATCCTCTATTACACTGGTAAAAGTCATAAAATCGGTGAGGTGCACGAAGGTGCTGCCACCATGGACTGGATGGTGCAGGAGCAGGAGCGAGGCATCACCATCACCTCTGCTGCTACGACCGTTTTCTGGGATTACAGAAACGAAAAATATAAGATCAATATCATTGATACTCCCGGCCACGTTGACTTTACCGTTGAGGTAGAGCGCTCGCTGCGCGTGCTCGACGGTGCCGTGGCTTTGTTCTGTGCCGTTGGAGGCGTAGAACCACAATCGGAAACTGTGTGGCGTCAGGCCGACAAATACAAAGTGCCAAGGCTGTGCTTTGTCAATAAGATGGACCGCAGCGGTGCCGATTTCTTCAGCGTGGTACGCCAGATTAAAGAACGTCTTGGTGCCAACCCTATTCCATTGCAGATTCCTATTGGCGAAGAAGAAAACTTCCGTGGTGTGGTTGACCTGATCACCAACAAGGCTTACGTGTGGGACGATTCGTCCAAGGGCATGGTGATGGTCGAAATTCATATTCCTGAAGACATCAAGGATACTGTTGAGGAATACCGCCTTAAACTGATTGAGAATGTTGCCGAAGAAAGCGACGAGCTGCTCGAAAAGTTTATGGACGATCCGGAATCCATTACCGAAGATGAGATGATTGCACAGATCCGCAAAGCCACGGTAGAAATGCGCATTTCACCGGTGCTGTGCGGCGCCTCGTTCAAAAACAAAGGTGTGCAGCTGCTCCTCAACGGCATTGCCCAATACCTGCCCAGCCCGCTCGATATCGAAGCAGTAAAAGGCGTCAATCCCGACACCGAAAAGGAAGAGATTCGCAAGGTAGATCCCAATGAGCCTTTCGCAGCACTGGCTTTCAAGATTGCCACCGACCCCTTTGTTGGTCGCATTGCCTTCTTCCGCGTTTACAGCGGTACCCTGGAGTCGGGATCATATATTTTCAACGCTTCAACCGGTAAGAAAGAGCGCATTTCGCGCATCATGCAGATGCATGCCAACAAACAAAACCCGCTCGATCGCATCGAAGCCGGTGATATCGGAGCAGCTGTTGGATTTAAGGTGATTCGTACAGGCGACACGCTTTGCGACGAAAAGCACCCCATTGTGCTCGAGTCCATGTCGTTCCCCGAGCCGGTAATCCATGTGTCCATCGAGCCCAAAACGCAGGGCGACATCGACAAGCTGGGTGCTGCGCTTGCCAAACTGGCCGAAGAAGACCCCACATTCCGTGTGCGTACCGACGAAAACAGCGGCCAGACCGTAATTTCGGGTATGGGTGAGCTTCACCTGGAAATTATTGTTGACCGACTGAGGCGCGAGTTCAAGGTGGAATGCAACCAGGGTCGTCCGCAGGTGGCCTACAAGGAAGCCCTCGTGGGTTCGGCTCAGCACCGCGAAGTATATAAGAAACAGACCGGAGGCCGTGGTAAGTTTGCCGATATCGTATTCGAGATCGGACCTGCCGATGCAGATCAGCCCGCCGGCTTGCAGTTTATCGACGAAGTCAAGGGCGGTAATATTCCGAAAGAGTATATCCCTGCTGTTCAGAAAGGATTCCGCGAAGCTATGACTAATGGTGTACTGGCTGGATTCCCGCTCGACAGCATGAAGGTGCGACTGATCGACGGTTCATTCCACCCTGTCGACTCCGACTCACTTTCGTTTGAGATGGCTGCAAAGATCGGTTTCAAGGAAGCCTGCCGCAAGGCTGCTTCGGTGATCCTGGAGCCTATCATGAAGGTGGAAGTCAATACCCCGGACGAATACCTGGGCGATGTAACCGGCGACCTCAACAAGCGCCGTGCCATCCTGCGCGAAGTAACCGCCAAAATCGGTGCGCAGGTCATAAAAGCCGATGTGCCGCTGTCCGAAATGTTTGGCTATGTCACTTCGCTGCGCACACTCACCTCGGGTCGCGCTACCTCGAGCATGGAATTCAGCCACTATGCCCAGGCACCCGACAACATTGCGCAGGAAGTAATCAACAAAGCAAGAGGCATCATTAAATAAGAAAGGTAACCTTAATCATCTACTAAAGTGAGCCAGAGAATAAGAATCAAACTGAAGTCGTACGACCACAACCTGGTTGATAAGTCAGCCGAAAAGATTGTCAAGACCGTGAAAGCTACCGGTGCTGTTGTGAATGGCCCGATTCCGCTTCCGACCGACAAGAAAATATACACTGTGCTGCGTTCGACTTTCGTGCACAAAAAATCAAGGGAGCAGTTCGAGCTTTCGTCCTACAAGCGATTGCTCGACATTTACAGCTCCACCTCGCAGACCATCGACGCTTTGATGAAACTGGAACTTCCCAGTGGCGTTGAAGTTGAAATCAAGGTTTGACCGGAGGCATAAAACGATTGAATGACCATTAAAAGTCCAGGGAAATGTCAGGATTACTAGGAAAGAAAATTGGAATGACGAGCATCTACGACGGAAACGGGAAGAATATTCCTGTGACGGTCATCGAAGCTGGTCCATGTGTGGTAACACAGATCCGCACACTTGAAAAAGATGGTTACGAAGCCATCCAGCTCGCTTTCGACGAAAAGAAAGAAAAGCATACGACCAATGCCCTTAAAGGCCATTTTGCAAAGGCCGGCACCACCCCGAAGCGAGTCATGTCGGAATTCACTAGGTTTGAGCAGCGCAAAAGCTTCGGAGATGTGCTTACCGTAGATGTATTTATGGAAGGCGAGTTTGTTGACGTAAGCGGTGTATCGAAGGGTAAAGGCTTCCAGGGCGTTGTAAAGCGTCACCACTTTGGTGGAATCGGCCAGGCTACCCATGGTCAGCACAACAGGTTGCGTGCACCCGGATCGCTCGGCGCTTCGTCCTATCCCTCGCGTGTGGTCAAAGGTCTGCGTATGGCCGGCCGTATGGGAGGCAAAAAGGTTAAGGTACTCAACCTGCAGATTGTGAAAATAATTCCGGAAAAGAACCTCATTCTTGTGAAAGGTGCAGTTCCCGGTCCTAAAAACGGATATTTAAAAATTGAGCGATGGAGCTAGTAGTTCATAAAATCAGTGGCGAAGCCACAGAGCGTAAGGTTCGCCTGAATGAAGCAATCTTCGGTATTGAGCCGAACGACCATGCCATATACCTCGACGTGAAGCAGTACCTTGCCAATCAGCGTCAAGGAACGCACAAAGCCAAGGAAAAGAGCGAGGTTTCGGGTAGCACCCGCAAGCTCAAACGCCAGAAAGGCACAGGTACAGCCAGGGCTGGTAGCATCAAGTCGCCTTTGTTTGTGGGTGGCGGACGTGTTTTCGGTCCCAAACCCCGCGATTACAGCTTCAAGCTGAATAAAAAGCTGAAACAACTTGCACGCCGTTCGGCCCTCACCTATAAGGCTCAGAACCAGGTAATCACCGTGCTTGAGGACTTCACCTTCGATGCACCTAAAACCAAGCAGGTTCTGGCTGCACTCAAGAATTTGAAATTCGATGGCAGGCGGGCATTGTTTGTGATGAACAAAGCTGACCGCAATGTGGTGCTCTCGGCCCGCAACCTCCAGAACGTAAAAGTGATGACAGCCGAAAGCCTGAATACCTATGAAATTCTTAATGCAAGCAGGCTGTTTGTAGTCGAAAGTGCACTCAACACCATTGATCAGCTGCTTTCGTAACCGAAAAAACTTACTGAAATGATACAGATCATCCACAAACCGGTCATTACCGAAAAAATGACGACAATCACCGAGAAGCTGCCACAGTACGCCTTTATTGTTGACAAGCGTGCCAACAAGATTCAGATCAAAAAGGCAATCAAGGAGCTCTACGGCGTCAACGTGGTTTCGGTAAATACGATGAATTACTCCGGCAAGCGCAAGACGCGTTACACCAAAACTGGAATTCTTTCAGGCAAGACTGCAGCTTTCAAGAAGGCTGTGGTGACCCTGGCCGAAGGTGAAACTATTGATTTTTTCAGCAATATCTAAGTCTAAGATAAATGGCTCTCAAGAAATACAAACCAACAACACCTGGTCAGCGTTTCAAGCTGATTAGTGCGTTCGACGATATTACGACCAGCACACCTGAAAAGTCGCTTCTGGCTCCGTACAAAAGCAAGGGTGGCCGCAACAATACGGGTAAGATGACCATGCGCCACATGGGTGGTGGTCACAAACAGCGCTATCGTATCATCGACTTCAAACGCGATAAGGATGGTATTCCTGCTACGGTAAAGTCGATTGAGTACGACCCGAACCGCACTGCACGCATTGCCCTCGTTACCTATGCCGATGGCGAAAAGCGTTACATTGTGGCTCCTCACGGACTTCAGGTTGGGCAGCAGGTGCTCAGCGGAAAGGGTGTTGCACCGAATGTGGGCAACACGCTCTATCTCAGCGAGATCCCTTTCGGTACCGTTGTTCACAACATTGAACTGCGTCCTGGACAGGGTGCCAAGATTGCCCGCAGCGCCGGCTCGTATGCGCAACTGATGTCGCGCGATGGTAAGTACGCCATTCTGAAGATGCCTTCGGGCGAAACCCGCATGATCCTGCAAGCCTGCAAGGCTACAGTGGGCATGGTAAGCAATGTGGACCACAACCTGGAGAAATCGGGTAAAGCTGGTCGCAGCCGCTGGCTCGGTCGTCGTCCGCGTGTAAGGGGTGTGGCCATGAACCCCGTTGATCACCCGATGGGTGGTGGCGAAGGTCGTGCTTCGGGAGGTCATCCTCGTTCGCGCAAGGGTATTCCTGCCAAGGGTTACAAGACTCGCAGCAAGAAAAACCTTTCGGATCGCTACATCATCGAAAGAAGAAAGAAATAACCTTAAGCCGAAAACTACCTTAATATGAGCCGTTCGTTAAAAAAAGGACCATACATTCACTACAAGCTCGAAAAGCGGGTGATGGAAAACATCGAGTCGAACAAAAAGACGGTGATCAAAACATGGTCGCGTGCTTCGATGATTGCCCCTGAGTTTGTAGGACAGACTATTGCTGTGCACAATGGCAACAAATTCATTCCGGTTTACATCACCGAGAACATGGTAGGCCACAAACTCGGCGAGTTTGCGCCCACCCGTATCTTCAGGGGCCACGCCGGAAAAAAGGACAAAGGAAAAAAATAAGCTGAAATATCATGGGAGCTAGAAAACACCTGAAAGCTGAAGAGCGCAAGGAAGCCCGCAAATCGCAATACATGGCCAGCCTTCGCAATGTGCCCACCTCGCCACGCAAGATGAGGCTGGTTGCCGATATGATTCGTGGCAAAGATGTGGAAACCGCCATGTTTGCGCTCGAATACTCCAAAAAGCATGCAGCCATCGATATGCTGAAGCTGTTGCGTTCGGCCATTGCCAACTGGGAAGCCAAAAATGAGGGCGCAAGAGCCGATTTCGATAAACTCTATGTGAAGAACGTCTTTGTTGACGGCGGCCGTATGCTCAAGCGCATCCTGCCCGCACCTCAAGGCCGTGCACATCGTATCCGCAAACGCTCAAACCACATCACCATCTACCTGGATACCAAGCCCGGCGTGCAGGAAAATAGTCAGAACAATTAAAGAGGCAATTGAATGGGACAAAAGACAAATCCAATAGGACTTAGGTTAGGAATCATCCGCGGATGGGATTCCAACTGGTATGGCGGTCGCAATTTTGCCGACAAGCTGGTCGAAGACGACAAGATCCGTAAGTATCTGATGGCGCGTCTGGGCAAAGCCGGCGTTTCGAAGATCAACATCGAGCGCTCGCTGAAAATGGTCACCGTGACCATCTCGACTGCACGCCCCGGTATGATTATTGGCAAGGCCGGTCAGGAAGTGGACAAGATCAAGGAAGAACTCAAAAAACTCACCGGTAAGGAGGTTCAGATCAACATCAGCGAGATCAAACGTCCTGAACTGGATGCCTATATCGTTGCCAGCACCATTGCCAAGCAGATCGAAGGCAGGGTATCGTTCCGCCGGGCCATTAAAACCGCCATCACTTCGAGCATGCGCATTGGCGCCGAAGGCATCAAGGTGATGATCTCCGGCCGTGTTGGCGGAGCCGAAATGGCTCGTCGCGAAACCTACAAGGAAGGACGTATTCCGTTGCACACCCTTCGTGCCGACATCGACTATGCACTCGTAGAAGCCCACACCACCTATGGCCGCATCGGCATCAAGGTGTGGATTTGCAAGGGCGAGATTTATGGCAAACCTGAGCTTGTGCCCAGCACTGTGGGCGGACAAGCCAAAAAACCTGCCGCGCCTAAAGCTCCGGCCTTCGGATCGCGTGGCGGAAGGAAACGCAAGTAATAAAAATTAAATACCTGAGTAACAATGTTACAGCCAAAGAAAACTAAATTCAGGAGGCAACAGAAAGGGAGGATGAAGGGCAATGCCCAGCGTGGCCATCAGCTTGCCTTTGGTACCTTCGGAATCAAGGCTCTGGAGAGCGCCTGGCTCACCGGACGTCAGATTGAAGCTGCACGTCAGGCCGTGACCCGTCATATGAAACGTGAAGGTCAGATCTGGATCCGCGTTTTTCCCGACAAGCCCGTGACCAAGAAACCGGCCGAAGTACGTATGGGTAAAGGTAAAGGTGCTCCCGAATATTTTGTTGCACCTGTTACCCCCGGCCGCATCATCTTTGAGGCCGAAGGCGTGCCGCTCGAAGTAGCCCGCGAAGCACTGCGCCTGGCTGCCCAAAAGCTGCCCATTACCACCAAGTTTGTAGTCAGAAGAGATTACGTTGAAGCACAATAGTTATCAGCCATGAAGCAGGAAGTAATCAGAGAACTGAGCACAGCAGACCTTCTGGAGCGCCTCGAAGAGGAGCGCAAACAGTTGGTGCGCCTGAAACTGAACCATGCAGTTTCGCCGCTCGAAAACCCCAACAAAATCAAGGAATACCGTCGCAGCATTGCACGCATTCTGACCGAATTGCGTCGCCGCGAACTCAGCCAGGCCGATAACAAATAACAGGTAAGTAAGATGGAAACCAGAAAGTTACGTAAAGAAAGAATAGGTGTCGTTGCCAGCAACAAGATGAATAAGACCATCACTGTTGTGGTTGAGCGTCGCGTGAAGCACCCCATTTATGGAAAATTCGTCAAGAAGACCTCCAAATTCATGGCACATGACGAAAATAACAGCTGCAACATCGGCGACACCGTGCGCATCATGGAGACCCGTCCGTTGAGCAAAAACAAATGTTGGAGACTGGTTGAAATAATCGAAAGGGCCAAGTAAAATGATACAGCAAGAAACAAGATGCATTGTCGCTGACAACAGCGGCGCCAAAGAAGTACTCTGCATCAGGGTACTCGGCGGCTCGGGCAAACGCTATGCCCGCATTGGAGATAAAGTGGTGGTGACTGTGAAGTCGGCCCTGCCCGGCGGAACCATCAAAAAAGGTTCGGTTGTGAAAGCAGTGGTTGTGCGTACCAAAAAGGAAACACGCCGCAACGATGGCTCGTATATTCGTTTCGACGATAACGCAGTGGTGCTTCTCAACAATGCCGGCGAAATGATCGGAACCCGTATTTTCGGACCGGTAGCCCGCGAATTGCGCGAGAAGCAGTATATGAAAATTGTGTCACTGGCACCTGAGGTGCTCTAAACAACTTTGAAAACTATGCCAAAGTTCCATATCAAAAAAGGTGACAACGTTGTTGTGATTTCGGGAGAACACAAGGGCGAAAAAGGTAAGGTGCTTGTGGTGCACACCAGCAAGCAGACCGCCATCGTTGAAGGCGTAAACCTGGTGTCGAAACACACCCGTCCCAACACCGAAAATCCTAAAGGCGGAATCATCAAGAAAGAAGCCCCTATTCACATCTCCAACCTCAAGCTGTTGGATGGAAAGGGCAATCCTACCCGCATCAGACGTGGCAAGGATGAAAAAACCGGTAAATCAGTCCGAATTTCAGTTAAAACAGGGGAGGTTATCAAGTAATGAGTTATCAGCCCAGACTTAAGACGCTTTACCAGAGCGAGATCGTGCCTGCACTCACAAAAGAGTTCAACTACACGACTATCATGCAGGTTCCACGATTGGTAAAAATTTCGCTCAACCAGGGTATCGGTGCAGCACTCACCGACAAAAAGCTGATCGACTATGGCGTGGAGGAAATGACGGCCATCACCGGCCAGAAAGCCGTTCCCACCATCTCGAAACGCGACGTGTCGAACTTTAAGCTGCGTCGTGGCAACCCCATCGGCGTGCGCGTTACACTGCGCGGCGACCGCATGTACGAATTCCTCGAACGCCTGATTGCCGTGGCACTTCCTCGCGTGCGCGACTTCAGCGGCATCAACGACAAAGGCTTCGACGGACGTGGAAATTACAGCTTCGGTATAACCGAGCAAATCATCTTCCCGGAAATTGATATCGACAAGGTAAACAAAATCAACGGTATGGACATCACTTTTGTGACCACTGCCCGTACCGATAAGGAAGCAATGGCCTTGCTCAAAGCATTTGGTCTTCCGTTCAAGAATCAAAAAAAATCATAAAGCATGGCAAAAGAGTCGATGAAAGCGCGTGAGCGCAAAAGACAAAAAATGGTGGCAAAATACGCAGCCAAGCGTGCAGCGCTGAAAGAAGCCGGCGATTATCAGGCTTTGCAGCACATCCCCCGCAACGCATCGCCCGTCAGGCTGCACAACCGTTGTCAGCTCACAGGACGCCCCAAAGGATATATGCGCCAGTTTGGTATTTCCCGTATCAATTTTAGGGAAATGGCACTCAAAGGCCTCATTCCAGGTGTAAAGAAAGCAAGTTGGTAAACATAACACCGCATATCTAAGATGAATACAGATCCAATTGCCGATTATCTGACCCGTATCAGAAATGCCGTGATGGCAAGGCACAGGGTTGTCGAAATACCTGCCAGCAATATCAAAAAGGAGATCACAAAAATCCTTTTCGAAAAAGGCTATATCCTCAACTACAAGTTTGAGGACGACAACAAACAAGGCATCATTAAGATTGCCCTCAAATATCACCCCGTTACAAAGCAGCCCGCCATCACCAGCATCGAGCGCGTTTCCACCCCTGGTTTGCGCAAGTATGCCGGAGCCGAAGAGCTGCCCCGCGTGCTCAACGGACTTGGCATCGCTATCCTTTCGACCTCAAGGGGTGTGATGACCGACAAGGAGGCTCGCAACCTACATATTGGTGGCGAAGTAATATGTTATGTAAGCTAACGAGATAGGAGATCAGGATTCATGTCACGCATAGGAAAACTTCCCATCACATTACCTGCCGGTGTTACCGTCGACGTCAAAGACAACATGGTCACCGTGAAAGGTAAACTCGGAACACTCTCGCAGAAAATCGACGACTCGGTGAGCCTCAAAGTCGAAAACAACCAGCTCATCCTCGAGCGCGCGTCCGACGAAAAGGAACCCCGTGCAAAGCACGGTTTGTACCGCGCATTGCTGGCCAACATGGTAAAAGGTGTTTCGGAAGGCTTTACTACAGTTCAGGAGCTTGTTGGTGTGGGCTACAAAGCCGAAGCCAAAGGTCAGGTGCTCGAACTCTCGTTGGGCTTCTCGCACAACGTATTTTTCGAGATACCCAGTGAAATCAAAATCGAAACTGTGACCGAGCGCGGTAAGAACCCCATTATCAAGATGTCGTGTGCCGACAAGCAACTTCTCGGGCAGGTAGCTGCCAAGATTCGTTCGCTGCGCAAGCCCGAACCCTACAAGGGCAAGGGTATCCGCTTCCAGAACGAGGTGCTCCGCAGGAAGGCTGGCAAAACTGCAGGCAAAGGCAAGTAAGCTTAGGACTCCTTTTTGAGAAAAGTAAAAAATCAGAGCAATGTCAATCAAGAATACAAAACTTAAAAGAAGGCTTGGGATCAAGAAACGCATTCGCAAGATCGTGTCGGGTACGCCCGAACGTCCGCGTCTGAGTGTGTTCAGGAGCAACAAGGAAATTTATGCCCAGCTTATCGACGACAAAGCCGGCCACACCCTCGTGGCAGTTTCGTCGCGCGACAAGGGGCTGGATGAGACCAAGGTTACAAAGACCGAGCAGGCTCGCATCACCGGTAAACGTCTGGCCGAAAAGGCATTGGCTGCCGGTATCGAGGCTGTGGTTTTCGACCGCAACGGTTATCTCTATCATGGAAGGGTTAAAGCATTGGCCGAAGCTGCACGCGAAGGCGGATTAAAATTCTAATTAAAATGGCAGAACTGAATATTTCCCGCGTAAAATCGAGCGAAATTGAGCTCAAAGACCGCCTGGTGAGCATCCAGCGCGTCACCAAAGTAACCAAGGGCGGCCGCACTTTCAGCTTCTCCGCCATCGTGGTTGTAGGCAACGAAAATGGCATTGTTGGCTATGGCCTGGGCAAAGCCAAGGAAGTTACCGCCGCAATCGCCAAGGGCGTGGATGATGCAAAGAAGAACCTTATCAAGGTTCCCATTCGCAAAGGCACAATCCCGCACGAACAATATGGCAAGTATAGTGGTGCACTTGTTTACCTGAAGCCTGCCGCTCCCGGTACAGGTGTGATCGCCGGAGGTGCCATGCGTGCCGTGCTCGAGAGCGTCGGCGTTCACGACGTGCTCGCCAAATCAAAAGGTTCTTCGAACCCCCACTCAGTGGTAAAAGCCACCTTCGACGCACTTTCAAAAATGCGCGATGCCTACACCATTGCCCAGGTGCGTGGTGTTGAACTCGACACAGTGTTTAACGGATAATCAATTGAAACTCATGAAAAAGGTAAGAATCACGCAGGTAAAAAGCGGTATCGGACACCCAGTCCGTCAGAAACGTACCCTTGAAGCACTGGGTTTCAAACGCATGCACCAAACCCTCGAAGTCGAACTCTCGCCTTCGGTGGCCGGCATGGTAGATTCCGTAAAACATCTGCTTAAGATTGAAGAAATAGAATAAGTTTATCACTGGAAATTCACACAGCAATGGATTTGAGTAACCTAAAACCGGCAAAAGGCTCCGTCAAGAAGGAAAAGCGTATCGGCCGCGGCCAGGGTTCTGGTCATGGCGGTACCTCGACACGCGGACACAAAGGCGCCGGACAGCGCTCGGGAACAAAGAAGAAAAAAGGCTTTGAAGGCGGCCAGATGCCCCTGATCCGCCGGGTACCCAAGTTCGGATTCAAAAACCCGAACCGTAAGGAATACCGCGCCATCAACCTGAGCACTGTCCAGCAACTGGCCGAAACCTATAAACTGGAAAGCATCAGCCCTGTCGAAATGTACGAGCACGGGGTGATTGGTAAAAAAGACCTGGTGAAAATCCTCTCCAACGGAGAGCTCACCGCCAAGGTTGAAGTAAAAGCCCATGCATTTTCGGCCAAAGCAGCTGCCGCTATCGAAGCCGCAGGTGGTAATGCCGTAAAAATCTGATCCGCATGAAGAAGCTTATCGAAACCCTACGCAATATCAACAAGATTCAGGAATTGCGCCAGCGTATTCTCTATACCCTGGCCATCATCCTGATTTATCGCCTTGGTTCGTATGTGGTGCTGCCGGGAATCGATCCCAACATGCTTGCCAATATGAAAGCTCAGGCCAGTGGCGGCCTGCTTGGTCTGCTCGATATGTTCTCGGGTGGCGCCTTCAGCAACGCATCCATCTTTGCCCTGGGTATCATGCCTTATATCTCTGCTTCGATCGTGATTCAGCTTTTGGGTATGGCCGTGCCGTATTTCCAGAGGTTGCAGCGCGAAGGCGAAAGCGGCAGGCGAAAAATCAACCAGATCACCCGCTACCTCACCGTAGCCATCGTGGCATTGCAGGCACCGGCATACATTGCCAACGTCATCTCGCAACTGCCCAACGAGGCCATCGCACCCTTCGACCCGGCTGTAGCCCGTCCAGGTGCGTTCTTCTGGATCAGCAATACCATCATCCTTATCGCAGGTACGCTCTTTGTGATGTGGCTTGGTGAGCGCATCACCGACAAAGGTATCGGCAATGGTATCTCGCTCATCATCATGATCGGTATCATTGCCCGCCTGCCATTTGCACTCTTTGGCGAACTGGTTTCGCGTCTGGAGCAAGCAGGAGGCGGACTGGTGTTCTTCCTGGTCGAAATCGTGATCCTGGTCATCGTAATTCTGCTTACGATCCTTCTTGTGCAAGGTACCCGTAAGGTTCCGGTTCAGTACGCAAAACGTATTGTTGGCAACCGTCAGTATGGTGGTGTTAGGCAATACATTCCGCTCAAGATCAATGCTGCAGGTGTAATGCCCATCATTTTTGCACAGGCCATCATGTTCCTGCCCATCACCCTGGTTGGATTCACCGAATCGGAGAGCCTCACCGGATTTGCCGCGGCCTTTACCAACATTAATGGCTTCTGGTACAATCTGGTGTTTTTCCTTATGATCGTGTTCTTCACTTATTTCTACACAGCCATCACCATCAATCCCAGTCAGATGGCCGAAGACATGAAAAAGAACGGTGGGTTTATCCCTGGTGTCAAACCCGGAAAACGAACAGCCGAATACCTCGACAATATTCTCTCGCGCATCACCCTTCCCGGATCAATCTTCCTAGCTTTCGTAGCCATCATGCCGGCTATTGTCAGCCAGATGGGTGTGAGCAACGAGTTTGCGCACTTCTATGGCGGTACCTCGCTGCTGATCCTTGTGGGTGTGGTGCTGGATACACTTCAGCAAATCGAAAGCTACCTGCTTATGCGTCATTACGACGGGTTGACCAAATCCGGAAGGATTAAAGGTCGTACTCCAGCAATGAACATGGGATAAGCAATGGCCGGGATTGAGCTGAAATCTCCGGAGGAGATTGAATTACAGCGTGAAAGTTCTTTACTTGTTGGAAAAACTTTAGCCGAGGTTGCTAAGCACATCCGGCCGGGTGTGAAAACCATTGCACTCGACCGGATTGCCGAAACCTTCATCAGGGATCATGGCGCCATCCCCGGATTCAAGGGGTATGGAGGCTTCCCCGGATCGCTCTGCATCTCAGTCAATGACGAAGTGGTGCACGGGATACCCTCAAACCGCGAATTGCGCGATGGCGACATTGTTTCGGTAGATTGTGGTGTGCTGAAGCATGGCTTTTACGGCGACTCTGCATTCACATTTGCAGTTGGCGACATAAGCGACGAACTCCGGTTGTTGCTCGAACGCACACGCCAGTCGCTCTATGAAGGAATAAAGATGGCCGTGGAAGGCAACCGGGTGGGCGACATCAGTTATGCCATTCAGCACTATATCGAACAATTCGGTTATGGCATAGTGCGCGAACTGGTAGGACATGGTGTCGGACGGAAATTGCACGAAGCACCCGAAGTACCTAATTTCGGACGCAGAGGCTCCGGACCTCGCCTGGTGGCTGGAATGGTCATCGCCATCGAACCTATGATCAATCTCGGCACAAAAAATATTACGCAGGATGACGACGGCTGGACCATTCGCACAGCCGACCGCCGTCCTTCGGCACACTTCGAACATACGGTGGCTGTTGGCAAACAAAAGGCCGACATTCTCTCAACGTTCGAACTGATAGAAGAAGTACTTTTAAAAACACAATAATCAATATGGCGAAACAATTGCCAATAGAGCTGGACGGAACTGTTATCGAGTCGCTGGGCAATGCGATGTTCAGGGTAGAGCTCGAAAACGGACACCAACTTATCGCGCACATCTCGGGTAAGATGAGGATGCACTACATCAAAATCCTGCCCGGCGATCGTGTGAAGCTCGAATTGTCGCCCTATGACCTTACCAAAGGTCGGATCACCTTCAGGTACAAGTAAAAACAATTGATACTAACCAGGAAGTAAACGAACACTTCCGCCAAACCACAGGAAAATGAAAGTCAGAGCATCGCTTAAGAAAAGGACCGACGATTGTAAGATTGTGCGCCGCAAGGGCCGCCTTTACGTCATCAACAAAAAGAATCCGAAGTACAAGCAAAGACAAGGATAATCCGCAACAGAAACATTAAACTATTACTTATATGGCAAGGATTGCTGGCGTAGATATTCCCAACAACAAACGTGGCGAGATTGCACTCACCTATATTTATGGTATAGGCCGGAGCTCGGCACGCAAGATCCTCAACGAGGCCGGAGTGGACATCAACAAAAAAGTCCAGGACTGGAACGACGAGGAGCAAAACAACATCCGTACGATCATCGGAGCCAACTTCAAGGTGGAAGGTGAGCTTCGCAGCGAAGTGCAGATGAGCATCAAACGCCTGATGGATATCGGTTCCTACAGGGGAATCCGTCACCGTCTGGGACTTCCGGTTCGCGGACAGACCACCAAAAACAATGCCCGCACCCGCAAAGGAAAGAAGAAAACCGTTGCAAACAAGAAGAAAGCTACCAAGTAGGCCACAGCTTTCGGATCATATCTGACCGTTAACTATTAACAAATCATGGCAAAAACCACAAAAACAGTTAAAAAACGCGTTGTGAAGGTGGAGCCTACCGGCAGGGCATACATCAGTGCCTCCTTCAACAACATTATCATCTCGCTGACCAACAACAGTGGTCAGGTGATTTCCTGGGCTTCGGCCGGGAAAATGGGCTTCAGGGGATCCAAGAAAAATACCCCTTACGCCGCTCAGATGGCCGCCGAAGAGGCTGCCAAAACAGCTTACGACCTTGGATTGCGCAAGGTGAAAGTATTCGTGAAGGGACCTGGAGCTGGACGCGAATCAGCCATCCGTACCATCCACTCGTCTGGCATCGAAGTCACTGAAATCGTTGACGTTACGCCACTGCCGCACAACGGATGCCGTCCGCCTAAAAGAAGAAGAGTATAACAGGAACCCGTATAAAGCAAAACAATAAGCACTATGGCAAGATATATTGGCCCAAAAACAAAAATAGCACGCAAGTTTGGTGAAGCCATCTACGGCCAGGACCGTTCTTTCGACAAACGCAACTATCCTCCCGGACAACATGGCAGCTCGAAGCGTCGCAAGAAACTCTCGGAATACGGGGTACAGCTTCAGGAAAAACAAAAAGCCAAATACACCTACGGTATTCTCGAGCGTCAGTTCCGCATCCTGTTCGAAAAAGCTTCGCGCCGCAAAGGTATCACCGGTGAGGTGCTGCTCCAGCTCATCGAATCCAGGCTCGACAACACTGTTTTCCGTCTGGGTATTGCCCCTACACGCAGTGCAGCCCGCCAACTGGTTAGCCACAAGCACATCACTGTCAATGGTGAGGTAGTAAACATTCCTTCCTACCTGCTTCGCCCCGGCGATGTGATTGGTGTGCGCGAGCGCTCCAAGGCACTTGAAGTTATCGTCAACTCCGTTGAAGGTCACGTGAACAGGTTCCCCTGGCTGGATTGGGACAGCGCAAAAATGGAAGGTAAGTTCATCAACTATCCTTCGCGTGCCGACATTCCGGAAAACATCAAGGAACAGCTCATCGTTGAGTTGTACTCCAAGTAATCACATACCCAACCTGGTATCTTAAATTTATAACCTTTAAGAAAACAATATGGCTGTTTTAGCTTTTCAAAAACCTGAGAAGGTGATCATGGTCGAATCGGACAACACCCGTGGTGTGTTCGAGTTCAGGCCGCTTGAACCAGGTTTCGGAATAACCATCGGCAATGCCTTAAGGCGTATTCTGCTCTCCTCACTGGAGGGCTTTGCCATCACCTCCGTGCGCATTGATGGTGTGTTGCATGAATTTGCATCCATCGACGGTGTGGTTGAAGATGTGGCCGATATCGTGCTCAACCTGAAAAAAATAAGGTTCAAACAGCAGATTGCCTCCGAAACCACCGAAAAAGTGAACATCGTAATCGGCGACCAGGAGCAGTTCAAAGCCGGCGATATCAATAAATTCCTTTCCGTTTTTCAGGTGCTCAATCACGACCTGGTTATCTGCAACATGAATCCGGACGTGAAACTGAGCATGGAAATCACCATCAACAAGGGAAGAGGATATGTTCCTGCAGAGGAAAACAAAGTGGTGAACGCTCCGGTAGGCACCATTGCCATCGACTCCATCCACACCCCTATCAAAAATGTGAAATATCACATTGAAAACTACCGTGTGGAGCAGAAGACCGACTACGAAAAACTGATGCTCGAGGTGATCACTGATGGGTCGATCTATCCTAAGGATGCATTGAAGGAAGCTGCCAAGATTCTCATTCAGCACTTTATGCTCTTTTCCGACGAGCGCATCACAGTGGACCACGAAGAAAAGGGAGTTACCGAAGAATTCGACGAAGGTTCGCTGCATATCCGTCAGCTGCTTAAAACCAAGCTTGTCGATATGGACCTCTCGGTACGCGCACTCAACTGCCTCAAAGCTGCTGATGTGGAAACGCTTGGCGACCTGGTAGCTTTCAACAAGAACGACCTGCTGAAATTCAGGAACTTTGGAAGAAAATCACTTACCGAACTTGAAGAGCTCGTACGCAGCAAAGGCCTGGAGTTCGGCATGAATGTGAGTAAGTATAAACTTGATAAGGAATAGCAGACAGATATGAGACACAACAAAAAAATCAATCACCTCGGAAGGAACAGCGCACATCGCAGTGCGATGCTGGCGAATATGGCGGCTTCGCTCATCCTTCACAAGCGGATTACCACCACCGTAGCTAAAGCCAAAGCGCTCCGTCCGTATATTGAGCCCATGATCACACGCTCTAAAGACGATACTACCCATTCGCGCCGCATGGTTTTTGCTGAATTGCAGAACAAATTTGCTGTAACCGAGCTCTTCAGGGTAGTGGCTCCAAAAGTTGCCGACCGTCCGGGTGGCTACACACGCATCATCAAGCTCGGACACCGTCTGGGCGATGGCGCTGAGCTGGCTCTGATGGAACTCGTAGATTTCAATGAGAATCTGCTCAAAGAAAAAACCGCCAGGAAAGCACGTTCGACAAGGCGTGGTGGTAAGAAATCGGCTAAAGCAACAGCAGAAGCTCCTGCAGCTTCCGAGGCTGCCCCGGCCGATAATGCACAAAGCACAGAGGCCTAAACAAACCCTCGGAAGAGGAAGTGATTTGAATCCCTTTTCCTCAACCGTTTGCAGAAATAAAAGACCGGAAGCAGATGCCTCCGGTCTTTTTGTTTAATGATTAACAGTAACTTTGTGCAAGCTTTTAAAAAACATAAATCATGAGCTATATTACTGATGTTCATGCCCGTCAGATCCTCGACTCGAGGGGCAATCCTACCATTGAGGTAGATGTGATGACCGAAAACGGCATCATGGGTCGCGCTGCAGTTCCTTCCGGAGCTTCAACAGGCGTTCACGAAGCTGTTGAACTTCGCGACAACGACAAGAGCATGTATCTGGGCAAAAGCGTTCTTCAGGCAGTGAAGAATGTAAATGAGATTATTGCCGACGAAATGATCGGATACCACGTGGGCGACCAGGCTGAGATTGATGCCAAACTCATCGAACTGGATGGCACACCCAACAAGAGCAAGCTCGGAGCCAACGCCATTCTTGGTGTATCGCTGGCTGTTGCACATGCCGCTGCTCAGGAAACCAATCAGCCACTGTTCCGCTACCTTGGTGGTGTAGGCGCATACACACTGCCCATCCCGATGATGAATATCATCAATGGTGGTTCGCATGCCGACAACAGCATCGACTTCCAGGAATTTATGATCATGCCGGTAGGTGCCGAATCGTTTGCCCAGGCCATCCGTATGGGCGCCGAAGTGTTTCACAGCCTGAAGTCTGTGCTCAAAAAAATGGGCTATGCCACCAATGTGGGCGACGAAGGCGGTTTCGCTCCCAACCTCAAATCGAATGAAGAAGCTATTCAGGTCATCCTGCAAGCCATTGAAAAAGCTGGCTACAAGCCCGGCGAAGATGTGGCACTGGCGCTCGACCCCGCATCATCAGAATACTATCTGCCAGAAGAAAATGTATATCATCTCCACAAATCGAGCGGCGAAAAACTTACGCCCGCACAGATGGTCGATTATTGGGCAGAATGGGTCAACAAATATCCTATCCTTTCGATTGAAGATGGTATGGCCGAAGACGACTGGGCCGGTTGGAAGCTGATGACCGAGAAGCTTGGCAACAAAATTCAGCTGGTGGGCGACGACTTATTCGTGACCAACGTAGAGCGCCTGCAGAAGGGGATTAACGAGGGTATCTGCAACTCCATCCTGATCAAAGTTAACCAGATCGGTTCGCTCACCGAAACCATCAAATGTGTTCAGCTGGCCTATCGCAACGGCTACACTGCCATCATGAGCCACCGTTCGGGTGAAACCGAAGATACCACCATTGCCGACCTGGCTGTGGCGCTGAATACCGGCCTGATCAAGACCGGATCGGCCAGCCGTACCGACCGTATTGCCAAGTACAATCAGCTGCTTCGTATCGAGGAGCTCCTCGGCAATGCCGCTTACTATCCCGGAAGAAGCTTTAAATACTACCGCTAATCAGGAATAAGCATTTTGAAAAAAGCTGCTGGACGAGTGCCAGCAGCTTTTTTTATTGTTTGCAATCACTGAATCGACAGGATGCTCCACTACTTTCAGGCTTTTAAGTATGCCTGATAAGGAGAAAACAGGTGTTTTTCTCTGGTTTTGACCAAAGGATTGAAAAAAAGATGTTCGTATAAGAATCAGATAATCAATGAGTAATAAAAAACTTAAAATTTTTTCTCTAAAAGTGTTTTGTATTTTGGATAAAGTTTCTACTTTTGCACTCCCGTTTTGCAGGCAGAGAGTTTGGAAGAGGGAGGCAGGCGGGAGCAAACGAGTTCTTTGAACTATTGGAGCCAAAAAGCCAGAGGAAGTCAGGTATTTCTTTGTGGTCATGCGATGGTCACGGGTTTTACCAAGCTTTCGGGCGCAAGAGAGTCAATTCACGGATATAATAGGATAGCGAGAGGCCGGGAGTAACTACTTCGAAGGTATTAATTTTATAAAGGAACAAATACTATGGAGAGTTTGATCCTGGCTCAGGATGAACGCTAGCGGCAGGCTTAATACATGCAAGTCGAACGGTAAGCGGGTAGCGATACCTGCCTAGAGTGGCGCACGGGTGCGTAACGCGTATGCAACCTACCTTTAACTGGGGGATAGCCCGGAGAAATTCGGATTAATACCCCATAGTAACACTGATGGGCATCTGTTGGTGTTTAAAGCTTTTGCGGTTAGAGATGGGCATGCGTTCCATTAGCTAGTTGGTGTGGTAACGGCAGACCAAGGCTACGATGGATAGGGGACCTGAGAGGGCGATCCCCCACACTGGTACTGAGACACGGACCAGACTCCTACGGGAGGCAGCAGTAAGGAATATTGGGCAATGGACGCAAGTCTGACCCAGCCATGCCGCGTGCAGGAAGACGGCCTTATGGGTTGTAAACTGCTTTTGTCAGGGAATAAAAGCCTGTACGGGATACGGGTTTGCAGGTACCTGAAGAATAAGCATCGGCTAACTCCGTGCCAGCAGCCGCGGTAATACGGAGGATGCGAGCGTTATCCGGATTCATTGGGTTTAAAGGGTGCGCAGGCGGGCGAATAAGTCAGGGGTGAAATTCCACGGCTCAACTGTGGGTCTGCCTTTGATACTGTTTGTCTTGAGTTTAGTTGAGGTGGGCGGAATGTAGCATGTAGCGGTGAAATGCATAGATATGCTACAGAACACCGATAGCGGAGGCAGCTCACCAAGCTATAACTGACGCTCATGCACGAAAGCGTGGGGATCAAACAGGATTAGATACCCTGGTAGTCCACGCTGTAAACGATGATCACTCGTTGTTGGCGATAAACAGTCAGCGGCTAAGCGAAAGTGATAAGTGATCCACCTGGGGAGTACGATCGCAAGGTTGAAACTCAAAGGAATTGACGGGGGCCCGCACAAGCGGTGGAGCATGTGGTTTAATTCGATGATACGCGAGGAACCTTACCTGGGCTTGAACGCTTGATGATATTGGGAGAAATCTCAAGTCCCTTCGGGGCGTTGAGCGAGGTGCTGCATGGTTGTCGTCAGCTCGTGCCGTGAGGTGTCGGGTTAAGTCCCATAACGAGCGCAACCCCTATCATTAGTTGCCAACAGGTTAGGCTGGGGACTCTAATGAAACTGCCTACGCAAGTAGAGAGGAAGGTGGGGATGACGTCAAATCAGCACGGCCCTTACGTCCAGGGCTACACACGTGCTACAATGGCCGGTACAGAGGGCAGCCACCTGGTGACAGGGAGCGAATCTCGAAAGCCGGTCTCAGTTCGGATCGAAGTCTGCAACCCGACTTCGTGAAGCTGGAATCGCTAGTAATCGCGCATCAGCCATGGCGCGGTGAATACGTTCCCGGGCCTTGTACACACCGCCCGTCAAGCCATGGGAGCCGGGGGTACCTGAAGTCGGTAACCGCAAGGAGCCGCCTAGGGTAAACTTGGTGACTGGGGCTAAGTCGTAACAAGGTAGCCGTACCGGAAGGTGTGGCTGGAATACCTCCTTTCTGGAGAGGTAGGAAACGACGGTCTTTTGTTAGGATAGAAGTGGATGACTTTTAGTAAGCACGGGGCAAGTAAGATTATGACTTATTGTATGATACAGAGAGATGCGTTGATTTTTCTCTGGTTTTTTTGGGCTTCGATATATAGATGACAGAACACAGGGCGAAGAGGAAACTGACCCCAGGGTTAAGACAGTAAGCTTGAGCAGGAGTGATGCCATAGAGGGGAAAACTGCATGAGCCACTGTTGGCCGGATAATTCAGCTACACAGTCCCGTAGCTCAGTTGGTTAGAGCACTACACTGATAATGTAGGGGTCGGCAGTTCGAGTCTGCCCGGGACTACTGAGCAGACCCGAGCCAAAGACAGCGGGAGAGAGAAAAGCTGTAGCGGATTGTCAGAAAAAGAAGAAAGGCCGGCAGAGAGAAATTGCCGGCAGGACTTCAGGGGGAGTTACAGTATCTGGCAGGTGTATCTGTTGATTGGTTAGAAGAAGATAGGCGGCAGGGCCGGTATCACATCAGATGGTCAGACGACCATATTGAGGGTGAGACCAGGTCCGGAGGGTTCGACTCCCTTGATCTTCGCAAGAGCGGTTAGTTGATAATCGCGCAAGTTCTTTGACATGGTGACAAACGAGAGACACAAAACTGAGTGAGAGATTAATCTCACACTTGAGCCGGTGTATGGGTTGTTTGGTTGGCAGAGATGCTGATTGGATGGCTTGTACATTGATGGATAACTCAGATACGATAGTTAGTACGGAAGAAAGTGATTAAGGGCGTATGGGGGATGCCTAGGCTCTCAGAGGCGAAGAAGGACGTGATAAGCTGCGAAAAGCATCGGGGAGCTGCAAATGAGCTATGATCCGGTGATATCCGAATGGGGCAACCCCTCCTGATGAAGTCAGGAGATCTGTGGTCTAAAGGATTACAGAGGCGAACCCGCTGAACTGAAACATCTTAGTAAGCGGAGGAGGAGAAAACAATAGTGATTTCCCAAGTAGTGGCGAGCGAACGGGAAGGAGCCCAAACCGGGATTGTTACGGCAATTTCGGGGTTGTAGGACCTGCGAAGTACGTTAATAAATCATAGCGGAACACGGTTGGAAAGCCGGACCATAGGAGGTGATAGTCCTGTATGCGAAATGGTTTATGATGTTAGCGGGTATCCTGAGTAAGGCGGGACTGGAGGAATCCTGTCTGAAACTGGCGGCACCATCCGCCAAGGCTAAATACTCCTGAGAGACCGATAGTGGACCAGTACCGTGAGGAAAGGTGAAAAGAACCGCGCGCAGCGGAGTGCAATAGAACCTGAAACCATACGCTTACAAGCGGTCGGAGTGCGCCGATGGCGTATGACGGCGTGCCTTTTGCATAATGAGCCTACGAGTTACACCTTTTTGGCGAGGTTAATCTGCTTAGAGCGGAGGAGCCGAAGCGAAAGCGAGTCTGAACAGGGCGTTAAGTCAGAGGGGGTAGACGCGAAACTTTGTGATCTACCCATGGCCAGGTTGAAGGTGCGGTAACACGCACTGGAGGACCGAACCGGTGGTCGTTGAAAAGACTTCGGATGAGCTGTGGGTAGGGGTGAAAGGCTAATCAAACTGAGAGATAGCTCGTACTCCCCGAAATGCCTTTAGGGGCAGCCTCATTATAGAGTGTCATAGAGGTAGAGCTACTGATTGGGCTAGGGGGCTTCACCGCCTACCAAACCCTGACAAACTCCGAATGCTATGACATGTTAGATGGGAGTGAGGGCAAGGGTGCTAAGGTCCTTGCCCGAGAGGGAAAGAACCCGGATCATCAGCTAAGGTCCCCAAATGTATGCTAAGTTGATAAAACGCGGTTTGACTGCATAGACAGCTAGGATGTTGGCTTGGAAGCAGCCATTCATTTAAAGAGTGCGTAACAGCTCACTAGTCGAGCGGTCGGGCATGGATAATAAGCGGGCATAAAGCATACTACCGAAGCTATGGATTGGAGTTATAGGACTTCAGTGGTAGGGGGAGCATTCCAGTCGGCGTGGAAGGTGATGCGTGAGCGTTGCTGGAGCGTCTGGAAAAGCAAATGTAGGCATAAGTAACGATAATTGCGGTGGGAAACCGCAACACCGGAAGACTAAGGTTTCCTGATCAACGTTAATCGGATCAGGGTTAGTCGGGGCCTAAGGCGGACCCGTTGTAGAGGCGGGGTAGTTGATGGACGACTGGTTAATATTCCAGTACTGACTGGTATTGCGAGGGAGTGACAGAGGAGTTAAGGCGTCGCCTGCTGACGGAATAGCAGGTTAAAGGGAGGTAGGTAGATCTGCGGCAGGCAAATCCGCTGCGGATGCTGAGGCCTGATAGTACCGGGATCCTAATAGGAGACTGGATAGTGCGCTGGGTACATACTTTCGAGAAAACCTTCTAAGCATCAGATACCAGTTACCCGTACCGTAAACCGACACAGGTAGTCGAGGAGAGTATCCACAGGTGCTCGAGTGAATCATGGCTAAGGAACTAGGCAAAATAACCCTGTAACTTCGGGAGAAAGGGTCCCGCTGTAAGGCGGGCGCAGAGAAATGGCCCAGGCGACTGTTTAACAAAAACACATGGCTTTGCGAAATCGAAAGATGAAGTATAAGGCCTGACACCTGCCCGGTGCCGGAAGGTTAAGAGGAGATGTCATCTGCCTAAGGCGGAGAAGCATTGAATTGAAGCCCCGGTAAACGGCGGCCGTAACTATAACGGTCCTAAGGTAGCGAAATTCCTTGTCGGGTAAGTTCCGACCTGCACGAATGGTGTAACGATCTGGGCACTGTCTCAGCCATGAGCTCGGTGAAATTGTAGTAGCGGTGAAGATGCCGCTTACCCGCAACGGGACGGAAAGACCCCGTGCACCTTCACTACAACTTAACATTGACATTGGATGCATGATGTGTAGGATAGGTGGGAGACTGCGAGATGGTACCGCCAGGTATCATGGAGTCGACCTTGAAATACCACCCTTTGTGTATTTGATGTCTAATCTGCTTAGTGCGGAGACAGTGTTTGGTGGGTAGTTTGACTGGGGTGGTCGCCTCCCAAAGAGTAACGGAGGCTTCTAAAGGTACCCTCAGTACGGTTGGTAACCGTACGCAGAGTGCAATGGCATAAGGGTGCTTGACTGTGAGACAGACAAGTCGATCAGGTGCGAAAGCAGAGCATAGTGATCCGGTGGTTCCGCATGGAAGGGCCATCGCTCAAAGGATAAAAGGTACGCCGGGGATAACAGGCTGATCACTCCCAAGAGCTCATATCGACGGAGTGGTTTGGCACCTCGATGTCGGCTCGTCACATCCTGGGGCTGGAGAAGGTCCCAAGGGTTCGGCTGTTCGCCGATTAAAGTGGCACGTGAGCTGGGTTCAGAACGTCGCGAGACAGTTCGGTCCCTATCTGTTGTGGGCGTTGGAAGCTTGAGAGGAGCTGACCTTAGTACGAGAGGACCGGGTTGGACAAACCTCTGGTGTACCTGTTGTGGCGCCAGCTGCATAGCAGGGTAGCCAAGTTTGGAGAAGATAAGTGCTGAAAGCATCTAAGCACGAAACTTACCTCAAGATGAGGCTTCCTTAGAGGAACCATGTAGACGACGTGGTAGATAGGCTGCAGGTGTAAAGGTGGTAACATCAAAGCCGAGCAGTACTAATATTCCGAAAGCTTTTTCTGTGGTTATGGTATATGAGTTTGATAGGCTTAGGTGATGAGGAAGTCTTTAACGAAGTTTTGTGTCTTGTTTGTCCTGTGTTGATGTGGATGGAATGGGTAACGGGTTACGGGTTACGGGTTACGGGAAGTGAACACTGCTCACCGCTCACCGCTCACCATTCATCACTCACACCACACACTAAAGAAATTATGGTGACTATAGCGGCAGGGCTCACCTCTTCCCATTCCGAACAGAGAAGTTAAGCCTGCCAGCGCCGATGATACTGCGCCACAAGCGTGGGAAAGTAGGTCGTCGCCGCCCCATACAAAAACCCCGGACACACAAGTGTTACGGGGTTTTTTGATTTTTGACCAGCCATTCCTGATAAAGAGCTTTTAAGTAGTTTTACCAAAAAAACAACTCATGCGTATTCATATCATTGGCGGTGGTAACCTTGGTATTGCATTGGCCAAGGGTTTTCTGCGCTCCGAGTCGGACCACCACATCACCATTACCCGCCGCAATATCCAGCATATCGCCCACATGGCCGATATGGGTATCCGGCTTAGCCGGTCGAATACCGATGGCATCGCTCTTACAGATGTCATCATCCTGACTGTCAAGCCTCATCAGGCAATAGAAGTACTGAATGAGATTGCTCCGCATATCCGTCATAAGCTGCTCCTGTCGGCAGTTACAGGTTTATCGGCAAGCGAGATAACTGCTGTTGTCGGAGAGGAGGTTGTCGTCGTGCGCATCATGCCAAATATTGCTGCACAATATGGCGAAAGTGCTACCTGTGTTGCGGTGAACGGACATCACGAAGCATCTGCCCCTGCGATCGCACTGCTCGAGGAGATAGGAACGGTCATTCCCATCGAAGAGAAGTTGATGGATGCTGCCACCGTACTCGGCGCATGCGGAACCGCTTTTGCCTTGCGTTACATTCGCGCCAGCATGCAGGCAGGCATTGAGATTGGTTTCGATGCCCACACTGCCTTGAGCATAGCTTCCCAAACTGCTAAAGGGGCTGCGGTAATGGCGCTGTTCGAGCAAACACATCCCGAGCAATTGATCGACAGGGTGACCACTCCCCAGGGGTGTACCATTGTCGGGCTGAACGAGATGGAGCATCAGGGCTTCAGCTCTTCACTCATCAGAGGCATTCGCACTTCGTTGCTCAAGATAAAATAAAATTCACGCATTGTGCGTTGGGGCTTCCTAAAAGCTTTGCCCATGAGGCTCTGGTTGGCAAGCACGCTGTGTATCCTCATGTCTTCTGCAGCGGCTCAAACCATTTTGCTCACCTACCGCACTTTCGACATTACGGTGCGCAGGCTTGAGGGGTATATGGTGCATTCGGTTAGCGGGGATAATGAGGCTTACGAGGCCATACTGAGTGATGCGGCAGGCAACAATTATCTGCTTGCAGTGAAGGAATTGGAGCAATGCCAGCCCTATATGGGCACCGGGAAAAAGCTATCCCTTGCCGACAGGGAAGCTTTTCTTTTCGAGCACACTTCCATTGCGAGTCTTTCGGTCCCGCTTCCTGAACTAATGGCCTGCCTTCAGCTCACTACAGCTGCCTCCGATGCTGAGGCAAAACTGTGTGCCCTTGCAACGAGTCTGCCTTTTGTTGTTGCTGAGCACGGACAGAATCTTTGGCCTGAAAGGATTCCGGAAAAATGCCGTGTGCCAGGTACCCTGCGGTGGACAAGAAAGGAAAGCACTAAAACAGAGGGGTTTAGTGTAAAAATTGTGGCTGAGATCGAGGCCACGGTGGATACATTCAACTGGTCTCAGGTCTTGTCGTGCGAGTGTGTCGACCGCAATGAATTTGCCGAATGCGGCTCGTTTGTCCTATTCTGGCAAGACGGCCGGATCCGGGATATTCCATCCAGAACAAGGATAGGTGAGCGACTGAAATTCACTTACTATTTCAAGTGAATCATTTGCCAGCCTCACGGCCAATCCACTCAAGCCATTGATCGAAGCCTTCGCCCGTGCGGGCACTCAGTCGGATGATCCCGATATTCCTGTTGATTTTGCGAAGGGTGGATTCGAAACTTTCGATGTCGAAATCCACATATGGCAACAGGTCAATCTTGTTGACAATACAGAGCCCGGAAGTTTCGAACATATTGGGATATTTGGCCGGCTTATCGTCACCTTCAGTCACACTGATAATGACCACCCGTTTGGTTTCACCCAGGTCGAACAGGGCAGGGCAGACCAGGTTGCCTACATTCTCGATAAATAACAGGCTTTCGGGCTTGAGGTCGAGCTGTTTGACGGCCTTGTTGACCATGATGGCATCCAGATGGCAGCCGTTTCCGGTATTTATCTGGATTACAGGCGCTCCTGCCTGGCTGATCCGGCGGGCATCGTTGGAAGTTTGCTGGTCGCCCTCAATGACATAGAGTTGTTTTTGCGCCTTGAGTGCACTTATTGTGCGTTCGAGCAGGGTTGTCTTGCCTGAGCCCGGAGAACTGACCAGATTGAAAGCCGTCACTTTCAAGGCTTCAAAATATCCCCTGTTGCGCTCGGCATACTGCAGATTTTTATCCAGAATGTTTCGCTCGATCCTGATGGTCAGTGGGTTGGGGTGTGCATGGGGATGATCGTGCTCGTGAGGGTGGTCATGGTGCGCATGATCGTGTGCATGATCGTGAAGCACGTGACCATCATGGTGGCTGTGTGTATGATGGTGTGGATGCGAATGCTCAAGATCGCCGTGCTTGTGCACATGGGTGTGATAATGCATATGGGCATCATCAGGATGTTCGATTTTCCGGTAGGTAATGTGGTCGTCTTCGCCACAGCCGCAAGTTCCGCACATATCAGTTGTTTTTAATCTTTTACTACTTCGATAGATTTGATATTCAACTCTTTACCTGTAAGCAGGTGGGTGTTCAGGCTGTTGCAGTAGGGGCAGATTTTAAAAATGTCTTCAGGTTCAAATTCGTTGCAGCAGTCTTCGCAGGCCGCCATAGCTTTTCTCCAGTGAAACACTACTTTGGCTTTCGAGGCGATGGTCTCCCTGATGGCTTCTGCCATTGCCATCTCTATGGCATCGGGCTCCACGCCTGACCATGAGCCTATCTCAAGTTCTATTTTGCTCACTTCATCTGCTCCGGCAGCCCGGGCCTCTGCATCAACAATTTCCATAATATTCAGGGCGATAGAAAGTTCGTGCATGACCCATCAGCTTCGGTGATACGAAAGTAAGATTTTTTCTGTTTGCAGTCAGGGCGGGGCTCAACGCATAACGGTGATGCTCCCCTGCAGGCGAAGCTTCACTTCACCTTCAAGACCCTCGAAAAATACATCACACACATAAAAGTAGGTTCCGTCGGCCACATCCGTTCCACTGCCCATCACCTTTCCGTTCCAGCGAATCTCGGGCTTGTCTGTTTTGAAAACCACATTTCCCCAACGGTTGAATATAGTCAGGTCAATGCGGTTGATATTTGCGTTTGGATTGTTTGCCGGGAAACCCATCGGAATCAGCTCGTCGTTGAAGCCATCGCCATTGGGGCTGAAGAAGTTGGGAATCTCAAATAGCGGACAGGCATCGTAATCGATGCATACTTTGTTCGAGGCTTCTGACACATTGCCTGTGGAATCGACCGCTGTCAGGTAATAACAGCCGACCACAAAGCGCTCTTTCTGATGAAGATAGGATAAGGTATTCGGTCCAAGGCTGTCGATAAGGGTGAATGCGCCATCAGGTTTTGTTGCGAAATAAACCCGGATACGTTTCAGGTCGTAGCCACAGCTGTCGGGCAAACGGCTCCAGCTGAGCAGGTTTTCGATGCGTTCGCAATCCGGTGTCACCGACAATACCGGCGGGCATGGAGGGGTGTTGTCCACCGGGACGGCGCTCACCACGTTGGAATGGTTAACAATAGGTGCAATAAAGCCCGGGCTCGAAAATGCGCCGACGGTTCGCACATAATAATGATAGGAGTCTCCATTGGCAAGGTTTTCGTGTCGCCAGGTGTTTCCGCCTGTACTGCCAAGAAGCGTGAATGTTTCGCTGTTTGCAGGTTTACCAAAAATTTCAGTTCGGCTGTTATTCCATGGCACATTGGTTTGCCAGCTCAGGACGACCGCCCGGTCGGATGGATTGGCTTTGAGCAGCACTGAGGATGCCCTGCGCGACAGGCCGATATCGCCTGCGGTGAGGCTTCTGAACATGATCTGGTAGCTCAGGCCATTGGTTTGGTTGTTCAGATTGGCATTTTGGTCGTAAAATATGGTGTCGTTGAGGCCCTGAGCGGTGTGCACAAGTTCGGGATTCTGCCCGGTAAGGCCGCTCAACCTGAATAATTGGTATTCGTAAGGGCCTGGGAACTGCTGGGTGTCGAGTTCAGTGGGCTTGCTCCATACCACCCAAACCCGGCCGGAGTTCAGGTTGAGGCTGTCGTTGGTTACGTTGGTAATTACCGGCAGGTCGCGTCTGAGTCGGGCGCATGAGGGGTTGCTGGCTTTGCTTTCGGCCCCATCGGCAAAGATGGCCGTTACCAAATAGCAGTAATCGTTGCCCGGAGCGAGTCCCTGGCCATTGGCATCGTCCCGGTAAGCCAATGCGTCAGCCTGGTTGATGGTAGCTATGAGTTGGTAGCCGGAACCTGCTGGTACTCCGGTTTCGCATTGTAAAGGGGTCCAGGCCTGTTGTCCCAGGCTGCGGTAAACCTTGTATCCCACGGCATTGTTGCAGGTGTATGGGTTCCACTGCAGGTTAATACCATTGCCAAGGGCCGTGGCCTGAAGGTTTTGCACCGCCGGTGCCATGACCAGCACCCTGCTGGAGGCAAAAGAGGTGAGGCTGATTTCGGGATGAATGTCCCGGGCTTTGAACAGCACGTCGTAGGCATTGCGCCGGATGTGGCTGCATGTGGTTGACCATTGAAATGTGGTGGTGGCAGTCGGGGTGCCCGAAGCAGGATCAGGATTGATCACAGCCGGATTCTGCGGCTGCACAAAAGGTCCGCCGGAGGCCGAAAGCACCACGGCATTGTTATCGGGATCGGTGGCACTGACCGAAAACGAGATGAAATTGCCGGCAAGCACACAGGTTTCTGCAGGGGCGTTTATCACAGGTGGGTTGTTGTTACAGGCGCCGATCAATATCTGCATGTCTCTGGTCACGGTACCCACCAACACTCCATTTCGCCATTCTTCGATGGTGAAAGCCACATTGTATTCGCCTTGCAGCATGGGATTCTGCCAGATCAGGTCGCCTGTAAGCGGATTCATTTCGAAACTGGTGCTGGCCATGGGAAGGGTGTAACCGGGAATAACCTGTCCGTTAGCACCACGGCAGCTGGTGAGTTTGAATGCCAGGCTGTCGCCATCCGGATCGAAGGCCGAGGGGTTGTGTACGAACAACCTGTTCACGCATCCCTGGTCCACCGGTGGATTGAGCAATTGCACAGAGTTGTTGACTCCAAGAAATGGGTTGATTACCAGGGTGGTTTCGACATACATGGGCACATTCACCGAGTTTGGGATGTTCACCACACCAAAGTTGCGGTTTGGGTCTTCCACCGAAATTGTGTAAGTGCCCGATGCAGGGAAGGTGTGCGTCATGCGGTACACATTGAGTGTGTAGTTGTTCGGAAGTGCCTGAAATACAACTCTTGGGATATCGCTTTGTGTGTTGTCGCCCCATTTTATCGGTAAGGTCGTCCTCACATCGTCGGCCGGACTTGGGGTGTAGGTGTACATGGTGATGGTGAACTCGTAGGTGAGCCCGCCGATGTGCTTGTAAGTTATCTCGGCTGCCCGCTGATGGGTGGCATAGGTTCTGATACCGCACACAATCAGCAGCATGATCAGGAGTGCCAGCCGCCAGCTCAAAACAGAAGAATTTGTTCTCAGAATTTCGGACATACCATTGCAAAGATATGCCTCTAAACCAATCGGGCCGGCCCGCCTGTTGCAAAAAATGGCCTTGGACCATTGCCAGGTGGTCTGCTGACCGAAGGACTACATCATTCGCTGTTGCCATAGTACAGCATCATGGATGAAGAAAATCTGCTTCAATAAAGAAATTAATATCTAATTATGGGATTGTTTGCTTCAGGTGTGAATTATGTAAAACACTGTTTAACAAATAGTTAATATTATAATCTTGTCAAATAGCTGAAGTCTGTCGTTATTTAGACTGGTTATAATTTTATTTTAATACTGAAAAAAATCTTTTTTTAAACGAAAATTGCTTTACCTTTGTTGTGAAAAAATTAACAATATGAATAGTGCAGCGGGAACAGAAAAGGTGGTTCAGGCCGTTCCGGAGCCCACGGTAAGAAGGATGCCTACTTATCTTAACCTGCTCCGCGAGCTGCTCAGGCGCGAAGAGCAATTTGTTACTGCTCCTGCCATTGCAAAGGTGTTGCATCTCGACCCGACGCAGGTAGTCAAAGATTTATCCTACACAGGGATAAGCGGTAAGCCTCGTGTGGGTTACCTTGTGCCTGAACTGGTTGCGGCGCTGGAAGATTTTCTGGGATACAACCGCACGCATGAGGCTTTTCTGGTCGGTGCGGGATATCTGGGAAGCGCACTTATTCAATATGAAGGGTTTCGCGAATCGGGGCTTAAAATAGTTGCGGCATTTGATATTGACAAGCGCAAGGTGGGCACCGAAATCGCCGGGGTGCCGGTCTTTCATCTCGAAAAGTTTCGCGACCTGGCCAGCAGGTTGCATATCAGCATAGGCATCATCACCACCCCGGCATCGGCCGCACAGCCGGTGGCCGACCTTATGGTGGGCTGGGGCATACGGGCCATCTGGAACTTTGCCCCCACACCGCTCGTTGTACCTCCGCATGTGATCGTTCAGGATACGCATATCTACGCCAATCTGGCCGTCATACTGAACAAGTTAAAGCATTCCAACGCAGTTTAATCAGTGTATTAGCACCAAAACATAACGGAACGTGAAAACAGAACCGAACAAAAATCTCCGCCAGTTTCAGCAGGTGATCGAAATCATCGAGCGGAACAACAACGACAAAGCCCGTCTGATACCTATTCTGCAGGAGGTGCAGGAAGCATACAGGTATTTGCCTCCTCAGGTGCTTACCTATATTGCCACAGCGCTCAACATGCCGGTGGCCGAAGTGTACGGCGTGGCTACGTTTTATGCGCATTTCTCGCTCGAGGCCAAAGGCAAATATGTGATCAAGGTTTGCGATGGCACTGCATGCCACGTGAAAGGATCATCGCGACTGCTTGATACGCTCAACTCCACCCTGGGACTCAATGCCAAAAAGCATACCACCGACGACATGATGTTTACTGTAGAGGCTGTGAGTTGCCTTGGCGCCTGTGGGCTTGCTCCGGTGATGGTGGTCAACGAGCAGGTATATGGCGAAGTAAGTGCCAAACGCTGCGAACAAATTCTGGCTGAAATACGCGAGAAAGAGAACTCTGAAACGGTCGAAAACGCTTAAAGATCAAGATAATGGAAACCATGACAAGCATAGATCTGAAAGGTATTGCGCAGGCTTACAACTCGGCAGCCTCAAAAGTGTACAAACGCATTGTAGTTTGTGCGGGAACGGGATGTATGGCCAATGGCGCTTTGCCCGTGTTTAATGCGCTGAAAGCAGCCGTTGAAAAGGCCGGAATGCGCGAATTTGTGGAGCTCGAGTTTGATGTGCACGACGACCGCAAGGTGATACAGCTCACCGGTAGCGGCTGCCAGGGATTTTGCGCACAAGGACCTCTGGTGAATATTCTTCCTGAGGAAACCATGTATGTGAAAGTCAAACCAGAGGATGCGGAGCGTATCATCAACCAGACCATTGTAAACAACGAAGTGATCGAAGAGCTCCTGTACAAGAATCCTGTAACGGGAGAACGCAACCGCGGCCAGCTCGATATTCCGTTCTACAAGCTGCAAAACAGGCTCGTTTTGGGCGAATGCGGACATGTGGATCCGGAAGATATCCGCGAATACATTGCACATGGCGGATACCTGGCAGCGCAAAAGGCTTTCACCGAGATGACGGATGTGGAGATTTGCGATACCATCGTCGTATCGGGCCTCAGGGGCAGGGGAGGCGGAGGTTTTCCTACAGGCCGCAAATGGCACCTCACCCGTGTGGAGCAAAGCGAAAAAAAATATGTGATCTGCAATGGTGACGAGGGCGACCCCGGAGCTTTCATGGACCGCAGCCTTATGGAAGGCAATCCGCACCGTGTGCTCGAAGGCATGATGATAGCTGCACGTGCCATTGGGGCCGACGAAGGCTATGTATATGTGCGTCTTGAGTACCCCCTGGCCGTGAAACGCATGCGCAAGGCCATAGAAGATGCACTGGACGCCGGCGTGCTGGGCGACAATGTGTTTGGTTCGGGCCACAGCATGTATATCCACATCATGGAGGGTGCCGGAGCCTTTGTTTGTGGCGAAGAAACAGCCCTGATGGCCTCCATCGAAGGCAAGCGCGGAATGCCGATGCCCAAGCCGCCATTCCCGGCCCAGAAAGGATTGTTCGGCAAGCCCACCGTGATAAACAATGTGGAAACCCTGGCCGCAGTGCCGCTCATCATTCGCCACGGAGCTTCGTGGTTCAACAAATACGGAACAGCCAACTCAAAGGGCACCAAGACTTTTGCACTCACCGGCCATGTGGCCAATACCGGGCTGATTGAAGTGCCTTTTGGCACAACCCTACGAGAGATTGTGTACAACATTGGCGGAGGTGTGACCGACAACGAAGGCCATGTAACCCACGAAGGGTTCAAAGCTGTGCAGATTGGTGGTCCTTCGGGCGGATGCCTCACCGAAGACGATCTCGACCTGCCCCTCGACTATGATAACCTTACGGCCATCGGAGCCATGGTGGGTTCGGGCGGCCTGGTGGTGATGAACAAACAATCGTGCATGGTACAGATTGCCCGGTTCTTTATGAATTTCACACAAAACGAAAGCTGCGGCAAGTGTGTGCCCTGCCGCGAAGGCACCAAGCAAATGCTGGCCTTGCTCGACGATATCATCGAAGGTCGGGCCACGGAAGAAACTTTTGAAGTGCTCGAAGAAGTGGGCAAAGTAGTGAAACTTGCCTCGCTCTGCGGCCTGGGTAAAACAGCCCCCAGTCCGGTGCTCTCGACCATCCTGAAGTTTAAAGACGAATACCTTGCCCACATCCGCGATAAACGCTGCCCCACCAACAATTGCAAGGCTTTGCGCAGCATCAGCATCGACCCCGAAAAATGTATCGGTTGTACGGCCTGCGCCCGCAAATGTCCTGTAAAGGCCATCAGCGGCGACAAGAAGCAGGTGCATGTGATCGATCCCGAAGTGTGCACCAAATGCGGGGTTTGTTTCGAGGTGTGCAAATTCGATGCGGTAGTAGGATTTAACTAATTGGCCATCAAAGCAGTAGTAACTCAACAATTCGAAAAACGATGAATACCAAAGGAACTGTAAACATAGACGGAATGATGGTCCAGATTGAGGGCGAACGCAATCTGCTCGAACTCATTCGCAAGGCCGACATTGAGCTGCCTACCTTTTGCTATCACTCGCACCTGAGCACCTATGGCGCATGTCGCCTGTGTGTGTGCGAGATCGATGGCATGGGTATTCAGGCCACTTGCACCATCGAACCCAAAGACGGTATGGTTGTGCGCACCAACACTGCCCAGGTGCGTCAGCTCAGAAAGGTAAACCTGGAACTGCTTCTGGCCAACCACGATATTTCGTGCCCAAGCTGCATCCGCTCGAACAACTGCAAGCTTCAGGACCTTACCCGCCGGCTTGGTGTGACCAAAGTAAGATTTCAGCGCACCGAAAAAGTGGCGCCTATCGATAACCATTCGCGCAGCATCATTCACGACCCCAACAAATGTGTGCTTTGCGGCGATTGCGTGCGGGCCTGCAAAGAAATGCAGAGTGTGGGCGCCATCGATTTTGTTAACCGTGGGGCACGAACCACTGTAGGTCCGGCATTTGGCAAAAGCCTCAATGATGTGGAATGTGTCTATTGCGGTCAATGTGTGGCTGTTTGTCCGGTAGGTGCGCTGGTTCCGCGTCCGGAAACGGAAGAAGTATGGAAGGCCATTCACGACCCGAATAAATATGTGGTGGCCCAGTTGGCACCTGCAGTGCGCGTGGCGCTTGGCGAAGGCTTTGGAATGGAACCGGGCACCATCAGCACGGGCCAGATTGTGGCTGCACTCAAACGGATAGGGTTCGACCAGGTGTACGATACTTCGTTTGCAGCCGACCTCACAGTGCTCGAGGAGGGCACGGAATTTATTGAGCGTAAGCTGAAAGGCGAAAAACTGCCCATGTTTACAAGCTGCTGCCCAAGCTGGGTCAAATTTGCCGAGCAGTACTATCCGGAGCTGCTTCCCAACCTGTCCACCTGCAAATCGCCACAACAGATGTTTGGCAGCGTTGCCCGCGAGGTCCTTCCGAAGTTGCTTAATATCAAGCCGGAAAATCTCGTGATTGTTTCCATCATGCCCTGCACTGCCAAGAAATTTGAAGCCAAGCGTGATGAGTTTATCCACGACGGTATGGCCGAAGTGGACCATGTGCTCACCACCGAGGGTTTGGGCAGAATGATCCACGAAACAGGTTTGCAGTTCAGCAAACTCAAGCCTGAATCGTTCGACCTGCCGCTCGGATTCAAAACAGGCGCCGGGGTCATCTTCGGAAACACCGGTGGTGTGAGCGAGGCTGTGCTGAGATTTGCGTATGAAAAGATCACCGGCGAAACCCTCATTGATACCGACATCAAGCAGACGCGTGGCCTTGAGGGTATCCGGACAGTTGAAATGAAACTGGGCAAAACCACGATTAAACTTGGGATTGCACATACCTTGGGGAATGCCCGCAAACTTTGCGATGCCATCGTCAAGGGCGAAGCCGATTACGACCTGGTAGAGGTGATGGCTTGTCCGGGTGGCTGCATTGCCGGCGGCGGACAACCCGTGAGCTTCGATCCTGAATTCAGGCAAAAACGTGCACAAGGTATTTACAATGCCGACAAACAGCTCGAGCTGCACAAATCGCAGGACAATCCTTACGTTAAGGAATTGTACCAGAGTGTATTGGGTGAGATTGGCGGACACAGGGCGCACGAGCTGCTGCACACGTACTACCATGGCCGAAAGCGCATCACTGATCAGGTAATTAACATTCGCAACACTAATCACCCAAAAATTGAGGTGTATGTGTGTGTGGGTACAAACTGCTACATGCGCGGCTCGCGTCAGTTGCTGCAGCAGATCACCCGCTATGTGGTGGAAAACAAGCTGGAAGATATTGTGGGCTTTGAAGGTCAGGAAGAAATGGTCGATGTTAAGGCGACATTCTGCTTCGAGCGTTGCGACCGCGGACCAGTGCTGCGCGTCAACGAACAGATCCTCGAGCATGCCACTTTTGAAAAAGCAAAGGAAATGATCGACAGGGAAGTGCGTCGTATAGGCGCGTCACTCTCTGCCAACAGTTGACATATGATTGGGATTTTGGTTGAATTTGGTTAAACATGCATTCCCGGGGCATTTCTGTGTGTCCCGGGCTTTGCATTTTTTACCCAAAATCGCTCAGGCTATGAACACAACATCAAGAAATCAAAGCCGGTTGCCGGTTGTTTTCACTGCAAAAGCGCGTTGCCGCGATTGTTACCGATGTGTGCGGGTTTGTCCGGCAGGTGCAATAAAAATGAGTGATGGCCAGGCCCAGGTATTGCCTGAGCGATGCATTGCCTGTGGCACATGCATCATCCACTGCCCACAGCAGGCCAAAGAATATCGTCCGGATTTGTCGAAAGTTCTGGATATGCTGGCCTCCGGGCAGATGGTAGCAGCAAGTATTGCGCCTTCGTTTGTGAGCTATTACCTCGACTGGGAACTCAGGCGCCTGCCTTCGGCCCTCCGGCTGGCCGGTTTCAGGATTGTGGGCGAAACGGCCCTGGGAGCGTGGCATGCAGCCAAAGCAAGCAGGGAACACATCGAAGCTAATCCCGGAAAATCGCACATATGTACGGCATGTCCTGCTGTGGTCAACTACGTAAGGCGCTGTTTTCCAAAGCTGATTCCGGCGCTTGTTCCGGTAGCATCGCCCATGCGCATGCACGCCCGTCTGATTAAGGAACAGACTCCGCGAGCAAAGGTGGTGTTTGTCGGCCCGTGTGTTGCCAAAAAGGACGAAGCTTCATGGCAGTCGGCCCAAGACGAAATAGATGCCGTGCTTACTTTTGAGGAGCTCGACGAGTTGCTCAGCATCAAGGAGATAGACCTTAAACGATGCGAAGAAAGCAGTTTTGACCACGTTGTGCCCGGCGAGGCTCGTCTTTTTCCGCTCGAAGGCGGCTTGCTGCGCACTGCAGGCATGGACGATAACCTGCTTAGCAGCGAGGTATTGGCTGTGAGCGGCCACCGCGAACTGAAACAGGCCCTTGAATCGCTGAGCAATCCGGCAACACCTGTGATCATTGAACCACTTTGGTGCAAGAATGGCTGCATTGCCGGACCATCGTTCAGCACAGGGCACAATTTTGTGAGTGATCGACGCAAAGTGCTGGAATACAACAAAACAAACCCTGGAAGTGCAGAGTCAATGCTAAGCAGCTTTACGCGTACATCATTCGATGCACCGGTGCAGCAGCCCAAAACGGCCTACACCGAAGAAGCTATCCGTGAGGTTTTGCAAAAAACCGGAAAATACACCAAACAGGATGAACTCAACTGCACCGCATGTGGCTATCCCACCTGCCGCGACAAGGCCATTGCAGTGCTCGACGGCCTGGCCGAGATAGAGATGTGCATCCCGTTTATGCGACGCACGGCCGAAAGCCGCTTCGAAACCATAGTGGCGCGCGATCCCAATGGCATTGTGTTGCTCGACGCTTCGCTCTCCATCATCCACATGAATCCGGCATTCAAGAAGATGTTTAGTTGCTCCGACGCCCTTGTCGGACGAAAGATCAGCTACCTCATCGATCCCGACTGCTTCGAGAAGCTTGCGGGAGGCAAGGAAGATGTAATCCGGACGGTGATGCACTTTGCTCCTTACAATCTGATTTGTCATGTGGTTGCCTACAGCCTGCCCGAGCAAAAACAGCATGTGGGGGTGTTTCTGGATATTACCGATAGGCAATCGAGCCGCGAAAAACTGGATGAACTCAAATCGGAAGCTTTGATCAAAGCACAGGAACTTGTGGACCATCAAATAGGTATGGCGCAGGAGCTGGCAAAGTTTCTGGGCGAGCACACCGCCAAAGGCGAGCTGCTGCTCAAAAAACTGATGGATTCGATAGGAAAATAGGCGGGTTGATGTATATACACACAGATACCTTTGTGGCGCAAAGCGCCAAAAAGCCCGGTGACCCTTGTGGTGATGCATGGGGTGTTTATCGCGATGCACTTGCTACTACCATATTTCTAGCCGACGGTCTAGGATCAGGCATTCGGGCGCACATTGCCGCCACCATGTGTGTGGCCAGGCTCACCGAACATATCCGGTCGGGCAGCAGCATACGCGAGGCTTTCGATGCCGTTTCGGGCACCATGGACAAAGCCTGGGGGTCAGGTGAGCCTTTTGCGGTGTTTACCATTGCAAGGCTGCTCAACAACGGGCAAGCCACTGTATTGTGCTACGAAATGCCTTCGCCGCTGCTCATCTCACGGACGTTCACGCAATTGCCTGATTATCGGATATATACCCGCAACAAGGCCTTGGTTTATGAAGCCAGCTTCAAGGTGGACAAAGACGAAGGTTTGTTGCTCATGAGCGATGGGGTAACACAGGCTGGCATCGGAAAGCACTATCCCGAGGGATGGGACATATCAGGGGTGAGGCGTTTTGTTCAGGGGATGCTGCCGGTGGAAAAGATTGACGGACAACTGATTGCAGATCGGATACATTCGCAGGCCAGGCAATTGTGGCCGGCAGGAAAAGGAGACGACATTACCGTGCTGTTTGCATTGAATCGCAGGGGTATTGTTGTCAACCTGCTGAGCGGCCCGCCTTCCGATCGTGCCCTGGACGAACAGGTAGTTACGCAATTTGCCGAAAGTCAGGGAATTCATATCATCAGCGGCGGATCGACGGCAAAAATGGTGGGGCGTATCATGGGCCGCCCGCTGGAGATTGCACCAAACGAAAGTGTGATTACCCCGCCAAGCTATCTCATCGAGGGTTTTGAGCTGGTTACCGAAGGCATGGTCACCCTGAATCAGGCCTTTCACCTGCTCGACGAACCAATGGAAAAATATCCGCTCGGATCGCCTGCCTCCGATCTGGCTTATTTTCTTAAAATGGCCGACAAAGTGAACATTTGGCTGGGTAATGCCGAAAACATGGGCGACGACGATATCGAGTTTCGTCAGCAGGGGCTTTATCCACGCCCTAAGATTGTGCCCGCCCTGTGCGAGAAGCTGCGCCAGCAGGGGAAGCTGGTGGTGTTGCAAGCATACTGAAAATCAAACGGAACAATTATGTTTGGTGATTTTCATAGGCTTTCGATAGATTATGTCAATTAAAAAACAGTTATTATAGACAACATGGTCTATTGATGCTTTGTTTCAGAGAGGAATCTCGAGTTTCCATTCGTTAAAGGGTTCGTTGTACGTGGCCTGCAAGATTAACTCACTTGCTTAATTTTATTTACAAAACCTTTATATTCCTGTTTTTAAGATAAAGCTCTTTACTACTGCAAGGATGAGATTTGGCTTTTAAGCTCAATTCTGTTAATATAAAAGTGAAATTCAGTAAAGAAATACCAAAATGAATTTTATATTTTTATTTTTCTCTTGCAAAATGACTTTGAATAACATATCTTTATAGCTCAAACCTGAACTGAAGAGTTCATAATACACACTTATTACCTCGGCGGTTAAATATATAAAATAATTGTGTATTTTTGTCGTATGGAACGAATAGATTTTAGAAAACTACCTGACCCAGCGCTAAAGGAGATGCGCAGGTCAGCGATACGAATGTTGAAAAGTGGCAAGAAACAAGTTGAAGTTGCAAAGATGCTTGGATGCAGTGGCCGGACAGTTCACCTTTGGTGGAAATCCTATAAAGAAGAAGGGGTTTCAGCAATCAATCCTAAGACCAGGGGCAGAAAGCAAGGCGAAATGCGCCGTTTGGACAAGTTGCAAGAGAAAGCCACTAAAAGCATGCTCATAGACAAGCATCCTGAACAGCTTAAGCTGCCTTATGCCTTATGGACACGCCATGCAGTTGCCCAGCTGATCCAAATGCAATTTGGGATTTTACTACCCATACGCACAGTAGGCGATTACCTCAAGCGATGGGGGGTTTACACCCCAGAAGCCTGTTAAAAGGTCGTACGAGCAACAACCTGAACAGGTTAAGAGGTGGCTTGAGGAGGTTTACCCTGCCATAAAGGAAAAGGCAAAAGAACATGAAGCCGACATTATGTGGTGCGACGAAACCGGTTTTCGAGTGAGGATAACAGGGGCAGGGGGTATTCGCCCAAAGGGGTAACACCTGTGAGAAATGTAACGGGCAAACGCTTTAGCACCAGTATGGTTTCGGCCATTGACAACCAAGGCAAGATACGTTGGATGGTCTATAAAGGGGCAATGAACATAGACATTTTCCTCACTTTTTTGAAACGGCTTGTGCGCGATGCGCCCCGTAAGGTTTTCCTGATTGTGGATAATTTGAAAGTACATCACTCTAAACGGGTTTCAGCCTGGTTGGAAGAAAACAGACTGCTTATAGAGCTGTACTTCTTGCCAGCTTACAGCCCCGAACTGAACCCTGATGAATATGTGAACAATGATGTGAAGAACAAGATAAGGAGCAAGCCTGCACCACGTAGCCAGAGTGAACTTGAAGGCTATGTGAGGACATACATGCGAAAGCTTTACCACAACAAGAAGAAAGTCAAAAGCTTTTTTGAGCACGAAAAAGTAAACTACGCTAAAGCCTGTTAATTGATATGTTTATTTGCCGGAGTAATAACAAAAGTTTCCCGAACAGATATTTATAAAGCCAAAATCAGATGCAAATGCAATCTCTTTATTATTGGCCGTTTCGACTTTTCGAAGTGGGCTCAAGATTTTTGTTCGAAAAAGCAAACGAAAACTCAATGATTAGAAACCTAAATTTAGTATTATGAAAAAAATCCGCTACAATTTCTTGTCTTTCTCTCAGGAGCAAACCAATGGGGAAAAGAACTTACTTGTCAGAGGACCATAAATCCACGTTTCATCCTGCCTGAAAGGCATTACTTACTGCCAAACTGTGTCAACAACAAAAGATTGTTTGAAAGTATTGTTTACTGTGATTCAACCTTCAATACCCAGCTCGAAATTGTCAAATTTTGAAAACAACCAGATTTATTGTCTTAGAATACCACTAAAAGGAAGAAAAACAAGGCGTATTCATATTTGAAAAGTCTGATAATGGGTTTAAAAAGCTTTCATTTATATGAATTTCATTACAAAAGCTCTTCGATTAGTAACGCAAAAATGACTGATCAGATTTCATAAGTAATGCATGTTACGATGTTTCCAAAGTTGTTTAAAAATCAATAATTAGAAGTAGTTATGAAAAACATCAATGCTATAAAGTACAAAAACAGTAGATTGACTATTGTTGTGCTGCTTTCGCTTTGTCTGGCAATCAATCTTGATAATGTTTACGGACAAGCTGCTTTGCTCACTTACACAACCAGCGACCCAGTTGCTCAAGGTGATGACACCTATACAAATAGGAGCATCACATCTGTTTTTCCGCATGGAGTGGACTTCGGATCAAATACATACACAAGTATTTACATTGGATCTAACGGATACATTACTTTCGGTCAGGGTTACAATTCATATGCACCTACCGGCATCGCAGGATTTAACCGGGGTTTTCCTATCGTAGCCGCACAATTCGATGATCTTAACCCTAACAATGGAGGAAATATATACTACGACCAAAATACAACCGGGAATTACGTTGTGGCAACCTATGTTGCAGTGAGGCCGTACAACTCGAATGTGGGGTATGGTAATGCATCAACAGGTACTACTTTCCAGATTGTATTAAGAAGACCTGCTGGCTACAGTTCAACAAATCGTTCGTTTCAGATAGAACTCCGATACAACAATATTGGTTGGCACAGATCAGGAAATATCAGTGCCTGGCCCACTGCAGGCTGGTCAACGGGCAATCAAACCTCTTATGCTGAATTGCCCTATTCAGGAACATCCAACTTTCATCTAAATCAACAAAATTCTTACATAGGAATTACAGGTGTATGGCGTTGGGATGTAACAGGTGGTCAGGTTCTTGCACCACCAACTGTTAATCAGACTACAGCTCCATACAACATTACTTCAACAAGTGCCGTATCCGGAGGAAATGTGAGTTCAGATGGAGGAGCGTCTGTTTCTGTTAGAGGTGTGGTTTGGAGCACATCCACCATGCCGTCACTGAGTAGTCATCCGGGTGGAGGCTACTCAACTGACGGGGGTACAGGTGTGGGTACGTTTACAAGCAATATTGCTGGTCTTTCATCCAATACGACATATTATGTACGTGCCTATGCTACCAACAGCGAGGGTACCGGCTACGGGCCGCAGCAACAATTCACCACCCTGAGCGCTCCCTCCAACCCTACGGGTATCACAGCCACTAACAATCCAATTTGCAACGGAGGAAGCACACAGCTTACGGCTCAGGGTGCCCAGGGTACAGTATATTGGTATACCGGAAGCTGTGGCGGTTCTTTTGTAGCCACCGGAAATTCCATTACAGTAAGCCCAGCATCAACCACTACCTATTATGCCCGGAATTACAACAATAATCAATTTAGTCCCGGCTGCGCCAGTATTGTCATTACAGTCAGGCCCGATTTCACCCCGGGTGCCATAGCCACTGCCGGCGAGACCATCTGCTATGGCGGCACCCCGTCCACCATCGGCAGTGCAAGCGATGCATCGGGTGGTGACGGGAACATCACCTACAGCTGGCGGAGCTCTTCGGACAATTTCACGGCCAGCATCACCGGGGCTAATTCGTCAAGCTATACGCCACCTGCCGGCCTGACCAGCACCACCACCTACCGCAGGTACGCCAACGATGGCACCTGCAACACTGTTCCTGAGCAATCCACAGGCGAGTGGACGGTGACAGTCAGGCCCGATTTCACCCCGGGCGCCATAGCCACTGCCGGCGAGACCATCTGCTATGGCGGCACCCCGTCCACCATTGGCAGTGCAAGCGCAGCATCGGGAGGCGATGGGAACATCACCTACAGCTGGCGGAGCTCTTCGGACAATTTCACAGCCAGCATCACTGGAGCCACCTCGTCAAGCTATACGCCACCTGCCGGTCTGACCAACACCACCACCTACCGCAGATATGCTAACGATGGCACCTGCAACACTGTTCCTGAGCAATCCACAGGAGAGTGGACGGTGACAGTCAGGCCCGATTTCACCCCGGGCGCCATAGCCACTGCCGGCGAGACCATCTGCTATGGCGGCACCCCGTCCACCATAGGCAGTGTAAGCGCAGCATCGGGAGGCGATGGGAACATCACCTACAGCTGGCGGAGCTCTTCGGACAACTTCACGGCCAGCATCACCGGGGCTAATTCGTCAAGCTACACGCCACCTGCCGGCCTGACCAGCACCACTACCTACCGCAGATACGCCAACGATGGCACCTGCAACACTGCTCCTGAGCAATCCACAGGTGAGTGGACGGTGACAGTCAGGCCCGATTTCACCCCGGGCGCCATAGCCACTGCCGGCGAGACCATCTGCTATGGCGGCACCCCGTCCACCATAGGCAGTGTAAGCGCAGCATCGGGAGGCGATGGGAACATCACCTACAGCTGGCGGAGCTCTTCGGACAATTTCACGGCCAGCATCACCGGGGCTAATTCGTCAAGCTACACGCCACCTGCCGGCCTGACCAGCACCACTACCTACCGCAGATACGCCAACGATGGCACCTGCAACACTGCTCCTGAGCAATCCACAGGAGAGTGGACGGTGACAGTCAGGCCCGATTTCACCCCGGGCGCCATAGCCACTGCCGGCGAGACCATCTGCTATGGCGGCACCCCGTCCACCATAGGCAGTGTAAGCGCAGCATCGGGAGGCGATGGGAACATCACCTACAGCTGGCGGAGCTCTTCGGACAATTTCACGGCCAGCATCACCGGGGCTAATTCGTCAAGCTACACGCCACCTGCCGGCCTGACCAGCACGACCACCTACCGCAGATACGCCAACGATGGCACCTGCAACACTGCTCCTGAGCAATCCACAGGTGAGTGGACGGTGACAGTCAGGCCCGATTTCACCCCGGGCGCCATAGCCACTGCCGGCGAGACCATCTGCTATGGCGGCACCCCGTCCACCATAGGCAGTGTAAGCGCAGCATCGGGAGGCGATGGGAACATCACCTACAGCTGGCGGAGCTCTTCGGACAATTTCACGGCCAGCATCACCGGGGCTAATTCGTCAAGCTACACGCCACCTGCCGGCCTGACCAGCACGACCACCTACCGCAGATACGCCAACGATGGCACCTGCAACACTGCTCCTGAGCAATCCACAGGTGAGTGGACGGTGACAGTCAGGCCCGATTTCACCCCGGGCGCCATAGCCACTGCCGGCGAGACCATCTGCTATGGCGGCACCCCGTCCACCATAGGCAGTGTAAGCGCAGCATCGGGAGGCGATGGGAACATCACCTACAGCTGGCGGAGCTCTTCGGACAATTTCACGGCCAGCATCACCGGGGCTAATTCGTCAAGCTATACGCCACCTGCCGGCCTGACCAGCACCACCACCTACCGCAGATACGCCAACGATGGCACCTGCAACACTGCTCCTGAGCAATCCACAGGAGAGTGGACGGTGACAGTCAGGCCCGATTTCACCCCGGGCGCCATAGCCACTGCCGGCGAGACCATCTGCTATGGCGGCACCCCGTCCACCATAGGCAGTGTAAGCGCAGCATCGGGAGGCGATGGGAACATCACCTACAGCTGGCGGAGCTCTTCGGACAATTTCACGGCCAGCATCACCGGGGCTAATTCGTCAAGCTACACGCCACCTGCCGGCCTGACCAGCACGACCACCTACCGCAGATACGCCAACGATGGCACCTGCAACACTGCTCCTGAGCAATCCACAGGAGAGTGGACGGTGACAGTCAGGCCCGATTTCACCCCGGGCGCCATAGCCACTGCCGGCGAGACCATCTGCTATGGCGGCACCCCGTCCACCATAGGTAGTGTAAACCCTGCCTCGGGAGGCGATGGGAACATCACCTACAGCTGGCGAAGCTCTTCGGACAACTTCACGGCCAGCATCACCGGAGCCAACTCGTCAAGCTACACGCCACCTGCCGGCCTGACCAGCACGACCACCTACCGCAGATACGCCAACGATGGCACCTGCAACACTGCTCCTGAGCAATCCACAGGTGAGTGGACGGTGACAGTCAGGCCCGATTTCACCCCGGGCGCCATAGCCACTGCCGGCGAGACCATCTGCTATGGCGGCACCCCGTCCACCATAGGCAGTGTAAACCCTGCCTCGGGAGGCGATGGGAACATCACCTACAGCTGGCGGAGCTCTTCGGACAATTTTACAGCCAGTATCACCGGAGCCACTTCGTCAAGCTATACGCCACCTGCCGGTCTGACCAGCACCACAACCTACCGCAGATACGCCAATGATGGCACCTGCAACACTGTTCCTGAGCAATCCACAGGAGAGTGGACGGTGACAGTGGAGCCTACACCAGTTGCAGGAAACTTCATCAGCAATCCGATGGCATTTCTGACCCTTTGCGAGGCTACTCAGGTATCAGCCGTTCTCACAGGCAGCACTGGCGGTAATGGTATTGACCAGACAGAGTACCGTGTATTTTATCACACTTATTACACCGACTGGATGCCATACAACGGTCAGGTGCTGAGCATTCCTGGCGCATTGCACATCGAGATACGATCGCGAAGGCTGGCCAGCTATTGTAGTCCTTCGGCATGGGTTCATTCCGGCTGGAGTTTTGAGATGATGCCTGAGGCCGGCCTGCTGACAAAATATCCTGATGCGGTCAAAGTGTGCGAAGGCAGCCAGGTATGGGCTGACCTGAGCAATGCTTCAGGAGGCAACGGCAATGACGAGAAGCAGTACCGCAAGCTTTCGGGCAGTGGCTGGAGCAACTGGCAGCCTTATGAAGGCTTAGCCCTATCTACGAATGGTATCACAGCACTTGAGATCCGCAGTCGTCGCCTGGCCAGCTACTGTGCTTCTTCGAATTGGATTACTGTAGGCTGGGAAGTAGAGCCTACGCCCATGGCCGGCATGTTGCAACCATCGCCCGCACAGCCTGTGGTTTGCGAGACTACATCAGTATCGGCCACCTTGCTTTCTGGCACAGGCGGCAGCGGACTTGATGTTTCCGAATACCGCACACACAACGGCACAAGCTGGAGCAGCTGGATGCTATACACACCCGGCAGCCCCATTGCAGCCGCAGGCCTGAGCCATATTGAAATCAGAACATTCAGGCAGGGCGATGTATGCAGCAATTCGGGTTATAATACTGTTAGCTGGAATATTGAAAAGCAGGCCCAGCCGGGCGTCCTTGTCAGGCAGCCGGCAGTGGCTATGGTATGCGAGGGTAGCATGGTAAGCGCCACGCTTGTGCCCGGCAGCGGAGGCAATGGCACCGACGAGCTGCATTACCGCACCCGCACAGGCAATATCTGGACGTTATGGCAGCCCTATACTTCGGCAAGTAACATCAGCACATCAGGCGTTGCCGAGTTAGAGGTTCGCACCCGCAGGCTGTCCACCCAATGCACACCATCGGAGGAGTACATTGTAACATGGCTGGTCGAGCCCACGCCGATTGCTTTTGCAGGCAGCGACGCCACAATTTGTGCCAATGACACCTACACCATGACAGAAGCACAGGTGAGCAATGCCAGTGGCGTTTTGTGGACCAGCAGCGGCGATGGCACCTTCAGCAATACCGGTGCACTCAACCCCATTTATACACCCGGAACCAATGATAAACTCATCGGACTAGTAACGTTAACCCTTACCGCCAATACCAATGGATTGTGTCAGGTACAGTCGGTTATGCAGTTAAGCTTAAGTACACCAGTAACACCATCGGTAAGTATCACGGCCAACGAGCCTGTGGTATGTCAGGGTACGCCGGTAGCCTTTACAGCCGTGGCTGTGAATGGCGGCAGCAACCCTGTCTTCACCTGGAAGGTTAACGGGCAGGTAGCGGGAGGCAACACAGCGAACTTTGTTATCGTGCCGCAGCAGGGCGACGTGGTAAGCGTGCAGCTGTTGTCGGACCACGGATGCGTAACGCAGTCCACAGCCCTGAGCAATGCATTAACGGTGAATGTGGTGCCTATCAGTCTTCAGTTGCTGGCTATACCTGCTCAGGGCGGACAGGCTGTGTTTAGTGGTACGGTTGCACAAGGTAGCACAGTAACGTTGACGGCTATGGCCAATAGTGGATACACCTTCCAGGGCTGGTATGCACAGTCTGGTCAGCTGATGTCGGCAGATGCGATCTGGCAGGTGACCATAGTGGATTGTTTCACGAGCTACGAAGCCCGCTTCGGTTCGAATGCCAGTTTGGCCGGACGTTTGCGCTATTACAATCCGATCGAGTCGCAGGTGCCGTCATCGCAGTTTGTGGTTCAGTTGTACAAGTCAGGAGTTGCGGTTACCTCACCACAGAATATAGGTTATGCCGGCACATACTCATTCGACGGACTTGAGAGTGGAACGGACTACACCCTGAGGGTATGGGAGCAGCCTGGCAACAACCAGCTTGGCAGCACCTGGATGTGGAACAACTGGGGAGGTCTAACGGGTCTGGATGCATTGATTGTTGGGAAGATGGTACTTGAGGAACCTATGAGTGTTTATTTCCCATGGATACAACCGATAACTGCTGCGCCATACACGCCTTACTCAATTACGGTAGCCGATGTTAACAACAATGGAAGCTTGACTGCCAACGATGCCCTGATAATGATTATACGTGGTACGGATAACCCAAATATGGAGGTCTTTCCGGGCAACAGGCACAACTTTATCCTTTCTGGCGCCAGGGTTACCCATCCCAACGCCATGCTGTATCCACAGGCCCCCGAGCTGGTATTCCAGTCCTTTGGCACGTATGCAGCAACAACTCCGGCCGATATGGTTTACCACGAGGTGAATCCAGGGGTAATCAGCGAAGGTGACAACTACATGAACATTTACCTGACAGCCGCTGGCGACCTGAATGCCTCATACCTGCCAGGAACTCCACTGAAAACCTCAGCTACACTTGTGTACGTTCAATCTGTGAAAGCCGCACCTGGTGAGGAAGTGATGGTGCCTGTCTTTGTGGACAGAGATGTTGTGCTTGGCGCAGTAACCATTGGTTTGCGCTACAATATGGATATGCTGGACGTGGAGGAAGTGGTTGGTTTCGAAATCAGTTCGATTGATAAGGAAGATGGAACCATCAAGGTAGCCTGGTATGAGGTAATGGGCAGGGCTTTTTCGGCTGACCAGCCATTGCTTAGTTTGCGGGCCAGAATCAGGCAGCAGGTAGGAGCAGAGCTCCGCTATATGGAACTTTTACCTGTTACCGAGTTTGCTTCACCAGAGGCAAGCATTCTTAATGATGTTCATTTACGCACTTTGGCCATACAGCACGCCGAAGGTACATCCGACGCTGGAATTGCCCATTATGTGATGCCCAATCCATTCAGCGACAGGGCCAGAGTGTCCTTCACGCTGCCCAAAGCTGGCAGGGTAAGCCTTGTCATATTTAACCAATACGGACAGATGGTGCATCGGTTGGTTGATGCAGACCTGATGCCTGGCCAGCACAGCTACGAGCTAAGCCGTGGCGACATAGGCAACAGCGGCACGTATTACTACCAGCTGCACCACAACACAGGAGCAAAAGCCTCGCTATCAGGCGGTAAGATTGTTCTTGTGCGATAAAGCAACCGGTTGTTTTGTTACTATATGCTTGGCAGGGGAGGGGCGAAAGCTCCTCCCCTGTTTATTATTTTTCCTGACTTCCACAGATTTTTTTTATTTTTTGAATATATTATTGTAAGTAGTTGTATGTCTGTTTTTTAGAAATTGGGTGTTAGGGATTTTGGGTGTTAATTTGGTTTTTGTTATGATATTTGCGGGTGTTTGTCAGGAAGCTAAAGCATAAAAGCGGCTGGATCTATGTACAAGTAGTTGAGAAGCTCAACCGCAAGTATAAAGTTAGGAAGAGTTTTGGGGCTGCCACTGATGAGGATGCTTTAAAGGCTCTTGAAATACGGACTCAACTTAGAAAGAAGGGTTCAGGCTTTTAGTCAACTACTTCCATCAAAGAGCAGAAAAAGATAAATACAACCGAGAAAAGGGGCTTAAACGATTAGAAAAAGCAATCAAGACAGGCAGGCTTACAAAAGCAGCTATCAACAATCGAGGCTACAACAAATTCCTGGAAATAGATGGGCAAGTTCAAGTTCGCATTGATCAGCAAAAGATACAGCAAGACCAAAGATGGGATGGCTTAAAGGGATACTTGACCAATTCTACCCTGCCCAAAGAGGAAATACTTGAAAACTACAACCAACTGTGGCTAATTGAGCGTGCTTTCAGAATTGCTAAAACAGATCTGAAAATCAGACCAATCTTCCACTATAAGCAAAGAAGGATTGAAGCACACATCTGCCTGAATTTTGTGGCATATAAAGTTTTCAAAGAGCTTGAAAGACAGTTAAAAGAGAAATGTTCAGATCTCTCAGCAGAAAAAGTAATTGAAATCGCACAAAGCATTTACGAAATCGAAATTACCACCCCAAAACAAAAAGAAAAAATCAAGAAAATCCTACTGCTGACCGAAGAGCAAATGAAACTGGCCCAAATCTTTGATCTAGGGTGTTAATTTGCGGAAGTCAGTAAAAAAATTTTCTGGTTTTAATAACTGGCGCTGTTAAATCCAACAAGCAGGCTGAATCGGGCACCCTTTTTAGAAGTAACTACCGAAAAATTAATTGGGAAATTAAGATCTCCGGAGGAAATATTCATTCCCTAGGCTAAAGCTAAGCCCGTATCTGCGATGGAGATGTTTGGGCCTGCCCCGAATTCAAAACCACTGGTTGTTCGCAATCCAACTGCAAATGTAAGGCTGGGCAGCAGAAGACCCCGTTCCACCCCGCCAATGACCGGGATGAGTTCAACCACTCTTGTCGGTCAATTTTGCTATGGAAAAAAAGTTGCGCTCAAATTGCCATCCAAATTGGGCTAAGGTGGGATTTGCATTAATATCGTCCCTGTGTCAGTCGGCTGTCCTCCGGGTGATGAAGGTAACGCCATCACTTGGCCCCGACTATTGGGTCAATAGTAAATCATTATAACCATAAGATAGACAGCAGCTTAACATAGTGTTCTTTAAAACAACAAGCAAGTTAAATATGCAGTCAATTTGCGCTTTCGTGCAGGAGCTGTTGACCTAAATTAAAATAAATGAATAGCCCAGCGTTCTAATTAAAAACTTTTTAAATACAGCATCAAGGTTTGAACGTAACTCCTTTGTGTGATAAGCTATCAGATAGCAACCCCAATATTGGTGAGGCAATGCATTTTCTTGAGCTGTGGAGAGTCCTGATAAACCATTTATAACTTTATAAATCTTTCTGTTTGTACAGAATAACCATCACGAAGCACAAAGTGATAGATTCCCCCCTTCAATCCATTCAAGTAAATATCACTTTCACCAGTGATAATTTGTTGATATACTAATTGTCCATTTAAATCAAAAACTTTAAGCTCAAGTTTGCTTTCTTTTAAAGGTTTTATGTTGAGGGTTTGGTTGTTATTTGACCAACAACAGTTAGCGAGTTTGGTATCTATTTCTTTTTCGGGGAGATGGGTAAACGATTCCACGTTAATACGTGCTATTCTGCCTCTGCTTGTTCCGTTATAAGAAGTAAAATAGCCTCCTATCATCAATTTGTCGCTGCCATACGGTGCTACCTTAAAGATAAATGATGTAGGCCCTGTGCCATAATTAAATGTTTCATCAATTGTGCCATTGTTGTTCAGCATTGTCAGGTATTTCCGCGACAGTGGACTTGACGAACTAAAACGGCCCCCAACCGCTATTTTCCCATTAGGAAGGCTGACTACTGACTGAAGTTGATCGCTGAATGTGGGTGGTGTAAATAAAGGGTCAATTTGCCCATTGGGAAAAAGCCTTACAATATTACTTATAGTCTGACCATTGAAACTGTCAAAAAGACCTGCTGCAATTATCTTCCCATCACTTTGCAGACTAATGGAATTAATATGCTGATTGATGGCTTGTATTGCAGTTCCGGGATTGAAGGACGGGTCAGGTTGTCCATTTGACAATATTCTGGCAATACGACCGACGGGAATATTATTGAAATTATAGATATTTCCTCCGATCAACAGAGCACCATCATTTTGTAAAGCCATTGTATATACCAGACCATCTGGTCCTGCCATTGGATCAAAATTCGTTGCAAGTGAACCGTCGCTTCCGAGCTTTGCAATCCTGTTGCGCATAACACCGTTGAAGCTAGTGAAGCTACCACTTATGAAAATGTCTCCGTCAGGAGCGACCAATATACATCCTACGGAGCCGTTTGGTCCAGTTCCGGTGTTAAAGTTTCCATCGCGCGAACCATCAGCATTCAGGCGAAGAAGGTATTGGGCACTTGTTCCGTTAAAACTTGAAAAAGAACCACCAACGATAATTTTGCCGTTACTCTGAAGGGCAATGTCACCGATTGTTCCATTGAAACCCGATCCGGTATTGAAGGTTTCGTCCAAACTACCATTGGCATTAAGCCTGACAAGGTATTTGAGGTTCTGCCCGTTGAATTGAGTGAATTCGCCGGCCACAAGAATCTTGCCATCAGGCTGAACAACAATTCTTTTGACGTATTCGTTATTTGCGCCTGAACCAGGGTTGAAGCTCAAATCAAGTGTTCCTGGTTGTGCTGCGAGTGTCAGGGTTGCAAGCACTAAAACAAAGGTAGAAATGAAGGTTTTCATGGTTAATCTGGTTTGGTTTGTGCTTCAAATTGGAATAAGTACCCTCAAAGTTACAAGAAAAAAGCCGGAATCTGAATTTGTCCCGGCTTTGAAAAATGTTTTTCGAAAAAAATCATTCGATGAAACCTGTTGTCGCGACAGGCTTCTCTAATTTGGCTGGCGCTTCAGATTTGTATTTGAATTCCAGTGGTTTATCATTCTTTGGTTTTACAGGAGGTTCAGCAATGCTGGGTGCAATCACCAAAGCTACCACCGACATAAGCTTAATAAGGATATTGAGCGACGGGCCGCTGGTGTCCTTAAACGGGTCGCCAACCGTATCGCCCACTACGGTGGCTTTGTGCGAGGCGCTACCCTTGCCATGGGTGACGCCCTGGTGTTGCACTCCCTCTTCGATCATCTTTTTGGCGTTGTCCCAGGCTCCGCCGGCATTCGACTGATAAATGGCCAGGAGCACACCCGAGGCCATCACGCCCGCAAGCATGCCACCAAGCATCTGTGCGCCACCCAAAAAGCCCACAGCAGCCGGAGCAATCACTGCAAGCAGTCCCGGCAGGATCATTTCCTTGAGCGAAGCTTCGGTAGAGATTTCAACACACTTCTCGTATTGTGCCGCACGCTCGGCTTTTTGCATGATTTCGGCTTCCTCTTTGGTTACCTTATGCACGTCGCCGTTGTATTTGCGCAGCACTTCGAGTGCGTTGCGCAGCTCCGGAATTTCTTTAAACTGACGTCGCACCTCGTTGATCATTTTCTGGCCGGCACGACCTACTGCGCCCATGGCCATGGACGAGAACAGATAGGGGAGCATACCACCAATAAGCAGTCCGGCCATAATATGCGGTTGCGAAACGTCGATCACGGTGATGTTGGCCTGGGTCATGAAAGCCGCAAACAGGGCAAGTGCGGTCAGGGTGGCCGAGCCAATGGCAAAACCTTTGCCAATGGCAGCAGTGGTGTTGCCCACAGCGTCGAGCTTGTCGGTTTTCTGGCGCACATCTTTAGGCAATTCACTCATCTCGGCAATGCCACCGGCATTATCGGCAATGGGGCCATAGGCATCCACAGCCAGCTGTATGCCTGTGTTGGCAAGCATGGCCACCGCAGCAATGGCAATGCCATATAAACCGGCGAAGTGGTACGATAAAATGATAGCAACAGCCAACCCAAGTACCGGAATGGCTGTGGATTTCATCCCGAGTTCCAATCCTGCGATGATATTTGTTGCAGCGCCGGTATGGGATTGATCCACAATGGCTTTAACAGCTTTCTTGCCGGCGCCTGTGTAATATTCGGTAATTTTTCCGATTCCGATACCAATGCCAAGGCCCACCAGGGTGGCAATGAACACACCCATTGCGGTGTATTGGGTGTAAGTGCCGTCGTTGTGGATCAGCTTCCAGCTGTCGGGCAGGAAGAAGTTGATAAGGAAATAGGAAGCAATGACCATGACCACCGAGGAGATGAGCTCACCCCTGTTGAGTGCAGCCTGCGGGTCGCCTTTGGGGGTTATGCGTACAAAAAATGTGCCTGCCACACTTGTGAGTATGCCTACGGCTGCCAGAGCCATTGGCAGGAGCACCGGCCCCAGTTGGAAATAATTGCTCACTTCAGGCATGTTGACAAACACCACCCCCAGCACCATTGCGGCCAGGATGGAACCCACATACGATTCAAAAAGGTCGGCGCCCATGCCTGCCACGTCACCCACATTGTCACCCACATTGTCGGCGATGGTGGCCGGGTTCAGATAATGGTCTTCAGGAATTCCTGCTTCTACTTTTCCCACCAGGTCGGCCCCCACATCGGCGGCCTTGGTGTAGATGCCTCCGCCCACACGGGCAAACAGGGCAATGGAAGAGGCCCCCAGCGAAAAAGCTGATAAAACGTTCAGCACAACATCGAGCTTCCAGTCGACACCGATAAGGTTATTAAAGAGTAAAAAAAGCAGACTTAGTCCAAGAAGTCCGAGCGTAACCACTCCAATGCCCATCACGCTGCCTCCGGTGAATGCCACTTTGAGTGCATCGGAAAGCGAATTACGGGCGGCCTGCGTGGTGCGTACGTTGGCCTTGGTAGCCACGCGCATTCCGATGAATCCGGCAAAGCCCGAAAGCACTGCTCCGGTGATGAACGACAGCACCACAAATCCGTTGGAACCGGTCTCGTATGTGCCTTTCACGAAAAGCAACACCGACACCGATGCGACAAAAATGGCCAGTATCCGGTACTCCGCCTTCAGAAAGGCCATGGCCCCGCGAGCGATATAACCCGCAATCCGTTGCATTTTTTCGGTACCGGCATCCAGCGATTCTATCCATCTGGATTTGAGTAACATAAATACTATCCCCACGATGCCTGCCAGGGGAATAAACCAAACAATTTGATCCATAAGCTTGTGTGAAGTGGTTTAGTGTAGTGATTTGACCTGATTGGTAAAATTTGGGCGCAAAAATAGGGAATGAGCTTCAGCAAATTACATCAGCTTAATCTTTTTTAACGATAAAAAGTACGGCGAAAACGGTTGCGGCTAAAATGGAATTTCAATGCTTATTTTCTGCTTTGCCATCTGATTGAACGGCCAAGTGTATGCTTATTTGATTTTCGGAAGGAAAGAAAAACAAAAAAGCCCTGCAAGGATGCAAGGCTTTGTTAAGGCTTATCTTGTTGGTTTTGTTACGGTTACTCTCTTCTGCCCATGAAGATCATGATGTAGTAGAGCAGTGTGGCCAGCGATGCCAATGCGGCAACCACATAGGTGTAAGCTGCCCACTTGAGGGCGTCTTTGGCCTTGGGATAGGTTTCGTGGCTGGTGATGCCGCTCACATTGAGCCAGGCAAGTGCACGGCGGCTTGCATCCACCTCAACAGGAAGAGTGATGAAACTGAACAAGGTGGTGGTGGCAAACATCAGGATGCCAAAAAACAGCACTTGTGGAAATGTTTCGATAAGCAGGATGCCGGCCAGCAACACCCATTGCACCCATTGTGAAGCAAAGCTCACCACAGGCACGAGTTTGCTGCGCATGGTCAGCCAGGAATAGGCGGTGGCATGCTGTACGGCATGCCCGCATTCGTGCGCAGCCACGGCAGCTGCAGCCACCGAACGGCCGTGGTACACATCCGGACTCAGGTTGACAGTCTTATTCACAGGGTTGTAATGGTCGGTGAGCTGGCCCTCAACTGATACAACCTTGACATCGAAGATGCCGTTGTCGTGCAACATCTTCTGCGCGATTTCACGGCCGGTGAGGCCATAGTTGATGGGTATCTTGCTGAATTGGTTGAATTTCGACTTGAGCCTTGCTCCAACCAGCCAGCTCAGCAGCATAAAGAATCCAAAAATTATCCAGATCATAACTGTAAGGTTTTCGAAGTTTGGTGTTTTCAGGCATCAAAATTATTGCCAATCCGTGCTGCTTGTCAGTGTGCCTCTCAAAATTTCAGATTTTTAACAGCATTTGGCAACAAAAATACTTCCATTGCTGCCTGACGGCCTGTGCGGAATCTATTTCAAAAGAAGGCATTGCCGGCAGGGGCGAAAGCTTTAATTTTGGGCGCAATTGTCGTGGTACATGAGAAAACAGAAAACATCCATCTGGTCCGAAATCAAGGCATATGTGATCATTACAGCCGGACTTTTTGTCATGGCCCTTGGCTGGACGGCTTTCCTCATCCCGAACGATATCCTTGGCGGCGGGGTCACGGGTATTTCCACTTTGATCTATTGGTCCACCGGATTGCCTGTGGGTGTTTCGGTTGCCGTAATCAATGCCGTGCTGCTCATTTTTGCGCTTCGCATTCTCGGTCGTGGATTCGGTGTGAAGACCATTTATTCCATTGCCGTGCTTTCCGGATTTTTTGCCTTGCTTCAGTATTACATCCGCGAACCTTTTGTTACGGATAAGTTTCTGGCCAGCATAGTGGGTGCCGGCCTGGCGGGCTCGGCCATGGGGGTCATCTTTACCCAGGGCGGAAGCACAGGCGGCACCGACATCGTTGCCCTCATCATCAACAAATACAGAAATATCACACCCGGGAAAATCATTCTGGCCATCGACGTGGTGATCATCTCAAGTTCGTGGCTGATATTCAGGAGTATCGAGCCGCTTGTTTATGGGTTTGTGGTGATGAGTGTGGTAAGCTACACCATCGACCTGATCATCACAGGCAACAAGCAGTCGGTGCAGCTATTTATTTTCTCGAGACATCCCGAAGCAATCGCTTCGCGCATTGCCACTGAGCTGGGCAGGGGAGTAACGCTCATCAAGGGCAAAGGCTGGTACACCAAAACCGAAAACGATATCCTGATGATCATTGTCAGGCGTTCGGAATATCCGCAGGTTTTCCGCATTGTAAAGGAGGAAGACCGCGATGCTTTTGTGTCGCTCTCCACGGTGATGGGGGTGTACGGTCAGGGCTTCGACGCCATGAGGTAAGCTGGCGAACAAAAGTGCTGTTTATCCAAAGCCTTGATCCAAGCCGACAGCCTGACATCTACTGGCCGGGCTTTGGCTGAAACTGCGCCAGAAAAAGCCCTGCAAGCATCAGTGCACAGCCTGCAAGTGCTGCCGAATCCATCTTTTCGTTGAGTATCAGAAAACCTCCCAATACAGCGAAAAGGGCTTCAAGGCTCAGAATCAGGCCGGTATATTCGGGTTTTACATGTTGTTGTGCAGCCACCTGCAGGGTAAAGCCTATGCCTGCCGAAAATACGCCTGCATAAATCAGCGGCCACCAGGATTGCAGGAGCTGATCGGTGGCAAACGGTTCCAGCAACAGGCCTGGAACAAGGCTGAACAAACCGGCAAAGGTGAACTGCCAGAAAGCCAGTGTGATGGGATTATGAAAGGCTGATATCTTGCCCAGTATGATGATGTGCATGGCCCAGAATACTGCGCTGATCAGCACGAGCATATCACCCATTCTCAGGTTGAGCTCAGGTTCTTTTGTCAGTAAAAACAAGCCTGCAAGAACAACTGCAGTGCCCACCCAATACCTCAGGCCGGGGGTGTTGCCTTTGAGTAAGCCATAAAACGGAACCAATACGATGTAGAACGAAGTGATAAAACCTGCTTTCCCGGCTGTAGTGTACACAATGCCAACCTGTTGAAATGCTGAGCCCAGGAACAGCGCCACCGAAGCCATGAGGGCATGAAGTAGCAAAACAGGGTTGCGCCACCAGCTAACTGTATTTGCATTTTGCTTTCGCAAAACAACAAAAGGCAGCAAGGTTAGGGCGCCCAATAGAAACCGTAAGCCGTTGAAAGTGAGTGGCCCATGAAACTCCATGCCTTTGCGCTGCGCCACAAACGCCATGCCCCAGATGGCGGAGGTGAGCAACAAAAGCCATGGTGCCACGCGGGCTTTGAGCGGAGATTCCATGCGGGGCAAATATCCGGGTTTTTGGGATGGATTATAAAAAACAGGCTGCTTCGAAGGTGATGAAGCAGCCTGTTTGAATGAGTTAAGGTATGTTATTTCACAATAAGCCTTTCTGTTTGCACGAACGTAGGTGTTTGCATTCTGACCAGGTAAACGCCCGCAGGCATCTGGCTGATGTTGATTTGCTGCATGTGTTCGCCGGCGGCTTGTGTACGATGAGCTATCTGCTGAACCAGCTTGCCGCTCAGATCCAGAATCTGAATCTGCACATTGCTGCTTTCGCTCAGGTAATAGCGCAGGGTGATGTTGTCGTTGGCAGGGTTGGGATAAATGCCCGCCAGCGTGGTAAACTGTTCACCAATGCCCACATGCATACCTGTTTCAAAATTGTTAGAAGCTCCGGGGGTAATCACACCATAGTTGTTCTGTACGGCTTCGATGCTCAGTTCGTACCATGTATAGCTGTTCAGCAGCCCGGTGGGTGTCACGGTGATGGTGGTTTTCTCGTCGTTGATAGTAGCAGTAAAGGGGAAGTTGGGTCCGTTTTGCTGCTTGAGGGTGATGATGGCGGCCACATTGTCGTTGGTGATGGGGATGCCACCAATAAAAGCGATCGGCATATTGTAGTGAATATGCAGCTGGCTGTTTGTGGGAATGCCTGTGCTGCCGGCTACAGGATCGAAGCTCACAGTGGCAGCCACCTGGCTGGCGTCGAGGGTGTAGGCAGCCTGGAACACATATTTGTTGCTGTTGTCCTGCAGGAAAACTACTGCCACCAGGTCGTTCATTTCCTCAACAAATGTGCCCGCCATATTCTGGCTGATGTTGAAAGTGGCTGTCTGGCCGGCGGCAAAATTCTGGGTGGTGCCGCTGGCGTTGGGCCACATTTTCATCATCACATGCTTGAAGGAGGTTTCGCCATTCGAAGCCACGTTTCCGGTAGTCAGCTTTTCAACAATCACCACATGCATGGTTGCGTTGTTGAGGTTGACGTAAGGTGTAATCTGCACATTGGCGTTAAAGAAAGTGCCTTGAATTTCGTGGGTAGCTTCAATCTTTACGAAAGCCGGGTCGGCCATGCCTGCCTGGTAGGCTGTATTCACAGCAGCTGCACTTGTGGCCACATTTTTGCCTTCGACAAACAGCATAGGCACAGCATTCACTGCATAGTAAGTGCGGCGCACCCCGCCTTCAGCGGTGTAATAGGGGTCGCCACTGCCCGGCCAGTTCATCTGGTATTTGATTAGGGCAATGTTTTGTCCATTCTGATTCACAAAGGGATTGAAAATGCTGTTGTTGAATGAAGCACAAGGGGCACAGGTTGAACTTGTAAACTCTTCGAAAAGCGGACGCCTTTGCAGGCTTTGGGTGGCAACACCGATGTTTTTGGTGATCATGTCGTTGGCGGGATTGCCATCGGGTTGTTGTCCGTTTACATGCGAGATCCAGATTTTAAACACATGGTCGCCCGCAGGCGGATTGAGTGTCTGTTGTGCAGTGAAGTTGTGCGATTGTCCGGTAGCGATGTTCAGGCCTGCGACATCGGTGGTGAATACTTCTCCATCGTTGAGCGACCAGTTCACCTTATAGCTGGTAATGGGATCAAGGCCAAAGTTGATTACCGTGCCCTGTATGGTCTTCTCTCCAAAGAAATATGTGGGTATATTCTGTGAGGCCAGACCGCCATCCACCTGTGCGGGAACAAAGAGTTCGAAATCGTCGAACCACCAGTCGTCGATATTGTAGCTGTTGCCCGAGAAGAAAATTGAGAACTGAAAGGCATCACTGTTCACATCGCTGTTTTCAATGATAATCAGCCTTTCCTGGGCGGGGATATCTGCAGTAACGGTTTGTGTCCAAACGTTATTCCATGTGGCGGTGGCGTTGGCTCTGGTGCTCACGCCAATCTGGAAATTGGACGAATAGTGATCCACCTTGTGCTTTAAACGCAGCGCAACCTTGGTTTGGCCCGTCAAATTAATTGCGGGAGAGATCAGCCTCGTCAGGGTATTAAACTGCGGACTCCAGTTCAATCGTCCCTCCGGTGCAACGCCTCCGGCATTGGCCGTCTGCGAGATGCGCCAGTTGGTGTTCTGGCCGGATACAGTCCAGCCTGCTGGCGGGAAAGTACCGCTGCTGAAGTTCTCGGAGAGCATCACTTGTGCATGAGTCCCAATGGCCATCAGCAATGAAAAAATCAGCGTAAAGTTTTTTTTCATCTGTTCATTGTTTTGGTTAATTCTCTAAATCGATTTACCTGTGAAGCGAAACTAATATTTTTTACCTAATACGGCCCGAAATTTCGTGTGTAATAGATAAACTTTCAGTGCCTGAGCACGATAGCTGCAAACAATCCCGCAAGTATGAGATAAAGCAATACCACACCGTAGCGCTCAAGCTTCCTGAAATTTGAACGCTCGTCCCACGCGGAGTCGAAGCGCTTCATGATATTGCGCAGCGGATCTAACATGCTGCTATTCAATCATTTATGTTTATTGGTAAGGATCGGTCACAGGCAGCACGTAATACTCTCCGGTTCGTGGATCTTTGTAAAACTTTGCATGCCCGTTGATTGATTCAATGTTGGCATCCACGCGACCCTTAATGAATACAGTGTTTTCAACCTCGACTACCCCTTTTACCTCAAGAGCTTGATTTGTTGTTACTTGTGTGGGTTTGATCTGGGGCACCAGGCCTGCATTCTGAAGCACGAGCACCCAGATGCCGACTGCAATCAGCACCAGAACTGACCTGAGAAAACCGTAATGCTGTTCCATGAGATGTGGTGATAAAGGTTTGAAAAACAGGTGTAAAATTCGAAAGAATTTTTCACATTAAAACCATCCGCCACCCAATGCGGTTCGGAATGGCCAAGGAATTGCTGCCAATATGATGACGAAAGCAACCACAAACCAGGTGAACAAATATCTGGCTCTTTTTTGATGTGCTTCTTTCTTTTTTCCTTTCACCCATGCGATGGTAAGCAAAATGACCGCAATCAGCATCATGCTGATATGTTCAACAAGATAAAATCGCAGGAAGGTGCTTTTCATGGCTTCCGGGTCGAAATGTACCTTTGGGCTCAGGAAAAAGTAAAGTACCAGGCCGATCAATACCTGGATGTGGGCCACAATGACGGTAAACTTTCCAAATTGCAGCGTTTTAGGGCTGTAGCTTCCTCTAAATGCTTCGACGAAAAGGCGGTAGATTGTCAGGACGAAAAGAAGAATTAGAACCCAGCGGAGACCAGAATGGGTGTGCTCAAAAATACTGTACAATGACATATTTACTGTGTGTTGGAGTTTTGGCAAAAGTAACCAAAACCCCCAAAGTCGTGGAAAAGCAAAAGGGAGCCGCGTGGCTCCCTTTTGAAACTTTAAGTTTTTTTAAAGGTTGAGCTTTTTCAAAAGGGCTTTCGGAATGGCATCGCGGTGCACCATGATGCTTATGGTTTTAAGTTGAACGTAAGGCACGGATGCATAGAGATAGCCGTTGTAGATGTGTTCTTCTGTGCCCCAGGAGTTTTTCACCTTGTAATACTTGTTGCCGTTCTGGTCGGTGACTGTCCCCACGATGAGCATGCCGTGGTCATCGGTGGTTTCGTAGTTGTCGAAGGTAGTCTGGCGCATCTCCTGTGTAATTTTTTTCTCGGGCACCACTTGTTCGAAACTGAAGAGTGCTTTCTGCCTTTCGGCCGGGGTAAGGGCTTCCCAGCGTTCTTTTTCGGTGCCGCTCAGGTCGGAGCGTTCTTCCGCAGGCACCACAGCCAGGCCGTTTTTCCACGAAAAGCCTTTTTCGCTCACATCGGCTGCCCAGGCAACGGTGTATCCTTTGTCGATTGCATGATCCAACACCTGCATCAATTCGTCCATGGGCAGGTTGTAGCACATGCTCCACATCCAGTTGTCGGGTATCTCAACAGCAAAAGGCTGATAGAAAGGATGATGGGTGTAGGAGGTGAGTTCGATATAATCCTCGGGTTTGATTCCCATTTCTTTGGCAAAGCTTTTGGCATCGTAGGTTTTGCCTTCCCAGCTGAAGCTGGCCGGTAATTTACCCAGGTAGGTATCGAGCAGGGCCTCGAAACCCTGGTGCCACACGGGAGTCAGTTTGCGGTTTTTGTTTTTGATCACCGCATCCACGTAGGCTTTGAACACTTCATCCATTTCGCCGTGCACGTGTTTGTCTTCGCCAATCACCAGACCGGTGTAAGCCTGCTCGGGCATCATACCGTAATTGGCTGCTACCATCATCACGTCGCTGAATCCTCCACCGGCCGCCATGTTCAGGTGGCCCTGAAGCCTCACATATTTTTTTGCTTTTTCCGAATAGGCATGCCTGACTACAAACATTTCCGACAGATCGACCGTTTTTCCTTTGGTGCGCAATATCTCGGCTTCGAGCAGAGCCTGTCCGGAAAAGCTCCAGCAAGTGCCCGAACGGAACTGGTTGGCCACAGGGGTGTGCGGAATTTCTTTTACAGGGGTGAACACATAGCCTTTAGGTGCTTTCTGTTCGGCTTCCTGGGCAATTGCCGGCCGGGCAAGCCCAAACCATAAAGCAAGTGCCGGAACAAAAATTCTGATAAATCTTTGCATGATAGGATCGGTTTTGGTTTTTGATTGGCTTGTAAAATTAGCCATTACCGGCATAGGTGATGAGCTTGACTGATTTTCGGATGTTTTTTTCCGGTTAACGGCGCCTGACTTTTCAGACGAAGAAGAGCACCACGCCAGCCACGCTGATCATTGCGCCCAGGTAGTCGAAAAGCCGGATCTTCTGTTTCATGATGAGTGCCGAAGGAGGGATGATGAGGATGGGCACTATGGCCATCAGGGTTGAGGCTATGCCCGTGCTGGTGTGCTGAATGGCCACAAGGGAGAACGATACCCCCAGAAACGGCCCGAAGAATGAACCCGTGGTGATGCCGGCCAGTGCTATACGGTCGTTGAGGCTGCGCCAAATCTGCTGCGTACGCCCGGTGAAAACAATGATAGCCAGAAAACCCACAAAACCTGTGATGATGCGGATCTGTGTTGAGGCAAACGGGTCGTATTCCTGCATGCCTATCTTGCTCAGCACCAGTCCTCCGGCCTGACCAAGTACGCCGAAAAATGCAAACAGAATCCCTTTGGCGGGATAGCGAAGTTGCATCCTGCCCCCGTTGGGCCGGCTGATGATGGTGATGGCGATGCCCGACACTGTCAGCGTCATTCCGGCCAGATGTTGCAAACTCATCCGTTCGCCAAGAAATATCCAGCCCAGAAAGGCTGTGACCGGAGGCACAAAAGTCATGATGAGCATGGCGATACGTGAGCTGATCAGCCTGTAGCTGGCAAAAAGAAAGTAATCGCCAAACACAAAGCCCACCAGTCCCGAAAGACTCAGAAATATCCATTGCTGGCTGCCGGCATCGAGTGGCAGGGGCATTCCCCGTTTTAAGGTGGTAAATGCCGTAAGGAATAAAAAGCCAAACAGCAGCCTGCTGATGTTGACGGGCAGCGAACCGATGCGTTTGGTGGCTACCTCAAACGAGAGTGCGGTAATGGTCCAGAAGACTGCCACGAGCAAAGCTGCAAGCTCCCCGGCGTAGGTGTGGATGATCATTGCGACTATTTGGGCGGCAAAAGTAATCTGAGCCAAAGGCTTGCCACAGGGCTTTCAGCTAAAGGCGCTCCGGCCAAAGTGAACGACCTCCGTCAGGTTATCGCCTTCGTGTGGAAGTCCGGCGGGTGGTGGTTTTGATGCCCAGCACCCCCAGCAGTCCGCGGGTGACCTCGCGGATGATGGTGGTGGTAACCGGGCTTTTCATCACCGTTTCAAAGGTGCTTGGCTCGCGACGCTGGCTGCCCGGGCCGCTGCGGCCGGAAGTGCCTGAAGGCGCCTGATCGCTACTCTGTTCCAACTTGCGCTGAAGCATTTCAAATGCACTGTTGCGATCGATGGTGGTGTTGTATTTCGACACCAGCTGGCTACGGCGCAACAACTGCTGAATCTCATCCGGGTTCAGCACATCCATGCGCGACTGCGGGGCGCACATCAGGCAGTGCACCAGCGGACTGGGATTGCCTTTTTCGTTGAGCACACTCACCATGGCTTCTCCTGTGCCCAGCGAGGTGAGCAGTTCATCGGTCTTATAAAACTCCGAGACGGGGTAGTTTTCGGCTGCCAGTTTGATGTCCTTGCGGTCTTTGGCAGTAAAAGCGCGCAGGGAGTGTTGCACCTTCATTCCCAGCTGACTCAGGATGATATTGGGCACATCCGAGGGCACCTGGGTGCAGAAAAAGATGCCTACACCTTTGGAGCGGATGAGCTTGATGATTGTTTCGATCTGGCTGAGCAGGGCCTTGGAAGCCTCGTTGAATATCAGGTGGGCTTCGTCGATGAAGATTACCAGCTCCGGGCGTTCCACGTCGCCCCTTTCAGGATACTTTTCATAAATCTCAGCCAGCAAGGCTAGCATGAAGGTAGAAAAGAGCTTTGGCCTGGTCTGAATGTCCACCAGGCGGAGGATGTTGATGTAGCCGCGGCCTTGTGGGTCGAGACGCACCAGGTCGTCCACCTCAAAGCTGGGTTCGCCGAAAAAGAGCTCGGCGCCTTGTTGTTCCAGCTCGAGCAGCTTGCGCATAACGGCACCCACCGAGGCGCTGCTCACCAAACCGTAGTTTTTCTGCACTTCGTCTTTCCCTTCGCCTGCAATATACTGAAGCACAGCGCGAAAGTCTTTGATGTCGAGCAGTGGCAGGCCACGGTCGTCGGCAAACTTGAAAGCCAGTGCCACCAGGCCTTGCTGGTTGTCGTTGAGCTCGAGCATCTTGCTCAGCAAAACCGGCCCGAACTCGCTGATGGTGGCACGCATGCGGGCGCCTGGTTCGTGCGAGATGGTGAGAAGCTCAACGGGGTAGGCCGAGGGCTGCCATGTTTTGCCAATTTTTTGGTGGCGTTCTTCGATGCGGGTATGCGGGTTGCCCGGCATGGCCAGCCCGCTCATATCGCCTTTGATGTCCATGAGCAGCACCGATACACCCTGGTCCGAAAGCCCCTCCGAAATCATCTGCAGGGTTTTCGATTTACCTGTTCCTGTGGCGCCGGCCACCAACCCATGCCTGTTGAACATGCGCAGGGGGGCTTTCACCTGCAGGCCATCCACTGCCTGATGGTCAATCATGGCTCCACCCAGCACCAGATAATCGCCCTTGCAGGCGTAGCCTTTTTCGATCTGCTCGCGAAATACCTGAATATTAGTCATTTATTAAATGGGTTCGGTTTGTCAGATTACAAATTTAATGCCTTGCGCAAAAGGCAGGTCGGTGCTCCAGTTGATGGTGTTGGTCTGCCGGCGCATGTAAAACTTCCAGGCATCGCTGCCCGACTCGCGCCCGCCTCCGGTTTCTTTCTCACCTCCGAAAGCCCCGCCTATCTCGGCTCCCGAAGTCCCGATATTCACGTTGGCAATGCCACAGTCGGAACCTTCGTGCGAGAGAAATTGCTCGGTTTCCATGATGTCGGTACTGAAGATGGAGGACGACAGCCCTTGCGGTACACCATTGTTCATGGCAATGGCTTCCTCAATGGTTTTATACTTCATAAGGTAGAGGATGGGTGCAAAGGTTTCTTCCTGTACAATTTTGAAGTGGTTTTCGGCTTCGGCCAGCACAGGTTCTACGTAACAACCTGATTCATAACCTGGTCCTTCGAGTACCCTGCCACCAAAGAGAATGCGTCCGCCTTCTTTGCCGAGTTGCTCCAGGGCATGCAGGTAAGCTTCAACGGCACTGCGGTCGATGAGCGGTCCCATCAGCACTTCAGGGTCGAGGGGGCAACCGATCTTCACTTGTTTGTACGCATTGATGAGCCGTTGCACGAAAGTGTCGTAAATCTCTTCGTGGATAATGAGTCTGCGGGTGGTGGTGCACCTTTGTCCGGCCGTACCCACCGCGCCGAAAACTGTGGCGCGGATTGCCAGATCGAGGTTGGCTTTGTTGCTCACGATGATGGCATTGTTGCCGCCCAGCTCGAGCAGGCTTTTGCCAAGACGTTCGCCCACAATGCGCGCCACACGGCGTCCGACGGCCACGCTTCCGGTGCAGCTGATGAGCGGCAGGCGCTTGTCGGCCAGAAAATTGTCGCCTATATGTTTGCTGCTACCGATGACCAGGTTAACCACGCCCGCCGGCACCTGATTGGCCACCAGCACCTCCCGGATGATGTTGTGAATGGCCACGGCACATAGCGGGACTTTGGATGAAGGCTTCCACACCACCACATTGCCGGTTACCAGCGCGATCATGGCGTTCCAGGCCCAAACGGCCACCGGAAAGTTGAAGGCGGTGATTACCCCGACCACGCCAAGGGGATGATATTGCTCGTACATGCGGTGCCGCGGCCGCTCGCTGTGCATGGTAAATCCGTAAAGCTGCCGCGAGATACCCAACGAAAAGTCGGCAATGTCGATCATTTCCTGTACTTCGCCCAGACCTTCCTGGTAGATTTTACCCATTTCGTAACTCACCAGGCGTCCGAGGTCTTCCTTGTGCCGGCGGAAAGCCTCGCCCATTTGCCGCACAATCTCGCCCCGGCGGGGTGCCGGTACCATGCGCCAGTATGCAAAGGCTTTCTGCGCTTTCTCCATGATGTTTTCATAATCGTCCCATTGGGCCTGCCGCACCGAAGCGATGTGCCTGCCATCGCAGCTGGCAAAGCTTTTCAGCTCTTCGCCCCTGGTTTCTATCCACTGCAGGCCATCGCTGGCGCCATGGTTCATAGCTTTGATGCCAAGCCTCTCCAGGGCCGGCCGGATGTCGCATTTGGGACAAAGTCCGCTAAGCGTTGTCTGGTTGGTCATAAGATAATATGTTTTTTTGGGTTTAAATGGCTGATAAAATTGGTTAACAAGCAGATTTACAGAGATATGTGTATTAAACGGTCTGGTCGCCGCAATTTATGTCTAATGCATGAAGTTGTTTTCGGATTGAAAATAAACAGTTCATTGACTGGATATCTTTGCCAGAAATTCCTGATAGGCTTGTTCGACCTGCTGGTCAAATTTTTGCTGCAGGGCATGGTAGGCTTCGAGCAGTTTGAGGGCAGCGGGTGTCAGGCTCGAGTTGCCGCCATCTTTTCCCCCGCGCTGGGTGTCGAGCAGGGGGTAGCCCAGGATCTCCTCTGCTTCTTTGATCAGTCCCCATGCTTTGCGGTAGCTGATACCCAGGGCTTCGGCGGCCTGCGTCAGGCGACCGGAGATGGCTGTTTGTTCGAGCAGCGCGAATGCTTCGGCCGATACCCTGCCGTGCCCGGTGATGCCCGATAGCCATATTTTGTAGTTGAGAAACACCTCATTGCGCGAGGGGCGGGGTGGTTTGTCCATCAGAAATATGGTTTGGTGACAAAATTAAGAAAATACCGATAGGTAATAGACGTGCCGTTCGGGGTGCATATTGGAGTTTTGGGCATAAAAAAGGCCGGCTTGAATTGGTTGCCGGCCCTGAAAAAATTATGCTTTATCGCCCGCTTTAGTCGGTTTCGTGCATTCCCAGCTCTTTCATCAGTTTCTGGGCCTTGGTCTTATAAATGCTCCGGCCGGAGGCAATCTGGCGGAGCATGCTTTCGAGCTCTTTTGTTTTGTTTGTTTTCAGATAACACATGCTCAGGTACCATGCGGCCTGGTCGGTAAATAGGTTGTCCTGTCCGGCCAATATACTTTTGAACTGAGCGATGGCCTGTTCGAAATTTCCCAGCTCCATATTGGCCAGCCCGTTGTAAAGCTTGCCCATGGCATTGCCGGGCGACTGGTTGAAGCTTTCGATGGCTTTGGCAAAGTTGCCTTGCTCAAAGTAGTTCAGTCCCAGCATCACGGGCTGGTCGCTTCCCATCGTGGTCGATCGGACAGCAAACGATACAGGCTCGGGCTGATAATAGGCAGCATATAGTTTGTGATGATGCCTGTTGGAAAAAACATTTTGCCAAAGCAAGATTCCGAGCGTGGCGAGCAGCAGCAGGCTCGCAGCATATGCGAGGGTGCGCCGGCTAACCAGGCTGCGTTGTTTCGCAGGCTGGTTTTGCTGTCGGATTTCTTCCATGATACCCATAAGTTTGAGATTGTCAGCCGACTGCGAAGTTAGCTTTAAACCGCGCACTATTGCAAGCTCCTGTGCAAGTTGCGGATTATTTTCAAGCTCTTTTTTGAACTCCCACAGTACGTCTTCGTCCATCTCGTGGTTTACGTAACGCTCAATTCTGTCAAGGTTTTTCATAGTCTTTGAAAATAAAGTAATCTGGATCATTTTTAATTAGTTGAATTAATCTCTCGATGCAGATGCGGCGCTTGTTGTAAAATGCCTGACGCGAGCTAAGCGGGCTGAAGTTCATCAATTCGGAGGCCCCCAGTCCTTTGGCGATGCCTTCGATGAGCTGGCGGCACTCGGGCTTCAGTTTGCCAAAGTTGCGCCACATCAGCCTCAGGCGGATGCTGTCGCGTATGTGATCTTCCATTTGGTCGAGCTCCACGGTCTTCATCAGCGATCGTTGCTCGTCATGATACCGCTTGTCCGCCTGCATTCTGCGCAGGTGCTTGTGCCAGACATGTTTACTAACCGCAACAAAGAACGTTGTGAACGAGGAGTTCAGCTTCATCGGACCATCGCCTGCGACAAGTTTGCTGTAAATTGCCCCGAGCGTTTCCTGGAATACATCCCAAACATCATCATCCGTACAACCTTCGTCGGAAAGTACCGAACTCACTAAAGGAAATACTTCCTTGTAAAGGTGTTCCAGCACATCCCGATCGTGTACCCTGATGCCATTGAGGATCTCATCATCGCTGAATTTTCCTTTTTGTTCACCCATTAGTACCACTCGATGTTAAAATCGCATCTAAAATTTTCGACTTTTTTTCAACTTTTTTGTAAAACATTATGATCCAGATAGTTACAAAGACTTTTTTTGACAGGCATTTTTGGCGTTTTTTGTGATTACAGGGACAAACTTAGTAAAAAGCCCCAAAATGGCTTACATTTGGCGTGGATACCGGATAATTTGGTTTTTTCATGACAAAATCGTGGCGCATCACGGGCGGAAAAATCATCGGGCTGTCGATGGTGGCCTTGTTGTTTGCGGGCTTTTCGGCATTTGCCCAGCCGCGCAGCATGCGGGTGATGTTCTGGAATGTTGAAAACTTCTTTGATGTGGAAGTTGACAGCACACGCGATTACAACGCCTTCACCCCCGAAGGCGAGCAGCGCTGGACTTACAGCCGCTTCACAGCCAAGCGCAACAATGTTTTCAAAACTCTGGTAGCCATTGGTGAGGGTGACCTGCCGCATATCATAGGCTTTTGCGAGGTGGAAAATGAGCGTGTTTTGCGCGAGCTCACCCAGAACACGCCCCTGCGTCAGGCGCGTTACCGCATCATCCACTACGAATCGCCCGACCGCAGAGGCATTGATGCGGCCCTGATCTATCGTCCTGACCACCTCAGGTTGCTGAGCAGCTGGGCCATTCCGGTCGTTGACCAGACTGATCCGAATTTCAAAACCCGCGACATTTTGCGGGCCACCTTTCTGGTGGGCGATGCCGATACCTTGCATGTGTTTGTGAACCACTGGCCTTCGCGCTACGGTGGCCAGATTGAATCGGTGGAGCGGCGTTTTCTTGCTGCCTCGGTGCTCAGGCATCAGGCCGACAGCATCCTGGCACGCCATGCCGAAGCCAAGCTGCTGATGATGGGCGATTTTAACGACACCCCGACCGACGAAAGCCTGCTGCTGCACCTGCGGGCGCTCCCTCCAGGCAAGACCACCAGCAGCACCGACCTGGTCAACCTTTTTGCCCACAACAAACATCTTGGGCATGAGGGCACCCTGAAACACCAGCACAGCTGGCAAATATTTGATATGGTTATCGTCAGCCAGGGCCTGCTCAACCCCGGCCGGGGGTTGCGTTACCAGGCCGGCAGCGCCCGCATCTTTGCCTCAGATTTTCTGCTTCAGGACGACGAGCGCTACCTCGGAAATAAAATCTTCCGCACTTATATGGGACCGACATATCTGGGTGGTTTTGCCGACCACCTTCCGGTATATGTGGACCTGGAGTGGGTTGAGGAACTTTAGCTGCAACCAGGATCAATTTCCTGTCAGAAGTCGCGTTCAGGCAGCAATCGCATTCAGAAAGCTTGCTATCTCTTTGATGGTTAGCACCATAGAGGCGCAGCCCAGGTTGATGGCCGATTCGGGCATGGCCGGCACCTCTGCTTCATCGGGCGATTGGGCAATGGTGAGTCCGCCCAGCGACTTGATGGTACACATGCCCCTGGCACCGTCGTTGTTGGCCCCTGTAAGCAGAATGCCGATGAGCCTTTGCTGGTAGGTCCAGGCCGCACTCTCGAACATCACGTCGATGGAAGGACGTGCAAAGTTGACTTTTTCGTCCACGCTGAGCAGGATGCTCCGATCGCGCTCCACGAGCATATGGTAGTTAGGCGGTGCGGTGTACACATGTCCTGGTTTCACAGGCTCGTTCGGATCAGCTTCTTTGACCTTAAGATGCGTGAACTGGCTCAGGTAGCGGGGCAGGAAGCTGTCGGATTGCGGGCTGAGGTGCTGAACCACAAACATGGGCAGCCCGAAAGCGGGGGAGAGGGCCTCAATCATCTGTTTCAGGGCTTTCATTCCGCCTGCCGATGTGCCCACAGCCACGGCAGCATATCTGGTCTTTGAAATTTTTGCCATCAGATCCCCAGCAGGATTTTCTTTTTGTAAATCTTTTCGTTGCCATCAACCACCATATATGCATCAGCCACATCGGTAAACATAATGGTTTCCTTTGAACCCAGCCCGAGGAATCCTCCCTTGACAAGACTTTCGGTGAAAAGTTTCAACACCCTGTTCTGCAATTCTTTGTTGAAGTAGATCAGGACATTGCGGCAGATGATGATGTGTACCTCGGCAAACACATTGTCGGTGACCAGGTTGTGTTCGGCGAAAACAATGTTTTTCCTCAGGCTCTGGTCCATGATGACCGAGTCGTAGCGGGCAATGTAATAGTCGGAAAACGAGCAAAGGCCGCCTGAGGCCTGATAGTTCTGGGTGTATTCCTTGATGCGGCTCACCGGGTAGATGCCTTTTCGTGCTGTTTCGAGCACAACGGGATTGAAGTCGGTGGCATAAATCTGTGCCCGGTTGAGCAAGCCTTCCTCCTGCAGCAGGATGGCAAAACTGTAAACTTCTTCGCCTGTGGAGCAGCCTGCATGCCAGACTTTGATATAGGGATAGGTTCTGAGCACGGGCACCACTTCTTTTCGCATACTGTTGTAGAAGCCCGGATCGCGAAACATTTCTGTGACATTGATCGACAGGTCGCGGAGCAGGATTTCGATAAAATGTTCTTCGTGAAGCAGTTTGTGCTGCAATTGCGAAACGCTTTTCAGCCCCAGCGTGTTCACCCGGTTGAGGATGCGCCTGCGCACATGTGCCTGGTTGTAGCCACGGAAATCATAGCCATATACCTGCGCGATGGCCTCGAGCAGGAGCCTGATTTCGAGGTCCTGCTTGAATAGTTCATGCTGTTCTTTTGTGTTTTCGGCCTGGCTCATCCCGGGTTGCAAGCGTATCATTTATAAAGCCATACCCTTAGCAGCGACAGCAGCTTTTCGGTGTCGAAGGGTTTGGTGAGGTATTCGTTGGCGCCGGCGGCCATCACCTTTTCGCGATCGTCTTTCATGGCTTTGGCGGTCAGGGCGATGAGGGGTAGCCGCTGATAGCGCACATCCTTGCGGATCTGCCGCATGGCTTCGTAGCCGTCCATCTCGGGCATCATGATGTCCATCAGCACCAGGTCGATGCCTGGATTGTTTTTGAGTTTTTCGATGCCTTCGCGACCGTTTTTGGCTATGACGGTTTTGATGCCGTAATTGTCGAGCAAGCTGGTCAGTGCAAATACATTGCGCATGTCGTCGTCCACAATCAGCACGGTTTTGCCGCTAAGCACGTCTTCGCGCTCGTGTATTTTGCGGAGGATTTCCTGTTTTTTCTCGGGCAGTTTTTCCTGCACCTGATGCAGGAACAGGGTGGTTTCGGCCAGCAGGCGTTCAAACGAGCGGGCGCCCTTGAGGATGATGCTGTCGGCATAGCGCTGCAGCATCATGTCTTCGTCTTTGCTCAGTTCTTTGCTGGTATAAACCACAACCGGCAGCTGGCTTATCTTAGGGTCTTTTTTGATGTGGTCGAGCAGCTCGAATCCGCTCATACCCTGGAGCCCAAGGTCGAGAATGAGGCAATCGAAGGTTTCGGTCTGAAGCAGTTTCAGTGCCTCCTCGCCCGATTCCACGGCTTCGATCTGCACATCTTCGCCCGACATGAGTCCGACGATGCTCTTGCGGGTAAGTTCTTCATCTTCCACCACCAACAGCCTGCGGTGCTGACCTGAGACGATGCTCTCGATGCGGTCGAAGGCTTTTTGAAGCGAATCGGGGTCCACAGGTTTCTGGAGATAGCCTATGGCGCCTTTGCGCAAGGCTTCGAGGCTTTTGTCGGAGGCCGAGATAAAATGTACGGGAATGTGCCGGGTGCGCGGGTTTTTCTTCAGCCGGTCGATCACTTCATATCCGTCGATGCCCGGCAGACCCACGTCGAGGATGATGGCCGAGGGTTTGTAGTAATCGGCAAAATGCAATCCCGATTCCCCATCGCCTGCCACCAGCGTTTTAAACTGGTGTTCGTGTGCCAGGTCGCTCAAGAGCGAGGCAAAACGCGGATCGTCTTCGATGATCAGCAGCACCCTGTCGCCCTCACCTATCGAATTGCGGTCGTCATTGGCCTGGCTCACATTATCGGTGCGGAAGTTGCCGTCTTTGCTGGTTGTTGGTGCAGGGGCGGGTTCAGGATTGTTTTCGGGCTGCGCCGGTGAGGTTTCTGCCGGCTTGTCTGCTATGGCAGCTTCAGTTTCTGATTTTGCTTTTTCCTTTTGCGAAAACTCTGTGGGCAGGAATAACGTGAATGTCGTGCCCTGTCCTTCCTTGCTTTCCACGCCAAGTTCACCTCCGAGAAGTTCGGTGAATGCCTTGCTGATGCTGAGTCCGAGACCGGTGCCTCCGTATTTTCGGCTGGTAGTGCCATCGGCCTGGCGGAATGCCTCGAAAATGACTTCCAGCTTGTCGGGGGCTATGCCAATGCCCGTATCAGCCACTGAAAAAGCTATGGTGCTGGCAGGGTCGAGCAGGCTGTGTCGGGGGAGCTGTCCTGGTGCGGGCTGGTAGATATTGAGCGAGACGCTGCCTTTGTGGGTGAATTTTATGGCGTTGGAAAACAGATTCTTAAGAATCTGCATCACACGTTGCGGGTCGGTGCGCACCTGTTTGGGCACATTGGCAGCAATATTTACAAAGAGCTCCAGGCCTTTTTTCTCGGCCAGTGGGCCGAAGGTTTTGCGGATGTATTCTGCCACATCGTCGATGTACAGGTTTTCGATAAACAGGTCAATGCGTCCGGCTTCCACCTTGCTCAGGTCGAGTATTTCGTTGATGAGTTCGAGCAGGTCGGCCCCGGAGCTGTGGATGGTTCGGGCATATTCGAGCTCTTTGGCGTCGAGGTGGTTTTTCTTGTTTTCGGCCAGTAGTTGCGAGAGTACCAAAATGCTGTTGAGAGGTGTGCGCAGCTCGTGCGACATATTGGCCAGGAACTCCGATTTGTAGCGCGAGGCTTGTTCCAGGTCGCGGGCTTTGCGCTCTATCTCGGCCCGTGCTTCCTCGAGCTCTTTGTTTTTCTGTTTCAGTATCTCGCGTTGCAGTTCCAGTGCACGCGTGCGCTCTTCGAGTTCTTCGTTGGTCACACGCAGCTCTTCCTGCTGAGCCTGCAGGTTTTCTTCCGACAGGCGCAGGGCTGCGGTTTGTTCCTGCAATTCTTCATTCATCTGGCGCAACTCTTCTTGCTGCACGGCCAGTTCGTTGGCCTGTTCCTGCGTCTGTCGCAGCAGTTCGCGCACTTTCTCGTTGGCCATTGCAGTACGGATTCCCAGGGCGATGTTGGCCGATGCCATGGACAGGAATTTTTTCTGCAACTCTCCGAAATGGTTCAGCGAGGCCAGTTCGAGCAGGCCAACCACCTGTTTTTCATGCACTAGCGGCATGATGTAGAGCTCGCGCGCGTTTATGGTGCCGCTGCCGGTATGGATTTCAAACGGTTCTTCAGTCTGGGTGTTCACCACACAGGCCTGCAAGGTCTCGGCTACCTTGCCTGCCAGTCCCACGCCGGTTTGAATGGTCTGGTGCTTAATTTTAAAGTCTGCACCGAGGCCATAAACCGACTTTAATTCGAATACGCCAGCTTCCTGTCCCGGAATATGGAGGGCTGCAGCATGGGCGCCTACATAAGGGCTAAGCATTTCGAGCACTTTGCTGCTGAGCTCTTCCACAGTCTGGTTGCCGCTCATGGCCGAATCGAGCAGGTTGATGCCGGTCTTGAGCCAATCCTGGTTGCGGTTTTCTTCGGCATTGATGGCCAGCATGCGCGTCATCTCGAACAGGGCAATGTTGAGCGTATCTTTTTCGCTGCGTGGCGTGATGTTCACACTGAAGTCGCCTTTGGCAATGCGGTTGGCCTGCTCCACTACCTGCTTAAAGCTTTCCACCATGGTATTCATCGAGTTGGCCAGCACGTCTTCTTCGCTGCGCACATCCACTTTTTCCGAATAGTCGCCTATGGCCATCAACCGGGCTACCCTGGCATATTTTTGCAAGGCCTGCACAAGGTTGGTGAAGGTTTGCACCATTTCGCCTATCTCGTTGTTCGGCGCTTTTATGTTTTTGGTATCCAGCTGACCCACAGCCACTTGTTTGGCCCAGGAGGATAGCTGCTTGATGGGGTTGACAAACCATCGGGTGACCAGAATCGAGGTAAAGAAAACCAGGACGATGGTGATGATGAACGTAATTTTGACGATGTCGGAAAGTTTACGGGCGTAGGCAAAGGCTTCGGAGTGCTCAATTTCTTCGATAAGCGCCCAGTTGGCCCCAAGTTTTTCGAGCAGGTCGAGGTTGCGGTAGATGCCCAGCACATATTTTCCGTTGAGGTCGCTGTCGTAGGTCGAAACCTTTTCCTTGTCGAGTTCTTTTTCGCGCAGCAGCCCGGGATTGTTGCGGTTGCTCAGAAAAAACATCCAGTCTTTCACCTTCTGGTTTTCGATGCGTTTTTTCATGATTTCGTCCTGGTTGCCAAAGCGCAGTGCGGTGCGCAGCAGGCCATCGGAGCCCACAATGTAGGCCTGGCCGGTTTCGCCATAGCCTGCTTCCTGGCGGATGATCTGGTTGATGCGGTCCATGGTGACCTGCAACGCAATCAGTCCAATCACCCTACCGTTGTCCACCCGTACAGGATGCACAAAAAAGCCGGATAGTTTATTGTACGAAGGTGCATAAAACTCGAGGTCGGAAAACAGGGTGCGACCGGTTTCGAGCGACTGGCGCGCAGAGGCGGCAAACCTGGTTTGCTGCAGCGGGCCGCTGAAAACATTTTCGCCCATATCCTGTTCTTCGCGCAGGGAGTAGAGGATATTCCCCTGTGCATCAATGTAGTAGATGTCGTAAAAGCCATTTTTGTTGGCTAGATATTTGAACTCGTCGCGGTGGTGCTCGGTGAGTGCTCTCCAGCGGTCGGACCTGACGAAGGCCTTGGGCGAACCGAACTTCGACGCTTCGTTCGAAAGATTGACGAGCAGCTCGATGTCGGCTTTCTGTTTGCTGTTGGTCTCAAGAAATTCGATGATCTCAGTGAAAAAAGTGTCGAGGTAGGCTTTGCGGAGCTGGGAGGTGGCATTGAGCGACTTTTCGGCCACGATGGTCAGGCCGTGGTAGGCATTCAGGAAGTTGATGAAACTGATGGAGGCCAGCGGAATGATGGAAATGGCCAGAAACCAGATCAGAAGCGACTTGCCCACGCCAATGTATCGCCACGAGCGGAGCGAGTAACGCAGTTTGTCCCAGGTGCTTGCAGTGTTGTAGTCGAGGTTTTCCGGCAGCGGTTTTTGTTTGAACTTGATCATGGGCACTCAGCGCGAGAATTTTTCGATAGTTTCGTACAATTCGGCCGGATTGATGGGCTTGGTGATGTAGTGATCCATGCCGGCCGCCAGACATTTTTCACGGTCGCCTTTCATGGCGTGGGCCGTCATGGCTACGATAGGTGTGTGGTAGTTTTTGTCTTTTTCGGAATTCCGGATGTGTTGTGTGGCTTCGAAACCGTCCATCTCAGGCATCTGTACGTCCATGAGAATCAGGTCGTAACGTTGCGAAACCGCGTGCTCGAAGGCTTCGCGACCGTTTTCGACGGCCTTGACGTTGTATCCTTTCTTTTCAAGCAACTGTACCACGATTTTGCGGTTGATCACCTGGTCTTCGGCTACAAGAATATTGAGCTTTGCTTTAGGGGCCACGGCGTCCGCTGACGCTGCCGGAGCTTCAGCAGTCTGGGGTCTGGCTTCCTCCGGACCGAAATGTTCCAGCAGATACTTTCGCAGGTTGTGCTGCAACAGGGGTTTGGTGAGAAAATCAAAAGGAATTTCCTTTTTCACCCTGAGCACATCCACCGAGGCTTTGCTGGGTGCCAGCAGTACGATATGAGGTTTTTTTTCGTCGGGCAAAAGGCGAAGGATGAGCTGTGCCACTTCGTCGCCCTGATGGCCTTCGAGGAAATAATCAATCATCACCATGTCGAACTTTTGTTGTTCGAGCAGGTCGAGGCTTTCTTCCACATCTTTGGTAGTGGCGTGCGAGATGCCCCAGGCCGAGAGGAGGTGCTGGATGGATTGGGCCGAGTGGGGATGGTCCTCGAGTACCAGCACGATATATTCGGCATTGGGTTTTTTCAGCACAATCTTCCAGGGTTCCTCTTTTTGTTCTCCTGTCACCATATTGAGCTTGAAGGAGAAGATGCTTCCTTTGCCAAACTCCGATTGCACGGTGATGTTGCCGCCCATCATATTGACCAGTCTCTGGCTGATGGTGAGGCCAAGACCGGTACCTCCATGGGTGCGCGTGGTGGAAGTGTCCACCTGGGTAAACGACTGGAACAAGCGGCTCAGCTTTTCTTTGGGGATGCCAATGCCGGTGTCTTCGACTGCAAACTCAATGCTAACCTGCTCTTCCACGTGGTCGAGCATTTTAATGCTCAGGCGCACCATGCCGCTTTCGGTAAACTTGATGGCATTGCTGATCAGGTTGATGAGCACCTGCCGGATGCGCAGCGGGTCGCCAATGAGGATGTCGGGCAGGTCGGGACTGATGTCGCACACAAACTCGAGGTTTTCCTGCTGCATCTTCACCGAGAGCAGGTTGACAATTTTCTCGACCACTTCGCGTATCGAAAACTCTATTTCTTCGAGCTCAAGTTTATCGGCTTCAATTTTCGAGATGTCGAGGATTTCGTTGATGATTTCGAGCAGCGATTCGCCGGAGTTGCGGATGTCGAGCAGCCGTTCGCGCTGGGCAGGCGTCAGGGTATTGTCCATCAGGCCCAGATCGGCCATGCCAATGATGCCATTGAGCGGGGTGCGTATTTCGTGGCTCATGGTGGCCAGAAATGCGCTTTTGGCATTGGTGGCTTCTTCTGCAGCTTTTTTGGCCTGATTGAGCTCATCGATGGTCTTCTCGAGTTTGCGGGTGGTCTCCTCCAGGGCGTTTTTATGCTGAAAGAGCTGGATGAAAGCCCTGATTTTGCTCTGAAGGATTTCGAGGTCGAGCGGTTTGTACAAATAATCCACCGCACCTGTTTCATATCCCCGGAAGATGTGCTGACGCTGCTTGCTGATGGCAGTGACAAAAATGATGGGGATATATTTTGTGCGCTCGTTGCTGCGCATAATCTCAGCAACCTCAAAACCATCCATGCCGGGCATCTGTACGTCCATGAGCACAAGTGCGATGTTGTGCTCCAGCATCAGGGCAAGCGCTTCATTGCCCGATTGTGCCTTCAGGATATTCAGGTCCTCATTTTCCAGAATGCCTTCAAGCGTAAGAAGATTCTCCGGCCGGTCGTCAACAATCAGGATGTTGAATTTTGGTGTCTCGCTCATAACCGCAAACTTGTTGGTTTGATGCACAAATATACGGTACAGGATTTCTTATAGCGTGATTTTTTTATTGCAAAAAGAATTGGTTTCAGGGCACAATTCAATGTTTATACCATAGCTTCGCGGTTGCACAGGCGCACGAAAGTGCAGTTTTTGCAGCGTTTTTCGTCCATGGTTTGCGCAATCGGGACATCCGGATTGAGCATTTCGGATAAAGTCTCGCTCAGAAATTCTTCAAATTCAGCCATTTCCGGGTCAGGATCAAAAGGAAGCTGTGCCTGAACAACCTGTGGTTTGCTTAGTTTGAGCGGCAGAATGTAGCCCTCCACAGAAGTATTTTCGTAGTTGAAAGCCAACGATTTGCGGGTCATCAGCATATAGCATGCCAGCTGCAGGGCATATTTTCTCTCGGGTTGTTTCAGGTCTTCCCGTTCTTTGAGCTTCAGCTTATCTTCTTTTACCGACCCGGTTTTGTAGTCAATCACCCTGACGATGCTGCCTGTCTTGTCGATGCGGTCAGGGTAGCCTTTGATTTTGATTGTGCCGGCCGGCCCGTCAATGGTGGCTTCCAACTGGTTTTCCTGTTGCAAAAGCTTGATTTCCTTACAGTTGGCAATAGTAGCTTCGTCTGCCTCAATGGCTCGTCTCACCATGGTCTTCACAATGGCATAGGTGAGCGCGTTTCGGCCAAAACCGGTGGAAACACCGGGCAAGACTTCGGCAAATGCCTCATCCACCGCCCGATCAATCGAATGTTTTAGTTCGGATAAGGCCTTGGCGTTGAGCGACGAGTTCATAAAAGGCGTGTAAATCAATTCGATGGCGCGGTGGATGATGGTGCCTGTGACATTGTGCCCCGGGGGTTCGCCTGGTCTGGTTTTTTCGCGGATGTTGAGGATGTCGGCCAGGTAAAACTGCAGGCTGCAGTTGAACCAGCGGCTCAAGGCCGAAGGCGAGATTCCAGCTTCGGCTTTTTGCGCAATGGCCTGAAGCACAGCTTCATTCTTGGGTATTTCGATGGTGATGCCGGCTGCTCCCGACGGAAGCGGGGGTTGGAAGGCGATTTCGTGCCAGCTGATGTTGGGGTTGATTTTCATCAGCTCGTGCCTGATTTGCAACAGGAAGCGGCTCATCTCGCCACCACCCAGGGCATCAGGTTCTGTGCTGTAATAAAACACGAGCTCGTCGGCATGCTGCAGGAGCTGGTAAAAGTGAAACGCGGCAATGGCGTCCTTGTCCGAACGCATAGGCAGGCCGAATGCCCGGCGGATGTCGGCCGGGATCAGCGAGCCGTGGGAGCTTGCAGGGGGCAGGCTGCCTTCGTTGGCCGAAAGCAGGTGAACGCGTCTGAATGCTAAGTTGCGTGTTTCGAGCACGCCCATCACCTGCAAGCCACTCAACGGTTCGCCGCTCAGCTTGATGCGGGCCTGCTGACCAAGCTGGCGCAGCAGCACAGGCACGGCTTCTCTGGCTTCGAGGCCAGCCGACTGAAGCGCCAGGGCAAGGTGATTGAGCAGCCTCATCAACTCGTAATACTGGTTTGCGGCCAGGTCGTCGCCTGTGTCGGGCAAGCCTGCTTCACGCAGCCAGTCGCCAATGGCTCCCGGCAAAGCTGAAGCTGTGGACGACCTGATTTCGAGCAGCTTATGCAGCAGCCTGGAGGTTTCTTCCGATAAGTCGGCCAGATGCTGCTCCAGCCTGTGGATATACACCAGGTTGCTTCCGTCGGAGGCCATTCGTCGGACAAGGGTAAGCAAATCGTTGCGTGTGGCGCCTGTCAGGCTGCGGCTGATGGCCGGGCTGGTGAGCACGTCGAGCAACAGGAGCAATGGCAGGGCCTGCTGCTGTCCGGAATTCGGCTGCACAGCAAGGCGGGCCAGGTTGTCGGCCAGTTGGAACAATGGGGTGTGACTCAGGGGATAACCCATGGTGATGTTAAAAGCGCCGGTTTCTTCCGGCAGCGACTGGATCACTGGCTCAAGCAGTTTTTCGTCGGCCAGCACGATGGCCTGCTCAGTAGTGTTGGATTCGAATGCCTGGTTGCGCAGCATGGTGCCCAGGGCTTTGGCTTGCGCCACCGCACCTGAGGTCGCTATAACAGTTATATTCATGGGCTTGGTTGCCAGGGTGTTGCCAATCCAGTCGGTCACCAAACCGGGATATTTTTTCATGAACCGCCGCATAAAGGTTCCGGCCAGCTGCTGACCCTGTGGCCCTGCCTGCAGGTAATATTCGTCGAGGTCCCAGAACAGTTTGGCTTTGCCCATGCCATGCAGGGTGGTGATGATTTTTTCCTCGGCAGGGGTGAGTGCATTAAAGCCTGCAAACCAGATGGTTGTATCAGGCAGCAGGCGTTCCCATTCCTCCGTTGACAGCACTGCGAGTTGCCGGGCCATGGCTCCTGACCACAGCAAGCCATTGGCAGAGAGCCGGTTGTAAAGGTGCCTGTAGTAATGGATGAGCGAGTTGAAGAAGCGCAGGTAAGCTTGTTCGTAATGGCTCAGGGGGCTGCCGTCCGGGTGCCACACTTCGGCGGCCTTGGCTTCGCTCAATGCGCTGAACACTGCCTCGGGCGGGGCCAGGCTGTGATCAATCTCGTCGAAATCGGCAACCATCTGGCGGGCGTAACCCACAAAAGCAGCTGCTTCATGTCCCGTCTGGCCACCCTCAGCAAGCTGAAAACGAATCAGTTCCACAATCATGCTCAGGTTGTCGGCAGGGGCAAAGCCGCTCCAGCGCGACAAAGCTTCCTCAAGCGAGAGGATTTCGGGCAGCCAGGCCGGTTGCTTCAGCGCCTGGCTCAGCTCGCGGCGCAGAAACAAGCCCGCACGGCGGTTTGGAAATACCACCATGATGTCTTTCAACTCGTGCGGCGCATGTTGAAGCAGCAGTCCGGAAATATTTTTTATCAGGCTCATTTTCAAAAGTTAATGTTTTTCAATGCAGCCTCTATCCCGGCGAGCTGGGTGGCTTTGCCCAGGTCGAACCAATAGGAGGCTTCGGCCTTCACAGCCACTATGTTGTGTGCATCAGCCATGTTGAGCAGGAGTTGCACCAGCGAGATGCGTTCCACAGGCCGGCCGGCTAAGAAAACCGGGTCGATGCACGAAATACCCGAAAAAGCAAATGTTTTCACCGGCTGGCGGTTTTTCACCGACAGTTGCTCGCCTGTCTGAAGGTTGATCCAGCCGGCAAGGCAGTCGTCTTTGTCGAAAAGCAGCATGCGGGAGGTTTCGCGCTTACTTACGGCAAGCGCGGCAGCTGCGCCTCTCTTGATGAGGGTGTCGTGCAAGGCGTTGACATCCAGATCGGTGATGATGTCCACATTATGCAGGAGCAGGTGGTTATTTTCCGGCACAAGCGGCAGGGCCTTCAGCAGCCCGCCACCGGTTTCGAGGGGCTGGCCGGGTTCATGCGACAGGCTGATGCGCAACCCACTGTCGAAATTCCGTACAAAAGCCTCTATTTGCCCGTGATGGTGGTGGGTGTTGATGATGACCTGTTCGTAGCCCAGGCGTTCCAGTTTGCGGAGGTTGATCTCGAGCAGGCTCCGGCCGTGGACTTCGACCAGCGCTTTGGGTTTGGAGGCAGTGAGGCTGCCAAGCCGGGTGCCCAGTCCTGCCGCAAGTATCATGGCCGTTTTTGGATGGTGACTCATTGCCTGGCGGGTTTGCAGAGTTTGTCCTTTTTGTCCGACTGCAGCCCGCACGAACGGCAGATAAATTTTCCTTCCTGCGCTTCCTTTTTTTTCTTGCTTTCGCAGCGTTTCTTACCCATGGCACTTCAGAGGCTGATGTTGTGGTGGCGCAGGTTGAAACGCACTTCCGGATATTTTGTCTGCAGCTGGCTGACCAATGTTTCAGCGCAGAAGACCGACCGGTGCCGGCCGCCGGTGCAGCCAAAACCTATGCTCAGGTGCGTAAATCCGCGCCTCTGGTATTTGCTGATGGCTTGTTCCGAAAGTTGGCCGGTGAATTCGAGGAATTGCCGCACTTCCTCTTTTTGGCTCAGATATTCAGCCACTTCCGCATCTCTTCCGGTGAGGGGCCGGTAACGCTCTTCCTTGCCGGGATTGGGCAAAGCGCGGCAGTCGAACACAAAGCCGCCCCCATGCCCGCTGTGGTCGGGCGGAGGACCCCCTTGCAGGTACGAGAAGCTGAATACTTCCACGGTGAGCTGTTTTTCGGGCGATTGTTCCGGCATGGGATATAGCTCATGCAGCGACTCCAGGCCCTGCAAGGCAGCCTGCAGGTGAGGCAGCCTGTCGGGCAGGGGATAGTGCTGCAGATTGCGGGCCACCGACCTAAGGGCCGGAGCAATGCTCTTTACAAAATGCACCTTGTGTTGCACCAGGCCTCGCAGTCCGTAGGCCCCGAGCACCTGCATCTGCCTCAGGTGCACAAACATCGGCAGGTAGGTGTCGAAACTTGCGGCGGCCTCGGGCTGCAGGCTGCCCAGCCCGGCTTTGTATGTATCGAGAAGCGTTTCGCGCTGTTCTTGCGTAAAACCTGCCATCGCCTGCCAGAGCAGCGAAACCACATCGTATTGCAAAGCGCCCTGCCTGCCGCCCTGAAAATCAATATAATAGTTGGAGTCGTTGAAAATCATGATGTTGCGCGACTGAAAGTCGCGATACATGAAAAAACCGGAAGGTGCAGCCGCACACATGGCCCCAAAACGCTGCATATCGCGCATCAGCAGGCGCTCGTTGACCCTCAGCGATGGGTGCAGCCGGAGAAAATAGTACCTGAAATAATTCAGATCATCGAGGATGGCGGCCTTGTCGAACCGGCTGCCTGCAAAAGCAAACTTCCTGTAGTTGATGCTTTTGTGTGCCTCCACCTGAAAGTGCAACAGATGCTCCAGCGCCTGCCGGAAATGAGCCATCAGGCTTTCGGGGGCCTGCTGCATGCCGCCATTTTGTTGCACAAGCTTATACAGGCTCACATCGCCCAGGTCTTGCTGCAGATAACAGGTAGCTGATTTGTCGAACAGCAGCAGTTCGGGCACAGGCAGACCGTATTGCCTGAACACATGGAGGTAGTGCCGGAAAGCCAGGTTTTCGGCCACAACCGGATTGAAGGTGCCGATATAGCTTTGTCCATCGGCCGACAGGCGAAAATAACGACGTGCCGAGCCTCCCTCGGCAAGCGGCTGCACATGATCGGGCTGCCGGCCAGTGAGGCTTACAAACAGTTTGATCAGATTTTCAGGGATATGCATCCTGGAAGGTGTGGGTGGATTCATGGATAACAAATGTAAAAAAAGACCCCGCGCCAAAAGGCGAACGCGCTAAAAACTTATATTTGCTCATTAAAACAGATCAAGATGAACCAGACCAACAAAGCGCTCGACATTCTGAAGACAGCCATCCTGCTCGAACGTCGCGGTAAGGCCTTCTACACCCAGGTTGCCCGCAACACCCAAAGCCCGGCCGCAAAGAAAATCTTTGAGATGATGGCCGAAGAAGAAGATGCCCATGTGGAGTTCTTGTCGAAACAGTTTGCCCACTACGAAAAGACCCATGCATTTCTTCAGCCCGAACAACCTGAGCATCACGACGATGCCGAGATAGAACGCATACTCACCGAGCAGATCAAACAGCAGATTTCGGCAGCCAGTTTCGAGGCAGCAGCCATCTCGGCCGCCATCGACTTCGAAAACCGCGCCATCGAGGTGTATGCCTCGCGTGCCGAAGAATCGACCGACCCCAACGAAAAGGCCATGTATGCCATGCTGGCCGATTGGGAGCGCGGACACCACCACCTGCTGCACAAGCTCAACGAAGACCTCAAAGAGCAGGTGTGGTACGACAACAACTTCTGGCCGTTTTGATACAATTACGTAAACATTTGTAGATAAGATATTACTGGCAGGAAGCCCCCGCTTCGTGCCTTTTTTTGCTTCAACCCATGACACACGACGACTTAGGATTCAATTCGCTGGCTGTGCATGCCGGCAAAGGCGAGGATGCCCTGCTCAGCGCGGTATCGCCCATCTACCAGACCTCCACTTTTGCCTTTGAGGATGCCGACCACGGCAGCCGCTGTTTTGCCGGCGAAGACAAGGGATACATTTACACCCGCATCGGCAACCCCACCATTGCCGAGCTCGAACAAGCCGTGGCCAGGCTCGAAGAGGGCTATGGCGGCATTGCCGTCAGCTCGGGCATGGCAGCCGTAAACACCGTTTACCTCACTTTTCTGGGGCAGGGCAAACACCTGGTGGCCCACAATGCGCTCTATGGCCCGTCGCGGGGCATAGTCGAGAGCCTCTTCACCCGTTTTGGTGTGACGGCGAGTTTTGTTGACGCCACCAACCCGGCCAATGTGGAAGCCGCCATCCGGCACGAAACCAGCCTCATCTACCTCGAAACCCCTGCCAATCCTACAATTGGCATCACCGACATAGCTGCTGTGGCCGAGATTGCGCACCGGCATGGTATCCCCGTTTGCGTGGATAACACCTTCTGCAGTCCGTACCTTCAAAAACCACTGTCGCTGGGCGCCGATGTGGTGTTGCACTCAATGACCAAGTTTATCAACGGTCATGCCGACATCGTTGCCGGAATGATTGTGGCTGCCGACAAAACACTTTACGATCGCATGCGGCCGGTGATGGTGAACATGGGCTTCAACATGGACCCCCACCAGGCCTGGCTCACCAGGCGCGGCCTGAAAACTCTCGGCCTGCGCATCGAAAAAGCACAGCAAAATGCCATGGAAGTTGCCCGTTTTCTGGAAGCCCATCCCAAAGTGAGCTGGGTATTGTATCCCGGCTTGCCCTCGCATCCGCAATATGAGATGGGCCGCAAACAGATGAAAGGCCCCGGCGCCATGATCAGTTTTGAGCTGGCTGGCGGCCTCGAAGCCGGAAAAAGGATGATGAACCACGTGAAACTGGCCCTGCTGGCCGTGTCGCTCGGGGGCATCGAAACCCTCATCCAGCATCCGGCAAGCATGACCCACTCCAGGCTGAGCCCGGAAGCCAGGCTGGCCGGCGGCATCACCGACGGCCTGATCCGCCTGTCGGTGGGCATAGAAGATGTGGCCGACATCATTGCCGACCTAGACCAGGCCCTGCAACAGGCCTGATTATCCAGGAAGTTCATCCTAAAATGGACCGGCCCGAAAAAGATTCAATCTTAAATAATTGCTATTTTTGCAGCCTTTGTGAATGAACCCCTGCCGCGTGCCACCGGCACATGGCAATAGTAAAAACACTTAATAATCTGGTGTAATGGAAACCGAAAAACTGAACCCCGCATCCGAAGCTGCCCAGGCTCCGGAATTGCAGCCCCTCGAGTCTTCGGCACAGCCCGAAGCTGTTGAAGTTGCGACACAAACTCCTGCACAGGACGCCAAGGTCCTGATTTCAGCGGAAGAAAAAGAAAAAATTGTGCAAATGATCCGGAGCAACCACCCGATGGTTGAAACTGCGGAAGCAGCAGCGCCCGAAACAGCAGAAGCCCCGGCGCCTGCCCCGGCCACAGCAGAAGTGGCCGAACCACAGCCTGCTGAAGCCACCGCCGATACCTCAGCGCCTAAGGCCGAAGCCCCTCCGAAGATTGAAGCCGAAGTCCAGGCCGAAATCCAGCTCGAAACGCATGAGGATGAGGATGAAGACGACACCGGCGCGCACGATTTTGCCGAACTCAACAAGCTCCAACTGGTAGAATTGCTCGAGGAAACCGTTCAGGAACAGGACGTTACCAAGATAAAGGACAAAGTGGCCGCCATCAAGGTCTTCTTTATGAAACTCAACAAAGAAGACATGGAGCGCGAGCTGGAACAGTTTATTGCCGAAGGTGGCGAGCGCGAAGCCTTCGCCCGCACCGAAGACCCGCTCGAACAGCGCTTCAAAGCGGCTTTCAATACCTACAAAGAAAACAAAGCCCGGTACAACGAACTGCTTGAAAAACAAAAGCAGGAAAACCTGGCGGCCAAGCTGGCCATACTCGAAGAGCTGAAAACCCTCATCAATTCGGAGGAAACGCTCAAAAAGACCTACGACGAGTTTCGTGCCCTGCAGGAAAAATGGCGCAGCATCGGTCAGGTGCCTGCCGGCGAAATCACCAACCTGTGGAACAGCTACCACTTCCTGGTTGAAAAGTTCTTCGACAAGGTAAAAATCAACCGCGAGCTGCGCGACCTCGACATGAAGAAAAACCTCGAGGCCAAGATTCAGCTATGCGAGAAGGTGGAAGAGCTGGTGTTTGAGGAGTCGGTGGTCAAGGCCTTCAAAATGTTGCAGAAATACCACGAAGAGTGGAAAGAAATCGGGCCGGTGCCACAGGACAAGAAGGATGAGATCTGGGAGCGTTTCCGTACGGCAACCGACAAGATCAATGCCAACCGACGCGCTTATTATGCCAGCATCCAGGAGGTTCAGCAAAAGAACTACGACGAAAAGGCCGCCCTCTGCGTGAAAGCCGAGGACCTGGCCAGCGAGCCGGCCGAAAGCATCAGCGAGTGGAACAGGAAAACCGACGAGATCAGCGAGCTGTTTAAGCTGTGGAAGCAAATCGGGCCGGCCCCTAAAGAGGTGAACGATGCCGTGTGGAAACGTTTCAAAACGGCCATGGACAACTTCTTCGAGATGAAGAAGGAGTATTTCAACCGCATGAAAGCCCAGCAGCTCGAAAACCTCAACCGCAAACGCGACCTGTGCGTACAGGCCGAAGCCTTGTCGGAAAGCACCGAATGGCGCAAGACCACCGAGCAGCTGAAAGCCCTGCAGGAAGAATGGAAGAAGATTGGGGCCGTACCCCGCAAAGACTCCGACAAAATCTGGAAACGTTTCCGCACTGCCTGCGACAAGTTTTTTGAGCGCAAGGCCGAGCACTTCGGAAATATGCGCGGACGCGAAGAGGAAAACCTCAAGGCAAAACAGGAACTCATCGAAAAGGTACGCAACTTTGAAGTGAGCGCCGACCGCAGCGCCAACCTCGACGCCCTGAAAGCCATTCAGCGCCAGTGGACCGAAATCGGCCATGTGCCCATCGCGGTGAAAGACAGCATCTATGCCGAATTCCGCAAAGAAATCGACAAGCTGTTCGACCGCATGAAACTCACCGAGCAGGAAAAACTGCACACCCGCATCCGCGAGTCGGTCGAAAGCCTGAAAAATGAAGCCGACGCCCCCGACCGCATCCGCCGCGAACGCACCCAGCTCAACATGAAAATTGCCAAGCTGCGCGACGAGATCAAGACCCTGGAAAACAACATCGGTTTCTTCTCGACCAGCAAGCAAAGCGAGCTGATGCGACAGGAATACGAAAAGAAGATCAACAAGGCCAAAAACGACCTCAAGGTGCTCGAAACCAAGCTCAAAATGCTTGCCGAGGCCTGATCAAAACGATTTTGGTTTAGAGATATCCCCGTCTTTCGCACCGAAGGACGGGGATTTTTTCTGTCTTGCCGCATTGATCAGCCGCTTATCCGGTCGCGCAACAGTACAAACAGTTCGTTTTTAATGCGGTCGCGTATGTTTCCTTTATTGTCCCTTGAGTGCGGTGACATTTTTTTGCTATGTAATAAGGGTAATCGAACAAGAGATTTTCTTCAGGGCGGACCATTGTCACGCTCCCTACGATGTATTTCAAAATGCATTTGCGTTAACAGACAAGGGGATTTCTCGCTCCCTACGCTACGCTCCGGTCGCTCGAAATGACAGGCTAAACTGGGTTTTGGGAGGTAAAGGGGGGGGCGGCGCACAGCGCCGCCCGCCCCCCCCCTTTACCCTTCCCCATTTTCAGGCGCTTGTCATTTCGACGAATTTTTCAGCGTAGGCTGAAAAATGAGGAGAAATCTCCTTACTTGCTTGTCCCTTGAGTGCGGTGACATTTTTTTACGATAAAATAACTCAACTCTTGTTTGACTGGGCTTATTTTTTGTGTGATGAGATTCAAAACTTATCTGTCAACCACCGTTTGGTTTTAGTCAATGAGTTTTGCTCCATGTTTTAATTCATTATGATTTGATATGTACCAGGCCAATCTGCTTGTAAGAAAAGTGACAGGGACAGGTCAGGACATATATCCCCGTCTTTCGCACCGAAGGACGGGGATTTTTTCTGTCTTGCCGCATTGATCAGCCGCTTATCCGGTCGCGCAACAGGACAAACAGTTCGTTTTTAATGCGGTCGCGTATGTTTCGGGCTTCCTCAGCCTGTTCAGGAACATAAGCCGGTAGCGCAAGCTCAATGATATGGCCGGCATTTGCGTTTTCCAGGACGACCGGCATTCCTTTTCCTTCAACGATCACCGCAAGCCAGGGCATGGCAATGGCTTCATGCATGTGGAGAAAACTAAACCGTGTTTGTTCGAGGTAAGACTCCCACAACATCTGACGGGTAATATCCGGCAAGGGCAATGCATCTTCCGTTGTGCATACAAGTACTTCAAATTCAGGGCGAAAGCTGTGGATGAAGGAGGCAATTAGCGGCCCGCAGAACGAAAAATTGCGGCTAAGCACAAGTACCCTGTTCAATGATGGCATCGAGGCGCTTTTGCAGCAAAGATAAATGCTGAGCTCTTACTTTTTAAAGCCAGGTAATATATAGCTTCGCATCAAACCCGGTTTCATGAAGCTATCTTTGTTAATTATCGCCTTGTTGTTCTCCGGTCATCTGTCGCTTTCGCAGCCTGCTGTGCTGTTCAACGGTTCCGGCCAGCCCCTGGAACACCGCCTGGCTGCCATGACCCTGGCCGGCATTGTGAACCGCCACGAACCCAGGCTTTACCTGCTCAATGTGTACGAAGCCTGGAGCTACAATCAAACCGATGAGCAGTGGCGCGATATTTATGCTGCTGCCGGTGTTCAGTTTGTTACCGAGCACAGCTTTTCGGGCCTGGTTGATCGTTTCCGCGACGATATTAAAGGGGTGGTTACTTACGATAAGTCGCTGACATACTGCAACTTCAGCGGACAGAACTTCCGCTGGCAGGGCGAGGTGGCGGCTATGGCAGGCGGGCTGGCCGACTGCATCCCGCTGCCACACGACAGTCCGGATTTCTTCGGACTGCCCCTGCCCGACAGCATCACCATACGCGACCATTTCGGGCGCAACGACAGCATACGCATCAGCGCCAGGCTCGAGCTGTCCGCGCATCCCTGGAACAATGCGCTTCCCGATCAGGAGACGCGCTATTTTGCCATACTCGACTGGGCGCTGGAGTACATTCTGCCTTTCACCAATCCGGCTTGTTTCTACCTGCGCGAAATCACCGACTGGGCGGTGAGCCAACGCATGTTTCAGCTCAACCTGGCCGGAAGCGAGTCGCTCAACTTTTACTCCCTGAGCGATGCCAAAGCCGAACGCATCGAACAGGTGATGCAATACCTGCGCACGCGCAGGCCCGGGCAGCTTTTTCACGTGTACGGATGGATGCGGCCCGAACCGCTGGTGCAGTGGATCTCGGCCTGGGGCGGCAGTTTTCACGAAACCCTGCTGAGCAATATATCGTGGCACCATGTATTTCCGGCCGATAGCAATTTCGAATACACCCGTCCATCGGCAGTTACGCCCGGAACCACCCTGCTGGAGGATAAGTATTATGTGCTCTTTCTGGGTTCGGAAGGCGATGCCGGCAACTGGAACCTTGGTTTTCAGGCCGGCGCCTGGCATTCGGTGCTGCGCGGACAGGTGCCCCTGGGCTGGGGGTTCAACCTGCATATGTTCGACCTCATGCCGTTTGTGGCGCAATACTACTACAGCACAGCCACTGGCAGCGACGGCTTTGTGAGTGTGACCAATCCGCTGGGTTATGTCTATGCCGATATGTTTCCGCCCGACATCCGCCCCCATGCCCTGCAGCAAGCCACGGCCCTGATGCAGAAGTTCGATGTGCCTGCCATCTATGCCTATAAGCATTACAACGGGGCAGGGGAGTCGACCTACCGCGGTGTGCTGATTTCCAACAATTACCACTATGGCCGGCTGGCGCAGTTTTCGCAACAAAGTGGCGCCCTGCTCACCTTTCTGTTCGACCCCGGCCTGCTTACGCAACAGGCCTACGAGCAATTCGGCGGACTGCTTTACAACCACGTGAACGACGAAACCTTTTATGCGCCTGTGGTCAACCTGCAACAGGCAGCTGCACGCATTGCAGGCAAGCTGAACGGCAAACCCCGGCCCAACTTCCTTCTGGCTGGATACCAGCGCCTCAGACAGGATAATTTCACCATTGGAAGCAGCAACCAGGCCGACATCACCCTGCCCCGCCTGCGCACCCTGATGCAGCAGATTCAGCTCGACCCGGTGGTGGGGCCGCATGTGGTTTTTGTGACCCCCGACCAGTTTACCGATCTGCTCAGGCAACACCTGGGGATCATCGGCAATACAAAAGAACTGGCTTCCAGTGTGCGTTTGCGTGCATCCACCGGTGCCGCTGGTCAGTTGCACATTGGTATGGAAGGATATCCGCATGCCCTGACGGGTCAGTTGAGCTGCTACGACCTTCAGGGGCGCCTCATCTGGCAGGAGGCGCTGGTGCTTGAGCCAGGCCACATCCAGGCGACCCGCTCAACATTAACCGGAAATGGAGTTTACCTGCTGCGGTTTGCTGCTAAAGAAGGCATCAGCCTTACGGCCAAAGTATTGAAGGTATCGGATTAGGAATGTGTGAATTCCAATCGCCCCAAACAGCAGGAAATGCTCCTGTGGTTCAGACGTTTTTGAACCATTCGTCATACTTTTCACCCAGGATGGGTACAACCTTCTCATTGCCATTGATGGCATTGATTAAGCCCATGAGCCACATGTAGATGAGCACAAAAATGCCCAATATATTCACCAGCCATCCGATGATGGGGATCAGACCTATTACAGCCAGGGCAAAACCGCTCACGACCAAACCGAGCATCTGACGAATATGAAAACGGGCAAAATCCGATTTCTTGTCCATGTTCATCACAATTGCGACAATCAGTCCGATAAGCGTGAGATAAGAAACGATTGCTATTTTTTTCCCTCACTTGCGTGAGCTTCATTGTTGTTCATTTTGAATGTTTGTTGGTTCTATGTTGCATACCTGATTATTGACTTTAGCAATCACAATCTTCAGCATAAAGCTCTCCGAAGCGTTCATAAAGCTGATCCAATTTTCCTGTTTTTGCTCCTCTTTAAGTCTGTTGTTTCGCAAGATGGTGACGCAAATTGAACCGATGGTCACAGATATTAAACAGCGCAAATCAGCCAAATCAGTGTTATCAGCGTTCCATTGTTTATAGAACACAGATGACGCAGATTGAACAGATGGTCACAGATAAAAAACAGCGCAAATCAGCCAAATCAGTGTTATCTGCGTTCTATTGTTGATAGCACAATGATGACGCAGATTGGACAGATGGTCACAGATTTAAATTAGTAAGATAAGCCAGATTTCCTTTATGTTCCTCTCGTGGATTCCTTTGTGGTCTTTGCGTGAACTCCTCTTGAATGAGATTTATTTTTCCATCACGCAAAGCGCGCATTTGAAGACACCGAGATCGCAGGGATTTTGAACCCCAAAGTGTAGAATCAAAAATACTTGAATCTTGAATCTTGGAATCTTGAATTCTTGAATCCAAAAAAAATCCCGCTCCTCACGAAGCAGGATTTTTTTTCGAAAAGCAACTGGTGCTATTCTTGCCCGTCGCTGTGCCAGTGTTTGTACACCTTTCGTGCGCCCCAGGCAGCGCCCAGGGCCAACAGGATGCCCATGCCCCCTTCGATGGGTGCGCCGCCTCCGGCAGGCTGGTTGGTGCTTTGACCGTGTCCTCCGGCTGGTGGAGGTGGCGGTCCCTGCGCGATGAGGGTGGAAGCGGCAAGGCTAAAGATGGCTGCGAGTGCGAGTTTTTTTAGGTAGGTATCCATGGTGTTGTCCCTTTCTTACTTTGGTTTAACGATTGATGACCTTGGCGCTCAGCGTCTGCTTGCTGCCCTGCACGTGGAGGATGTAGGCCCCTGCTTTGAGGTGGGTGCTCAGTTGTTGCAAACCGGCCTCGGTGAGGCGCATCTGCTGCAGCAGGCGACCGCTCAGGTCGTGGATGCGCAGCAGGCTGTTGGCCGAGGGATTGTTTACCCACAGCTGACCGTTGTGCATGGCGGCTTGCAGCGTGGCCTGTGCCTGAGGCTTTTCGTCCAGTCCCACTGTGCCAAACACCAGCAGGAAGCGGTTGGGGTCGTCGCCTTCAGCTGCACTGAAGAGGTATTCGGGTTGCTGGCTCAGGTTGTGGGTGAGGTTGAGCTTGAGGTCTTTGAGGAAGATTGTTTCGCCCGGAATACTTTCCTCGAGGCGGATGACGAAGTTGCTGTGCTGGTTCTTCACAAATCCAAAGGGGATGCTTGTTCCGTTCTGCACTTGCGGCATGGCATTGGTGCTGAGCATCTCGCCTCCGGTTATGCTGTAGAATTTGGGTGCATAGCCTTCGAGGAAGCGCGAGTCGTGGTAGAAGTCGTATCCGTTTGTAGCTTCAGCTTCGATGCGGATCTGGCTTTCCTGCTTCGAGCTGCCGTCGGCCGGCGAAGCGCTGAGCAGGATGCGGGGGGTGGTGCTTTTGTACCATGCTGTGCTGCTGTGGGTGCGTGCTGAAGCCGGAATGGTGAGGCCATTGGTGCTGTTGCTTACCTGCACCAAGAAACCCTGGGCAGAGGGGATGATGCCGTCAGTGATAATATCTGAATAGGATTTGGAGCCTGAGTTCCAAATCTTGGCTGTACCGGCTACGTTGCTAAGTGACCAGCTGCCACCAGTTTTGTTCCACTGGATGGCCGAAGCAAAGGGATTGCCCAGCAGATGCCAGCCGTTGCCCTGGCTGGGGTTGTAGGAGAGGCCACTCCAGCTCACATCCGACACATTGAGGTTGCCGCTGAAGGATTTGGTTTGGTTAGCTTCGTAAGAGATCATGTATCCCCGACCCACGACAAAGTTGGTGGAACCGTTCCATGTGCTGAAGTCACCGGCTTTGTAATTGAGCCAGGTTTTGTCGCTTTCGCGCCAGCCATAAAAGTCATAGTCATTTCCTGCTCCGGTGGTTTCGAAGGCGCTGATGGCCTGCGAAGCCACAGGCGAGCTGATAAAGTGCCATCCTGCATTCCACGCAGACCAGTCTCCAGCCACATACCTTTCCACCGTGGCGTTCACCCCGCTGCTGTTGTGGATGAGCGAGCCTGTGCCGGAGGAGTTGCTTTGCAGGACAAGGTTGGTGGCGCCTGCCTGGTTGCTCAAGGTACCGGAAACACTCAGGCACCCCTCATGGGATAAGGTCAGCGAGGCACCCTCTTCGATGGTCAGATGGCTGACGATGACCGGATTACTTGCAGGGTTGGTGATTACGGGATAATTGCTGCAATTGGCCGGGATAAGCACACCAGCATTCTGGTCTGGCACAACGGTGGCGCTCCAGTTGCCGGTTGTACCCCAGCTCGTAGAGGAGGCGCCCGTCCATGCATTGGTTGCAATGGCATCGAGCTCGTAAGCGCCGATGGTAGGTGTGCTGCTACGGGCTGTAAGATTGAAATCGAAACCCATATTGGGAAGACCATTGTAGCCATTGTTCACTGCCAGGCTGGTGAATGAAACCCTGAAATCGCCGTTCTGTGGCGCTAAAAAACGGGCATTGCCAATCTGCCTTCCCGGTTCGGAGGAGTAACTACCCGGCGTGGTAAGGTAAAGGTTGTTGCGCAGCGTCAGATTGTCGTTGCTCCAGTTGGTAATAGAGGTATTGCATTGAATGATGTTGTTGGCGATGGTGGTAGAGTTTCCTGCGCTGTTATCGAGCAGCAGGCCGTAAGGCAGGTTATAAATGGTGTTGTGGGCTATGTAGCTGTTGGTAAGATTGGTGGATTTGATGGAAATGCCATAAAAAGGCCCCGAGCTTGGGTTATCGTTGTAAATGATATTGTTGAAAATGTAATTATGCGATGCATTGTTATTCACCCCGATTACATAATAGTAATCCCATTCACCATTGTCATCCCCTCTGATTACATTTTGAAAAACATTACCATAGACCAAAATATTGGTTGCATAACCAACGATGTCAATGGCGCCATTCCAGGTGGTCGAAAGTTTATAAGGCCCTATCACATTTCGTTCGGCCACATTACCCACATTGTATTCCTTGAAATCGATGGCATTTTCCATCTTGGCGTTTCCGGCGCTACCCTGGGTGTAGATGCGGTTGCCGATCACATGATTGTAGTTGGCTTTGTTTTGATTGGCAGTGCCGCCGCCTTTGCCGACGTAAACTCCTTCGTGCGGTGTGTTGTAAATGACATTGTTGAGGATGATGTTATATTTGGCCTCGCCGGTGGATGTGTTCCCTTCGATGAGTATTCCCGGCGCATTTGCCTGCGACACCGTTCCCATGTTGTACACCCTGCTGTTCATCACCACATTGTGGCTGGAGCTCAGCATGTGCCAACCGCCGTAGTTCTTCGATCCTGTAAGGTCTATCCCGTCAACCATCAGATAGTTTTTGTTCTGGATGTAAGCCACGGTATTGATATTGGTTGAGGAAACATCGAGCACTACGCGGTCATTTTCCGGGTCAACCGCTCCGTTTTTGTAAACCACAGGCCTTCCGATGGAGGCGCTCAGGAATCTGGCATCGCCGGCCACACCCGTTTCGTCAAGCAACGAAGCATTGGCTACCTTAACATACCGCTCCGCAACGTTTACCTCGGTGATCGGATACACGCCGTTGTTCGATTTCCAGCTTCGGTACACATATACGAAATACTGACCCGGATAGGTGGCTATGTTTACATCCGAAAGATCAGTCCCTGCCGGAAAGATGATTTTGTTGTTGCTGATCTCCACTCCGGTTTTCAATGAAACTATTTCTGCTCCCGAATGGTTAGGATAAAGCCCTGATGCATAGGTGCCATTTTTTATCCATACCCAGTCGCCGGGCTGCAGGCTGTAGTTGTAGGCTTCGGCGATGGTTTTCCAGGCAGTGGCCCAGCTTCTCCCGTTTCCTGAAGTAGCTACACCACCATCCACAAAGTAGTAAGACGGTTCGTGCAGGCCTACCGATTGATTGCTGCCTCGTGTTTTTCCCCAATAGTCGGTAGTAATGCCGCTTACCGGTGTGCCTCTGCCCGCACATTCAGATGGCCCACTGAGCCGGTATCCGTCCACTCCTCCGTTGACCACAGGATGGATAAAATGTGGCTGCCCCTGAAAACTGCCCGAAGACTGATCGAAAGAGGGCACGCCGTTTACCCAGCAGTTGTGCGATACCGTCCAGGCGCTGATATCGTCAATGTAGTTGCTGTGGCTGCCGTTTTCGATGATGTTGTTCTGAAGGATGCAGGCCGAGGGTTGGGTATAACCTGCCGGGACATCATCAAAAGCGATGGCGCGGTAGGTGGTCTCCACAATGGTGTTGTAGGCAACGGTAATATTATCATAAGTATTGGCTGTGGATGTATTGGATGCATCAAACCAGAAACTCACCCCTTTACCGCATTTGGCCATCAGGTTGTTGTATATGGTGATATGGCTTACTGTGGGGTAACCGCTCATAGGTGACTCGTTGGCCAGCAGCACACCGGTGGCCGGACGCCCGTTGCGGTAATATGCCGGATCGGTGGAGTAGATGTAGTTATTGCGGATCGTTACGTAATTGGCCTTTTCGCAATAAATTCCCACGCTGAAAACATCCCGGATGGTGTTGTTTTCAATCACAATGTTGTACGACTTTTCACCCGGGGCAATACCCTCGCCCCAGCTTTCATACACATAGTTGTTGCGGATGGTGGCATGTTCCGAGCGATCGCCGTTTTCATAATCTGTTGTCAGACGGATCATGATAGGCCAACCACTGCTGCCCATACTGCCGTTTTCGTTCATCAGACCGCAATGGAACACTTCATTACCTTCGATGGTGGTGTGGTAGCCGAAGCCCCCGATACCGCGTTCCCAGGTGTTGTACACCTTGCAGTTTCTGATGGTCAGATGGGTGGTGCGGTAAAAACCGATTCCTCGTCCGGCCGAATTCCTTACGGTAATGCCTTCCACCACAAAGTATTCCATATGAGCAACCTGCCATTTGGCAATCATCAGCAGGCTGGTTGTGGACGAAATGTTCAGCCCGGTACCGTCGATGATGGGTTCTTCGCCAGGATAGTTTTTTATCACAATAGGAGCGGAGGAAGTGCCGTTGCTGGTGGCATTGATGCTTTGGATGCTGCCGCTGTAGATACCTCCGCGCATGAAAATGGTATCGCCTGCCGCAACGTATTGACATGCCTTATCCAGCGATTTGTAGGGATTGCCAATGGTGCCGTTGCCGGTTGCGTCGCTGCCGCCGGGTGAAACGTAATAATTGGTTGCCCTGAGCAGGTTAACACTGCAAAAAAAGCACAAAACAAGCAGAAGGGGGTAACGCTTTTTCATGGTCAATGGCTGCTTGAAGCAAAGTAGAGGCAGGGAGTTTTGGATAGTTCTGGCGGTTGAGGCTGAAGGTCTTCCTGGTACAAATTAAATAATTTCCCCGATATTATGTTGGATAATTGTCGGGTTTTATTTTCAAAAAATTAAGGCATAGCATACCCGGGCCAAATTTCAGGAGACATTGACCCAATCAGCAGCTATCGTCCTGAAAAAAATAGCATTTCTCCAGATGTTCGTCAATCGTAGGATATGAATTTACATCATTTCTGATCCGAACATCTGCAAACCATTATAAATTCAACAATTGCCCCTGACTACCCAAACCTCGAAGCATCCTCGGCCAGGAATTCAAAGATTTCGGATTCAAAATTCAAAGATTCGAGGGTGGCGGGAAGTGAGGTACGAGTTGCGGGTTACGGGAGGTGGACGGTGGTTGTCATGGTTGTCGTTGTTGTCATTGTTGTCGGTGGTTGTCATGGTTATCGGTAGTTGTAATGATTGTATCCGCGCTAATCAGCAAAATCAGTGTCATCAGCGTTCCATTATTTGAGGATGGAACACAGATGACGCAGATTGAGCAGATGGTCACAGATAAAAACAGCGGAAATCAGCAGATCAGTTTTATCAGCGTTCCATTGTTTATAGCACACAGATGACGCAGATTGAACAGATGGCCACAGATAAGAAACAGCGAAAAATAATAGTGTCACCGTGTCGGCCTTAGACGGGATCAGCGTTCCATTATTTGAGGATGGAACACAGATGACGCAGATTTAGCTGATGGTCACAGATAAAAACAGCGGAAATCAGCCAAATCAGTGTTATCAGCGTTCCATATCCACTTGCCTTTGTTTAGGGTTGATAATAGTTCTTCCACAAGCGTTTTGGCATTGTACCATTGTTGAGGGAATGAGCCTCAAAAGGCGTTAGGTTGCCCATGCTGCTGTGTGGGCGAAGATGGTTGTAGGTGCTGGCAATGCTACCGCTTCTTGAGCATGTGCAAAGGATGAGCTTTTCTTCCAGCAATTCTGTTTTCAGTATGCCGTTTACCCCTTTCGGCAATGGCGTTTTGCAGCGGGTCGCCATTCTCAGTCATGGATATTTTGATGCGGTTTTTTTCAGTATTTCCACATACTCATGGCAGCAGTATTGCACGCCTCTATCGCTGTGGTGGATTAAACCTTTGGTGTTTGGATTGTTTTTCAGTGCCTGTTTCAGTGCCAAAGTAGTGCCTTTTGCCGATAGGGTTTTATGAAGGCAAAATCCCACAATCTTTCGACTGAAGGCATCTGTAATCAAGCTCAGATAGCCAAGCCATCGCCAATAACAATGTAGGTGATATCACACACCCACAGTTGGTTGGCAGCAATGGGAATGAACTCTTTTATCAGGTTGGGATACTTTCGGTAAGGGTGGTCGCTATCAGTGGTTTTGGCTTTCCTTCTGCGAACGCGAACCAGCAAACCATACTCCCGCAACACATCAAAGAAGGCATCTCTGCCCATACCGATGGTGTGTTGCTGGAGGAAACTATCCATCATACCAAAAAGAGTTTCCTGCCTCCAATTCGCTTTTGCAGCTTTCGGTGGCGAAGCACTTCCTGCACAATCAGTTCCGCTTGAAACGCCTTCTTTTCCTGTTGTTTTGGTACTGATAATAGGCTTGCCTGCTGTAACCAAGCAATGAGCAACACAAACCGGTTACCCGGTCAGGCTCCTGCTGCTCCACTTTCCAAGACTGCTTGGTGCCATGCTTTTTCGCAGGTCAATGCCGTATTGCTCCTTGCCAATATCCACCAACGCCTCCAACAGCTTGTTGTAAAGCCTTGCCTGCCGCAGTTCATGCTGCAATAGCTTTACCTCCTTAGGTAAATCCTCCATAGGCTTTACATCCGCTTGTTTGGACGGCTTCAGAGATTGGTGCCCTTGCCCTTAAAATCCTGAACCCATTGATGTATGATTTGGAAACTGATGCCATACTTGGCTTGCAAATGGCGGTAAGTGCCACCGCCCGACAGGTAATCTGCTATTACCCGTTCCTTTAATTTTTGATCGTACTTTTTCATCTTTTCTTGTCCTAATTTAAGTTGATTTTTTGTCAACCTATTTCAGGACGAGACATCGGTAGTTGTAATGATTGTATCCGCGCTAATCAGCAAAATCAGTGTCATCAGCGTTCCATTATTTGAGGATGGAACACAGATGACGCAGATTGAGCAGATGGTCACAGATAAAAACAGCGGAAATCAGCCAGATCAGTGTTATCAGCGTTCCATTGTTTATAGCACACAGATGACGCAGATTGAACAGATGGCCACAGATAAGAAACAGCGAAAATCATCCAGATCAGTGTCACCGTGTCCCGGCCTTAGACGGGATCAGCGTTCCATTATTTGAGGATGGAACACAGATGACGCAGATTGAGCTGATGGTCACAGATAAAAAACAGCGGAAATCAGCCAGATCAGTGTTATCAGCGTTCCATTGTTGATAGCACACTGATGACTCAGATTGAACTGATGGTCACAGATTTAATTAATGTGTAAGTTAAGCCAGATCCCCTTTGCGTCCTTTGCTTGGATTCTCTTTGCGGTCTTTGCGTGAACTCCTCTTGAGTGAGATTAATTTTCCATCACGCAAAGCGCGCATTTGAAGACACCGAGATCGCAGGGATTTTGAACCCCAAAGTGTAGAACCAAAAATACTTGAATCTTGGAATCTTGAATCTTGAATCTTGGAATCTTGAATCCTTGAATCCAAAAAAAAAATCCCGCTCCTTACGAAGCCGGATTTTTTTTCGAAAAGCAGCTGGCGCTATTCTTGCCCGTCGCTGTGCCAGTGTTTGTACACCTTGCGTGCGCCATAGGCAGCGCCCAGGGCAAGGAGTATGCCTATGCCACCTTCGATGGGTGCGCCGCCTCCGGCTGGCTGGTTGGTGCTTTGACCGTGTCCTCCGGCTGGTGGAGGTGGCGGCCCCTGAGCGATGAGGGTGGAAGCGGCAAGGCTAAAGATGGCTGCGAGTGCGAGTTTTTTGAGGTAGGTATTCATGGTGTTGTCCCTTTCTTGCTTTGGTTTAACGATTGATGACCTTGGCGCTCAGCGTCTGGTTGCTGCCCTGCAGGTGGAGGATGTAGGCCCCTGCTTTGAGGTGGGTGTTCAGTTGTTGCAGACCGGCCTCGGTGAGGCGCATCTGCTGCAGCAGGCGACCGCTCAGGTCGTGGATGCGCAGCAGGCTGTTGGCCGAGGGATTGTTTACCCATAGCTGGCCGTTGTGCATGGCGGCTTGAAGTTTCGTGGCGTCCTCAGGGTTTTCATTTATTCCAACAATGCCAAGTTTTAGCGCAAACCGCTCGTTGTCCGATCCTTGTGATGTTGTGAAAATATAAGGTTGCTGACTTAGATTCCAAACTACATTGGTGAGCTTGTCAATCAGGCGCCAGGAGTAGTTGTTGAATTTTCCTTGCGTATCCTGCAGACTTAATGTCATGACACCACTAACAGGCGCTTTGAATCCCAGGGGAATTTCTAAATCATTGTAAAACTCTGGAATGCTGTTTACTGCAAGCATAACACTGTCGGAAGAGAAGCTATAAAGCTGCGGCACCTGGTTGTTGAAACTGAAGAGCTTTAAGGCGTCTTGCCGATCGCGTTCCAATTGAGAACCTTCGAGTAACCTTATCTCTGTTTCATCGAAATAGTCATATGCTGCAAGTCTTATGCTTATTTTGTCCACGTTTTGGGAGCTTTTAAAATAAGTGCCGCCATGCACCCTGATGGAATTTGTAAAGGTAAAATTCTGATTATTTGACGTGGTTTTGGCCTTCACAAAAAATCCCTGATGCGGTGCAATATACGCACCGGATGATCCTCCGTTAATGGTTTCATATCCTTCACCCCCGGATTTGTTCGGATTGTAAGCATAGGCGTAATTATCATCAAACAAAGACCTGTCGACTGAATTCCAATCAATACCTGATGGGTAGGGATTGCCCAACAGATTCCATCCACTCTCATATGTCCACGATTTACTTCCGCTGCTGTTCTTCAGCTGGATGCTCACATTACCCTGGTTGAGTGTTCCACTGAAATTTTTTGTTGGGCCTGACCCGGTGTAAGCCACCAGATAACCCTGTCCGGCAACAAAATTGCTGCCATTCACATCGGGGAAGGTGGGACTCACGGTCGTGTTTTTGTAATTCACCCATGTGCCCGGCGAGGGTTCGTGCCAAGCGTAAAAGTCATCTGAAGTTCCTGGAACAAACGCACTGGAGCTGATTGAGCCACCAACGGGTGCTGACAAAAAATGCCATGCCTGGGAAGTTTGTGGAAAATACCTCTCCACCGTGGCGCTCACCCCGCTTGTGCTGTGGATGAGCGAGCCGGTGCCGGAGGCGTTGGATTTGATTACCAAATCGCTGCTGAATGCATTGTTGGTGAGGGTGCCGGAGACGGTGAGGGATTTGCCTGGTTCAATCACCACAGAACCTCCTGTTTCGATGGTTAAAGAAGCCACGGAAATATTTGATCCATTGATGCGCAGTGTAGCACCATTATGAACAGTTACGTTGCTTGACGAAATACTTCCCCGAAGTTCAAGTGTGCCAGCCTCAACAATTGTTGCACCAGAATAATCAGCATCAGTAGAAATGATTACCGTGGTAATGTTTTTAACCAATAGTCCACCAGTCCCTGAGAGTCCTCCTGCAATGGTTAATGATTGAGTACTGTTTCCATAAACAAGGGTATTGTATGAATTATTGGTAATTAGAGAGTTAAATATTAAATCTCCTCCAACAGGATTAAGCTCAGTTACTTTTTCGTATGTAATGGGGACATTGAATGTATAGCTTCCGGTTCCTTCTCCGCTTATGGCTTCAATCTTGGCATTTGAGCTACCACCACCCATTGATAAGTAGCCATTGTCGCTATTGTTAAATGTACGATTAGAGCTGTTACGGAGTTCTAAACGGTGTACATAGTATTTTGTACCGCCAATGTTGCCGTTAACGGTGGTGGTTAATTCATGTGCATTGGAAAAAATGATAATATTGTAAGATTTTGTACCATCGGGTGACCATTGTCCACTAGCTAAGTCTGGCCGTCTGACATCCCAACCATCTCCCTGACGCCACCAATTATTGATATTACTTTCTATCGTATTTGCCCAATTACCGTTAGAGGCCTGATCTCGCCAGTAAACAGTCTGCTGACAAAACAAAGGAAGTAACAATGTTACGAGAATTGTTGTTAGTAATAAATTTTTCATTTTTTGCAGTGTTATTTGTTGGTTTACTTCTTAATAACTTGACTCCAAATAATCAGTATAATTTAATTTTTAAATTATAAAATCATATATTTACCTTATAATCAATCGTTTAAATACAAACCGTTGATCAGATGAGGCATACAAGATGTATATCCCTGCAGATAACGTACTTAGATAAAACGTTTGTTTGTGATTTAGTAATTGTTCAGCAATTAACAGACGACCATCGAGATTATAAATACTTATTAATGATCCTCCGGCCCCCTCTATCACCACATAATCCTTTGCCGGATTCGGATACACCCTGATCGTTGGTTTTTCGGTTTCCGGCAGGCCCACCACCATGCTCGTGTAGCTTGTCGTTCCGCTCACATTGCCATCCACGTCCACGCTTACTTGCAGGTTGGGGCCTTCGATGAGCCAGATGCCGTAGGGTGTGCCGTTGTCTTCGATGGCGCCCCATTCGTAGCTGCCGGGACTGAGGTTGAGTGTGATGGTCCACTGGTTGCCGTTTTGTGTCATGGGCAGGGTTTCCCAGTTGGTCATGCTGCCTTTAAACTTCACATTGTTCAGGGTGCAGGTGCCGTCGGTCAGGGTAAAGGTCACCGGCCAGGAGGTGGGGTTGTTGGTGATGATGAGCTGGCCCGAGCTGTGGGTGGTGCCATTCCAGAAGCCGCCGCCTGCCGGGCTGTATCCTCCATATACCCAGGCCTGGTTGCCGATGCGGTAGCGTGTGGCGTAGTACCAGGTGCCGGTGCTTGTCCATGCTGCGCCAAGGTCGAGGAGGTATATGTCCTGTCCGTCCACATCCAGGTGGTAACTCATTGGCAGCCAGTTGGTCCAGCCTGAGGGGTCGTTGTTGGCGTTGCTGATACCCAGCTCGGCCTGCAGGCCAGGCGCAGCGCCGGGCAGGTTGGTAAGTCCTTCGGCAAACACGCGTCCGTACACCACAAAGGCATTCCCCGGATTGATGATGCCCGAGGGCGGCCATTGCAGGTTGGCAAAGGTGATCTCCGGCTGGGGCGTGCCCCCCACGGTATAACTGTAGAAGTTGCCGCCGTTGTTGTTGAAGCGTATGGTGTGCAGGTCGTATTCCGGGGTGGGATTGTTCACGGTGCTGCTGAAGGCGTAGTAGCGCACGGTGACGCCTTCGGCCTGTCCGGGGATCTCCACCGTACCCATGCTGCCGGTGAGCTGCACAGGCAACAGGTGCGAGCTGGCCCAGGCATTGTTGGTGTAGCGCAGGAAGAGCTTTTCGGAGGGCGAAGGGTTGCCGCTGAGCAGGATGTCCACGGTGGCGGGCTGGCCGGCTACGACGTTCGATGGCACCGACAAGGCCTGGATGTGCACCGGTTCGGCTTCGGTTTCCATGAAGATGGCCCGGCTGCTGGCGTAGCCCTTGTCTTCCCAGTTCACGGTGTACCAGCTGTTAGCGTTCAGGGTGATGCTGTTGTCGGCTCCGCTGTTGTAGGTGTAGTTCTGCAGGGTGTTGAGCTGCACGTTCACGCCGGCCCACTTGTTGCCCC